>CAZJDG010000026.1:3413-10686 GCA_964544725.1 Candidatus Woesearchaeota archaeon | reverse complement strand
AATCTCTCGTGAAATAAATATAAAAAGGAGGAAACATCAATGGGAAAAATTATCCGCAAGAATGTTGTTACAAGAAGACCAGGACATTTGTACTATGTAGATGGCCAGGGAAATGTCTGTGAGGCGGTTATGGCTAGAGGCGGTAAAAAGAAGAAGAAAGTAGCCAAGAAACCAGCAGCAAAAAAGAAGCCTGCTAAGAAGAAATAATCTTCTAAATTTATTTAATTTTTATTTATCATTTTCCAAAGTAATCAGACATTGCTTTAAAGAAAAGTCCTTCCAATCTCTGGTTAAGTCTTTGATGTGCTTCCACTCCACTAAAAATATATGTTCCATCTTCCCTTCTATGATAATTTGAAATCACCCTTCCAGAATATCTAACCCATTTTAAATCACTCTCATCAACGCTCTCTGAATCAACATAATTCTCAATAGCCTTAGATTTCTTTTTCAGACGAAATTTAACTATTGCTTCAGATGAACCTTTTCTAAATTCTATTACTGGTGAAAAAACTTTAGGGAAGATTGGTTTAGGTTCTTCCATAGATTTAAGTTTTTTCTTTTTAACCATTTTACCAGGAATAATAGCTACCACGATTATTAAAATTAAACTAATTTTATAAACATATATTCAATTTAAGATATATGTCAATTGTATTAGGAGTTGAATCAACAGCACATACTTTCGGAATAGGAATTGTAAAAAACGGAAAAATAATTGCTAATGTAAAAGATCCTTACACGACAACAGAAGGAGGAATAATCCCAATGGATGCAGCAAGACACCATAAAAAAGTTTCCTTAGAAATTTATAAAAAAGCATTAGAGGCTACAAAATTAGATGAAAAGGAAATTGATGCTATCGCTTTTTCTCAGGCTCCAGGTCTCGCTCCCTGTTTAATTGAGGGAATAAATTTTGCTAAAGAACTTTCAAAAAAATTGGATACGCCTTTAATACCAATTAATCATTGTATAGCACATTTAGAAATTGGGGAGATAACAAAGGCAAAAGATCCTGTAATGCTTTATACCTCTGGTGCTAATACTCAAGTAATTGCTTATGCTTCTGGAAAATACAGGGTTTTTGGAGAAACTCTTGATGTTGGAGTTGGAAATTTTATTGATAATTTCGCGAGATATTTAGGGATTGGTTTTCCTGGAGGACCTGAAATAGAAAAACTTGCAAAGAATGGAAAAACCTACATTGAACTTCCATACAAGGTAAAGGGAATGGATATTGCACTTTCAGGAATCCTTACAAATCTTAAACAAAAAGTAGAATCAAAAAAAATCAGCAATGAGCAGAAATCTAAAGGAGGGGTTGATAAGGGGGACCTTGGTTCCCTTTATTCTAAAGAAGATTTAGCTTATTCAATGCAAGAAACAGTTTTTCCGATGCTTGTAGAAACTGCTGAAAGAGCAATGGCTCACACTGGGAAAAAAGAACTTCTACTTGGGGGAGGGGTTGGCTGTAATAAAAGATTACAAGAAATGTGTAAAATAATGTGTGAAGAACGTGGAGCTAAATTCTTTGTTCCAGAAAATTCTTTATTAGTTGACAATGGGGCAATGATTGCTTTTCTAGGGGAAATAATGTTCAAATCAGGAATCAAATTTGAAAAAGAGAAAGCTCAAAATTTAAACATAAATCCAAGACAAAGAACCGATCAAGTTGAGGTGACTTGGAAGAACAAGAACCTTTAAAAAGAAAAATTTTCTCACATATTAGTCCGATGAAATAAATTTGAGGATTATTAATTCTCAAACAAAAAATACAACAAAATGGCAGACGTTTATTCAATAATCGAAAAGGCAAGAACCTCTGGTAAAATCGAAAGAGGAACTAACGAAGTTACCAAAGCGATAGAAAGAGGAACTGCAAAATTTGTAGCTTATGCTGCAGATGTAGAACCTAAAGAAATCGTTCAACACATCCCAGTACTATGCAAAGAAAAAAACGTTCCCTGTCAAGAAGCAGACAGTAAACAAAAATTGGGAATTGCCGCAGGAATACCAGTATCTGCATCAAGTATTGCTGTAATAGAAACTGGAGACGCACAAGCAGATATTAATTCTTTGGGTAAGAAATGAAATGATAGAATATGTTTTAATCGGAAAACATCTTGTAAGTAATCCTGATAATTCAAAATGGATAGTATCAAGAGGATCTAAAAAACTTATTGAACTTGCTAAAGGGTTTAGGGAACAAGAACATAATAGTTCGGAAGTAGAATACAAAGCTATGACTCTAAAAGCATATTTAACTAGTATAAAATAAAAATGGCAAAATCACAAAAACCTCAAAAAGATAAAGGTCAACAGCAACAATCCAAAAAAGGGGACAGAATTGCGGCTGGAGAAGCAGTCCCTGCACTTGTTCAAGAAATTCTAGGAAGAACTGGATTCAGAGGAGAAATCACTCAAGTTAGATGTTTAGTTCAAAAAGGGAGAGATGATGGAAGAGTCATGAGAAGAAATGTTCGTGGCCCAATAAGACCTGGAGATATTTTAATGCTTAGAGAAACTGAAATAGAGGCAAGAAAAGTCAAATCAAAAGTAACAAAAGGAGCGTATACTTGAAATGTGTGCCGTAGATAATCACAATCATGAAAATGGAGCTTACTATGTTTCTTCAAGAAATGTTGTAAGAGAAGATGTTAATTATGGTTCAAATCCTATGAGTGGAAATTATTTAAGAGGATCTCAAAATGCCTAAATGCGTTTATTGTGGAAAAATGTATGAATTTCCAAGAGGGACCACAGTTGTAACCAACAAAGGCAATATTCATTATTTTTGTTCTTCAAAATGTAGAAAAAACAAAGAACTTGGTAGAAGAAAAGTTCGTTGGATAGAAGCTAAAAAACCCCTTGGAGCAAAAGTTGCTAAGAAATCTAAGTCTAAAAAAACAAAATCAAAGTCTAAATCTAAAAAGAAGAAAAAATAAAATTATTTAGAGAATATTACCAATTCCTTGGATCAAATTTTTTTTCAGCTTTTGCAAAAACTTTTCCATCATCAGTTGTACAGTAAGGAGGATTAATCTCAAAAACAATATATCCTGCATCAACACATTCTTGAAAGTTAGTTACTTTTTTTTCAACTTCCCTAAAAACTTTTCCATCAGGAGTTTTACAGAAAGGCGGATTAATCTCAAAAACAGTATATCCTGCATCAACACATTCTTGAAAGTTAGTTACTTTTTTAGAATTTCCAGCATAAGCTGTTCCCACCAAAGCTCCAACTAATGCAATTCCAGTCCCTATTTTTTTTATTAAATTTTTTGTCATTTTGTTTTATATCTTCTTTCAGAGATTATTTTTATTTTTAGTTCCTTTAGGATTTATTATACAATCAACTATTCTTATATAATCCCCTTGATCTGCAACATCCTTTTGATTCTGAAACATTCCTTCACCATAAACTGCCAATTCAAACGTGCTTCTTGGAGCCATATTTAGATTTCCATTTGTGCTATCAACATATCCATCAGCAAGCTCATCAGTCATCGTTTTACCTTGTGATTTTAAAGTTAACACAGGATTATCATTTTTGCCATAAGTAACTTTCCACCTTTTTCCTTTACAATCAAATGATCCTTCGTATATTTTTCCAAGTCCTTCTTTTGTAAAATCCCATTTTAGATTCCTAGGAGATTCAATCATTTGAACAAGTTTATTTATTTTTTGAGCTACTTCTGCCTGTGCATCTTTTGCAAGCGTATGATTCTGTGCATAAAGCCCAGCTAAGCCTGCAAACACACCTACTGCTAGTCCAACCCCTTTCAAAAAGTTTGTTCTCGTTGATTTTTTCATAATAATTCTCTTGATTTTTATTAATATTCCATAGACTCAATTCTTTATAAACCTTACCATTTGTCATTACTTAATAATAGTGAAAATAATATTTGAAGTATTTTTACGCTTTCTAGAAAATAAAAATTTATTCTCGAGAAAAAGTTTAAAATTAAATTTAACCGTTTCTCGTCGTAAAATAGCCAAATTTAGGCAGCAAGCTTTTTAAACCAAATTTACGTAATCAAAATACAAATAAGAAATTTCTATCTGAAATTTAAAATGGTTAAACAAAATTATAGCGCAGAATCTATCCGTGTATTGGAAGGTCTTGAAGGAGTTAGAAAAAGACCAGCAATGTATATTGGTTCTACAGGTAAGGAAGGACTACATCATTTAATATATGAAGTTGTGGATAATTCTGTTGACGAAGCACTTGCAGGACATTGCACCCAAATTAGAGTAACATTAAACAAAGACGGCTCAGTAACAGTTGAGGATAATGGAAGGGGAATCCCAATTGACTCACATCCCCAATTTAAAATCCCTGCAGTTCAAGTAGCTCTGACAAAACTTCATGCTGGGGGAAAATTCGACAAAAAATCTTATATGATTTCTGGGGGTTTACATGGTGTTGGAATTTCTGTAGTAAACGCACTAGCAAAAAAATTAATTATTGAAATAAAAAGAGATGGAAAAATACACCAACAAGAATACTCAAGAGGATATGCTAAAACAAAATTAACAGTAATTGGGAAAACAACTAAGGATGACACTGGAACAAAAATTATTTTCTGGCCAGATGAAGAAATTTTCTCAACTTTAAAATTTGATTACACTGTTTTAGAAACAAGATTTAGAGAAATAGCTTTCCTAAACGCTGGATTAAGAATAAATTTAAACGACCCAGAAAAAAATGTGAAAGAGGAATTCTTCTATACTGGAGGACTAATTGAATTCGTAAAATGGGTAAATAAATCAAAAGAAGTTATACACAAACCAATCTATTTTAAGAGAGACATTCAAAACATCCATATAGAAATTTCAATTCAATATAATACAACTTTCAGAGAAACAATATATGGATTTGTAAACACCATAAATACAATTGAAGGTGGAACTCATGTTTCGGGTTTCAAGACAGCATTAACTAGAGTTATTAATGATTACGCTAAAAAAACAGGGGCATTAAAAAACGGAAAAAGTGGAAGCGAATCTTTTACTGGAGATGACATTAGAGAAGGACTAACAGCAATAATCAGTGTAAAAATCCCAGAGCCACAATTTGAAGGTCAAACAAAAACTAAGCTAGGAAATAGTGAGGTTAAAGGTTATGTTGACTCCGTTGTAACTTCATCTTTATCTGAATTCTTTGAAGAGAATCCAACAATTGCAAAAAGAATTGTTTCAAAAGCATTAGATGCTGCTAAAGCAAGACTTGCAGCTAAAAAAGCAAAAGATTTAGTAAGAAGAAAAAACGTATTCTCACTTGGAGGACTTCCAGGAAAACTTTCAGATTGTTCTAGGAAAAATGCAGACGATACTGAACTTTACATTGTTGAGGGAGAATCTGCAGGAGGATGTTTTTCTGGAGATACACAAGTCGCATTAACTGATGGAAGAAATTTATCTTTTAAAGAATTAATTAAAGAAGATAATGAAAGAAAAGAGAATTTTTGTTATACAATAAAAAAAGATGGAAGTATTGGAATAGAAAAAATTGAAAGTCCAAGACTAACTAAAAAAAATGTTGAAGTCATAAGAATTACTTTAGACAATGGTACAGAAATCATTTGTACTCCAGATCATAAATTTATGCTTAGAAATGGAAATTATAAAGAATCTAAAGATTTAACTAAAAATGATTCTCTTATGCCATTACACAAGAGAATTTCAAAAATTGGTGGAAGAATAACTATTGAAGGATACGAAATGGTGTGGGATCCAAATAAAACATGGATTTTTACTCATTTATTGGCCGATGAACACAATCTTAAAAATGGGATTTATTTAAAAGAACAGGGAAACCATAAACACCATATTGATTTTAATAAGTTAAATAATAATCCAACAAATATTTTAAGAATGACTAAGGAAGATCATTTAATTCTTCATACAGAACATTTGAAAAAAACTTTGCATAGAAAAGATGTTAAAGAAAAAGCAAAAAAATCTCATCAAACTCCAGAATATAAAAAGAAAATGAGTAATTGGGCAAAACAACCAGAAGTCAATGAGATGCTTTCAAAAAGAGCTAAAAAACAATGGGAAAATAAAGAGTACAAGAATTTCATGATGATGAAGCATAAAGAATTCTACAATTCAAATGAAGATTATCAGGAAGAAAATAGAAATAGACTTAATAAAGAGCAAAAGAAATACTGGTCTAGTCTAGAGAATAGGAAAAGAGCTTCTGACAAAGTTAAGAAATTTTTTGAAGAAAATCCTGATGCTAAGGAATATTTGTCTCATGTGGCAAAAGAACAATGGAAAGATGAATTTTTATTGATTTGGAGGAGACAAAAAACAAAAGAACAATGGACTCCAGAATTTAGGGAAAAAAGAAAAGAATCTTATGATAAAACTTATTTCAAAAAGACAATTGAATTAATGAAAGCGGTTCTTGAAGATAATGGAAATTTAACGCAATTCGATGAAATTAGAATTAAACATAGTGACAAAAGTGTCTTAAGTATGAAAACATTTTGTGAGAGATTTTTTGGGAATAATCCTTCTGAGATGTTAGAAACAGTGAATAATTATAATCATAAGATAAGGAGAATTGAATGGTTAAATAAAAAAATAGATGTTTATGATCTGGAAGTAAAAGAGACTCATAATTTTGCTTTAGCTTCAGGAATTTTTGTTCATAATAGCGCAAAACAAGCAAGGGACAAAGAAAGACAGGCAATTCTCCCATTAAAAGGTAAAATCCTAAACGTAGAAAAATCAAATCCTTCAAGAACATTATCCAGCGAGGAAATTACAAATTTAATTACAGCTATTGGAACAAGTGTTGGGGAAACATTTGATATGGGAAAACTAAGATATAGTAAAGTTATAATTATGACTGATGCAGATGTTGATGGAGAACATATCAAAACCTTACTTTTAACATTCTTCTTTAGATTCATGCCTGACTTAATTAAAAATGGAAATTTATATGTCGCATTACCTCCTTTATACAGATTAAGAAAAGGACAAAAAGACAACTATGTTTATTCAGATGAAGAATTGAAAAAAGCAATTGAAAAACTTGGCACAACAAACATAACAAGATTCAAGGGACTAGGAGAGATGTCTTCAAATCAATTATGGGACACTACAATGAATCCCAAATCAAGAAAAATCAAGAAAATATTCATAGAAGATTTAGTTGAAGCTGATCAAACTTTCTCCATGTTAATGGGAGACGACGTTCAAGCTAGAAAAGAATTCATTTCACAAAACGCAAAGGAGGCTAATTTAGATATTTAAAATG
>CAZJDG010000026.1:0-3313 GCA_964544725.1 Candidatus Woesearchaeota archaeon | reverse complement strand
GTTAAAACAAAAAAGAAAGAAGGTAAAACATTCAGATTAAGAAGATGTCCAAAATGTAATGGTGATGAAGTAGCAGTAGTTCTTGTTGGTGAAGAGGGAAAGAACAAAGGCGAGTGGGAATGTAAAAAATGTAAATGGGTCGGAGCAGATATTAAAAAAGATGAACTAACTGAAGATGAATTCATGAAATACCTAGATGAAAAAGGAGAGGAAGTAAGTTAATGGAAGATAACAAACTGGTTAGGGAATTTTTATCCACAGTTTATGTGATTAAAGAAGGAAAAGTTTTACTTACCTTTAATAAAAAAGTTAAAAAATTTATTCCAGTTGGAGGCCATATTGAAGAAAACGAATTACCATGTGACTCGGTTATTCGAGAAGCTAAAGAAGAGTCAGGATATGATATTAAATTAATTGATATTGGATATCTAAAAATTAAAAATTTACCTCAAAATTTAGATATTCAGTTAGACATAATCAAACCAGATCACCACCACATTAATATATCTTATATTGGAAAAATCATTGGAGGAGAATTGCTTGAGAAATCAGATGAAGGAACAGAAGTAAGATGGTTTAGTGCAGAGGAAATAAAAAACCACCCTGATATTTTCGACAATACAAAAGAAAAAGCCTTGAAAGCAATCAAAATAATGGAAGAACATTTACAAAATAATAATTAAAATGGAAGATAAAGAAATCATAAAAGAACCTGAGAGAGGAGTTATTAACACAGAAGTTTCTGCAGAAATGAAAAAAGCATATTTAGATTATGCTATGAGTGTTATTGTTTCTCGTGCAATCCCTGCAATTGAAGATGGATTAAAGCCAGTTCAAAGAAGAATTCTCTATGCTATGCAACAAATGGGTTTGAAACCTGGAAGTCAAACAAAAAAATCCGCAAGAGTAGTTGGAGATGTGATTGGTAAATTCCATCCTCACGGAGATTCTGCAATTTATGATGCAATGGTTAGAATGGCTCAAAACTTTTCCTTAAGATACCCCTTAGTATTTGGTCAAGGAAATTTTGGAAGTGTTGATGGGGATCCTCCTGCTGCTTACAGATATACTGAAGCAAGATTAGCAGAAATTTCAACAGAAGTTTTAGAAGACATAGACAAAGGAACAGTAGATTTCATACCAAATTTCGATAACTCATTAAAAGAACCAACACTTTTGCCTGGGAAGCTCCCTGCATTATTACTTAATGGAGCGACAGGAATTGCTGTTGGAATGGCCACAAATATTCCTCCACATAATCTGACAGAAGTTTGCGATGCAATTCTTACTTATATTAAAAAACCAGAAATTACAATAGAAAAAATCTGTGAAACAATAACCGGTCCAGATTTCCCAACAGGAGGAACAGTCACAGGAGATATGGTCGAACTTTACAAAACCGGAAAAGGAAGACTAATAACGAGGGGAAAAGTAATGACTGAAACTACCAAAAACAAAGAACTAATCGTCATCACAGAAATTCCTTATATGTTAAACAAATCAACTTTAGTGGAACAAATTGCAAAAATAATCCAAGACAAGAAATTAAGAGATATATCTGACTTAAGAGACGAATCCGCCAAAGGAAAAATAAGAATTGTTTTAGAATTGAAAAAAAATGCAAACACAAAATTCGTGATAAATGCTCTACATAAATACACAAGATTACAAGATTCATTCAATGTAAATTTCTTAGCTTTAGTTGACGGACAGCCTAAAGTTCTAACTATAAAACAAGCATTGGAAGAATATGTAAGATACAGAAAAAAAATAGTTACAAACAGATCTAAATATGTACTTAAAAAAGCGCAAGACAGACAAGAAATTGTTGAAGGACTTTTAATTGCTTTAAAAAATATTGATAAGGTAATAGACTTAATTAAAAAATCTAAAGGTACAACTGAAGCATTAGAAGTACTAGTAAAAAAATTCAATCTTAGCAAAAAACAATCCCAGGCTATTTTAGAAACAAGATTACAACAATTAACCTCTCTCGAACAAGATAAATTAAAAAAAGAGCATGAAGAATTAAAGAAAAGAATTGCTGAACTTGAAAAAATTCTTGGAGATGTTAAAGAAGTATTGAATATTATTGTCAAAGAAGTTAATGAGTTGAAAAGAAAGTATGGGGACAACAGAAGAACTCAAGTGTTGCAAAGAATTAGTGAAATTTCTGAAAAAGATCTTGTTCAAAAGAAAGAAGTTGTTGTAACAATCACTGAGAAAGGTTACGCTAAAAGAATTGATCTTAAATCATATAGGGAACAAAGAAGAGGTGGAAAAGGTGTTATTGGGAGCAATCTTGCAACAGGAGACTTCGTAAAGCAATTAATCACTTGTTCAACTCATGATTATTTAATGTTCTTCACAAGTCGTGGAAGAGTCCTATGGTTAAAGACTTATGAAATTCCTGAATCTGAAAAATATAGTAAAGGTAAAGCCTTAGTAAATTTACTAAGTATAAAAAATGAAGAAATAACTAATGTAATTTCTGTAAAAAGTTTTGAAGATTATCTATTCATGGCAACAAAGAAAGGTATTGTAAAAAGAATCTCTCTTGCAAATTTCTCCAAGCCAAGAGCTTCAGGAGTTAAAGCAATCAATTTACCAATGGACGACTCAGAATCTTTGATTGGAGTAGAGATTGTTAAGAAAGGGCAAGAAGTTTTACTTGCAACAAGAAAAGGACAGGCAATAAGATTCAATAGCGAAGATGTAAGAAATATGGGAAGAGCAAGTTATGGTGTAAATGGAATCAGACTTTCTAAAGGAGGGGTTGATAAGGGAGAACTTGGTCCCCTTTATGATGAAGTGGTAAGTTTAGAAGTCCTAAATACTGAAGCAGTTTTAACAATCTCAAAGAATGGTTACGGAAAAAGAACAGCAGTGAATGATTACAGAAAAACAGCAAGAGGCGGAAAAGGAGTGATCAACCTAAAAGTCTCAGAAAAAACAGGAGAAATTGTAACAACCATAGCAGTGAATAATGACGACAACATAATAATCACAACTGCAAAAGGCATGGTAATAAGAACAACTCTTCAAAATATTAGAGTAATGGGTCGTGCAGCACAAGGAGTAAGAATAGTAAAACTCCAAGCAGGAGATCAAGTCACAGATTTAGTAAGAGTTCAAGACATTAATGGTGGAGAATAATAATTTGTTTTATACAATGCTTTTGGGAAATTGACAAAATAAGGCTCTTTATATGCCAGCCATGTTTGATAATTTTTTATCGAACCAGACAAAAGCTCTCTGATTTCTCTTACAGATTCATGGACTTCTTTTTGAGAACTTGCAACAATTGAAAAAA
>CAZJDG010000025.1:0-12017 GCA_964544725.1 Candidatus Woesearchaeota archaeon | reverse complement strand
CAGGTTGGAGGATCGTCAGGTGGAGCTCCTGCTGTATAATCAGCATTCCATTCTATTTGACCTATGCTAACTGAGCTTTTTGTACTGGGACTACCGCCCGCTTTTGTCCCAATAACTTTAGCCTGGACTAAACTACCATCTGGTGTTGATAATTCATTTGCGTTCCATGTAAAACTAAGGACTGCATAAGTTGATACACCAACATCCGTACCTGCACGAACTAATACCCCATTTTCCCAAAGTTCAATTCTTGCAGTTGGTGTTCCTGTTTGACCTGAATTCAATTCTTCAACTCCTGCTCTAAACTCCTGCAGGTCTGCTCCTACTGTTGGATTTCCCGTAGGAGTTGGAAAATCTACCCCATACTCAGTACTCACGCCATTTCCAGTTGCTGCTGTTACAGAAGAATCTGAATCCGGGTCTGCATCATGGTCAGTATAGTCAGAAGCAACTAAATTTACATCAGACAATTCTCCATTTGGTCTGAGAGTTTCTGCAGGATCAATAATATGATCAAACTCAACACTTCCATCTAAAATTTTTAAATCAAAAGTATCTTGTTCCCCTACAAGATTTGTCAAGAAAACTTTATTGTACGCATTTGAATTTATGTTTGTAAATTCTGCAATAACTTCTGTTCCTTCAAATTCATAAACTTCTATTTTTGGGTTTCCGGAAACAACTCTTGGATAAATTGTAATATCTCTATTTGAAGTTAAAGGAATTTCAAAAGTAACTCTTACATAATCTTCTGAAGGAATTTCTTCACTCCACACATTATCTAGTTCTTTAACTTCATCATAAATATCAGAAACAAATTCTCTATTTGAATCAAGATGTTCTGCTTTTGTTATTACAATAATTTCAAAAGTTTGATTACTTAAACTTGGAGCAATCCATTCAACATAATCATAAATTCCATTGCTGTTTAAATCCTGAATTTTTTGAACTGGAAGAAATGTATCATTCTCAATCCAGTGAATTTTTACAGAGTTAGGATTTTTAATATTCAAACTTTCTGACAAATTGGTAAAGACTAAAACATTTTCATAATGAATGCTCTCTGGACCGACAATCTTTACCTTTTTCCCTCTTTTTGTTTCTTCCTCAACTGCATAGGGAGCAGGGGTTTCATAAACAATTTCATATTCTGTTGTATTATCCTCAATAATAATTTCTATTTCTTCTTGCTTTTCTTCTATATTAACAACCAATCCTGTAATTGTTGAAAAGATTTTCTTGAAAAATTTAAACAAGAAAAATCCTTTTTCTTCTGTTTCTGAAATTTCTCGAGTTGTTATTGTAAACTTTGCAGGAATTTTTCCATCATTAATTTCTTTTAATTCCTTAATTTGTTTTTCCAATAATTTTTTGTTTTCATTTTGCTCTTCAAATTCTTTCTCTATCTGAGTTCCAATAACGCCCCCTGTAATTGTAAATTGAGTATTCATTTTTCCCAACTGATCCTGCAATTCGGCAAGTGTTTTTTCAAGACTTTCTAAAATTTTTTCTAATTCTTTAAGTTGTTTTTCTAATTCTTCAATTTTTTCAGAAGAAATTTCTGTTTCAAAAGAAGGCTCCTCTTGGGAAGGACTCAAATCTTCTGTTTGAGGAGCCTCTTCTTGAATATTAGTTTCCTGTTCTATTTCTTCTACAGAAATATTTTTTCCTTCTAACTCTTTTCCTAATAAATCCCTTGTTAATTTAAAAACAGAAATATTTGTTGCGTCCTTTGGCAAAGTTATTTTTACAACTCCTTTCTTATCTAACCGTATGTCTTTTTTCCATTTAACCGGTTTTCCAAGAACTGCTTGAAACTGAGTTGTTTGGATAGTTGCATTAGTTATATTCCCCTCAGGCAGTGTAATGTTTTGAATAACTTCTTCAACAACCTCCACAGTTAAATTCTCAATTATACTTTCATTAGATAAACTAAATTTCTCAAAATTTATTCTCTTATTGAAAATCTCAATATCATCGTAAATAAAAGAAACAGTTAATAAGCCTTGTTTAGAAGAAAAATTAAGACTGCCTACATCCATCTCAAGTTTTTTTTCTTTCCCTACAAAATCAGTTGTAATAACCACCTTTCCTTCTTCAAAAATAATACTAATATCTTCAGATGAAGAAATTACTTTTAAGGTTTGGTCCTCTGGCAATTCATAAATAAAAGGTTCTCCAAAATAAACTTTTCCTTGTATCTCCGTTCCAAGAGTAGCTTTACCTGTTAAAAAAGCCTTATTAAAAAATTTCTTGAAGAAATTTTTAACAGATTCAAAAAAACTTCTTTTGACATTAAATGAATCATAAAAACTTTCTACAATTCCTGCATACTCCACATACATAGTAAGAGTATACTCTCCATTTTCTAATTCTAAATTTGGAAATTTTTTAATAAAAACCTCTTCTGTTTTAACTCTGCCTTCTTCTATTTCCCTATAAAGTTCTTTTCCCCCATCATCTTCTAAAACATAAATCAATCTAACAGGAATTACTTTTGTACCAAAATTTTCTAAAGTAACCCATGCAACTAATTTGTTTGAATCTTTCAAAATTTTCTCTTCTAAGGTAAAAGTGATATCAAATAACTCATCAGGAATATCGCAAACATCTTTACACTTTTCTTCGCATTTTTCTTCTTCCACACACACTTCTTCGCAAATAAGTTCTATCTCACAAACTTCTTCGCAAACCTCATTACATACTGGCTCAATCTTTTCTTTTTTCTCCTTCTTTTCTTCCTCTAAAATTTCTTCGGTTACGTTTTCATCAGATATTTCTGGTTGAATTTCTTCAGTTACGTTTTCATCAATAAAAATTTCACCAACACAAGTTACATAATCATAGGAAATAACTTCCATACAATCTTCAGATACTTTTGAACATTCTCTAGTTTGATTTTCATTAATACAGTCTCCCCAATCACCACAAGTAGTTTTTTCAAGGCACTCATTTTCTGAAACAAATTTATCAAAAACATCCAGAATAAAATAAACTGCAGAATCTTCCTTTGTTAAACCATAACCTTTTCCGTATCCAGAAATATTTTTTCCTTTAATATAAAAATTTCCTTCAACCTCTTCATCACTAACTAAATTACTTAAGAGAAATTCTTTAGACTCATCCCCATAAGAAAAAACTACTCTTGTTGAAGAAGGGATAAATTCACCAACATCCAGAATAAAATCAATCTTTCCTTCAAATAAATCTTCTCCCATATACAAATCATCAAAAGAAAAACTTGCGTTTCCAGTAAAATTTAAATTAGAACTTAAAATTATAAACAAAAGAATCAAAATAGGAATTATTAAAATACAAACTAAACTTTTTATTTGTCTTTTTTTCCTATTGAAAATTTCCCTCTCATTATGGGACTTTAAATATTTTTCATACCAAGAAATGTACTCATCATAATAATTAATCCATTCATGAACTGTGTATCCGTCCCTCTTTGTATGAAGCGTCTCAGCATAAGAAGCATAATCTATTTCCCTACTCTGATATTGTCTGTGAACCTTCCATAAATAATTCTCAAAGAATTCTTTTCTTCTTTTACATTCTTCTAATCTTTCTCGCAGTTCGTTAACTAAAGCAGTTGCTGATTGAGTCCTTCCCATTACTTAATATGTGTTAAAAATTCTTTATAAAGATGTCTAAATCAAACTTATTTTTACTTAATTTGTATGATAAAAATCAAATAAAAAACAATTGGTATTGGAGATTTCTGTAATATTATGAAAGCCTCAAAAGCAAATGGAGATTCATGGTTTGAAACTCAGGTGAATAAATTTGTTTTAACCTGGAAATTCAAATCAATGATGAAATACAAAGACTGTGTTTTTCCTGATAATAAGATTTAAAAATTCTGTAGTACCTAATTATTGATGGCATTTATGGTTCGAAAAAAAATTGGGAGACATGACTATTATTACCTCAATGAAAATAAAAGAATTGATGGAAAAGTAAAGACAAAAACATTGGCTTATCTTGGAAAAACAAAAGAAGATGCAGAAAAAAAAATGAATGAAATATTAAACAAAGAAACTATTAAAGAAAAACCAAAAAAAGAAGTCAAATTAGAACTTCAAAAAATCTCGATAGAAGATATGGCTTCTTTCTGTAAAAGAAAAGGATTTGTGTATCCCTCTTCGGAGATTTATGGGGGTTTCTCAGGATTTTGGGATTTTGGTCCCTTAGGATCTGAACTTTTCAATAACCTAAAACAAGAATGGAGAAAATTTTTCATTCAAGAAAGAAAAGACATGGTAGGAATTGAAGCCAGTATTATTTCTCATCCAAAAACATGGGAAGCTTCAGGGCATATCACAAGTTTTGGAGACTTAATCTTAGAATGTTCTAGTGAAAAATGTGGAAACAATTTAAGAGCAGATCATTTTATCGAAGATTCTTTGAACGTTAGTGCAGATGGAATGAAATCTGAAGAAATTAACAAGCTTATTAAAAAACACAATTTAAAATGTCCAAAATGCAAATCAAATTTTAAAGAATTGAGGGATTTTAATTTACTTTTCAAAACATCTGTGGGAGCAAGAGAGAACTCTGCCTCAACTTCATATCTAAGAGGAGAAACTGCTCAGGGAATGTTCATGAATTTCAAAAACATTGTAGATTCTTCAAGAGTAAAACTCCCATTCGGTATCGCACAAATTGGAAGATGTTTTAGAAATGAAATAGCTCCGAGGGATTTTTTGTTTAGAAGTAGGGAGTTTAATATCGGTGAATTTGAATTTTTCATACATCCTGAAGAAAAAAAGTGCAATCTCCTTGAAAAAAATCATCTCAATGTCAGTTTTAAAATATTAGATTCGGAAACTCAAGGCACAGGGAAAAAAGATTTGAAAAAAGTTTTTATTAAAGATTTGCTTAAACAAAACAAACTAGAGGAGTGGCATGCTTACTGGCTTGCAGAACAAATTTTATTTTTCAAAAGAATCGGGCTTAATTTAGAAAATATAAAAATAAGAGAACATGTAAAAACAGAACTCAGCCATTATTCTTCTGCAACTTTTGACCTGGATTACGAATTTCCTTTTGGAAGTAAAGAAATAGCAGGAAACGCGAATCGCGGACAATATGATTTAAATCAACATATCAAATTCAGCAAATCAAAATTGGAAATTTTTGATGAAGAAACCAAAAAAAATATTATCCCTAAAGTTATAGAACCCACATTTGGTATGGAAAGAGTTTTCTTAGCATTAATTACAGACGCTTATTATTTTGATTCAAAAAGAAATAACATAGTTTTAAAATTAGACCCAAAACTTTCCCCAATAAAAGCTGCAGTGTTCCCAATTGTTAAAAAATCAGGATTCGAAAAGATAGCAGAAGAAATTTTTGAAGATTTGAAAAAAGAATGGAAAATTCTCTATGATAATTCTGGAAGTATTGGAAGAAGATACGCAAGAAATGATGAAGTAGGGACTCCATTTTGCATAACTATCGACGAGGATTCAGTAAAAAATAAAGATGTTACTGTGAGATTGAGGGATAGTGGGGAACAAGTAAGAATAAAGATAAAAGATTTAAAGAGCTCTTTAAGAAAATCAATTTATGAAGACGAAGATATGTTAAAATTGGGAAAAATTGTTGATACAAAAAAGAAATAAATTTCTTAAACCCAAAATTCAAAGGCTCTTCCTCTTGAACTTTTTCTTTTACTTTTTATTAAACCTTTTTTCTCTAAAGTTCTCAATACATTGATTGTTCTAGTTCTATCTCTCTTTATTAGTTTTGATAATTCTGGAGCAGTTAACCTTTTTTTTAGTTTTTTGTTGTAGAATTTTAATTTTGTAATATAATGATCTTCAACATATCCTTTTTTAACTTGTGCTCTTTTGTAAGATTTTGACATTTCTCTTAATCTATTTCTCTTTCTACTCTCAATTTCAAATATATTTAATTCATTTAGCCTTTTTATTTCTTCAATTCCACTTATAGTTATTAACCACATCCCTTCTTCTGATTTCACTTTTAATATGTTAGATTTTATTCCAATTACATCATTCAATAAATTTCCAATATATTTTATTTCTTTTTTATCTTTCATTTTTAGGTGCACATTTCTACTTCCACTCTTTTTATGATATTTCGGCGATCCTTCTGCGGCCATTATACCTTTAACATAAGCAATAGCTAGTTTTTTATTTTTCAGACACCTCTTCTTTACCAGTGGAATTGACTTATCAAAATTCCTTCTAGCTAAAACATTATTGGCCCATATTTCAACTAAATCACTATGGTATGGTTTAGATTTATATTTTTGTTTTACTGAATGAATTTCTTTATATTTAATACCTAATTTTTTACTAAATATTTTTTTTAATATAGATTCATTAAACAAAGGTTGTGCAATAAGTATTTTTATTTTAATATTTTGGAGATTAAATTTAAAATATATTTGTAACCATTTGATAAAGAATTTGATTGTTTCTATATCTTGATTTACCGTTGATAAACTTCTTGGAGCAGTCATTCTTCCATCCCCAATATAATAAGCTACACCTTTAACAAAATCTTCGTCTATTTTCATAATCTATTTATTAAATATGTTCTTATATTTAAACTTATGTTATTAAGACAGAGACACCACAAATCAAGTTAGAGTTAAAATTTCTGAGTTAAAAAATATCTTAAAGAAATTAATTGAAAAAGAAATTAATTTTAAAGATGCTGGAAAGAGAATAAACTAAATCCAACAAAACTTTTTTAAAGAATAAAGTCGTTAATAAATTAATTAAACAAAAGAGGTGCAAGATGGTTAAAACGCATACGCTAAAACAAATTGACGCTAGAACAAAAACTCTCAGAAGAGAGATGGTTGTGCTTGAAAAAAGAAGGAAGAAAGTTGTTGAAGACAAGAAGAAAACTGCTAAAGCTAAAAAAGTAGTAGCTAAAAAGAAAGCGGCCAAAAAAAAGAAAAGAAGATAACGCCAATATATTTTTAAATTATTTTTATTTGTTCTTATAATGGAAGACTGTGTATTTTGCAAAATTTCTAATGAAGAAATCCCCAGAGAAGTGATTTATGAAAATGATAATTTTTTCTCAGTTCCAGACAGAGATCAAAAAGTTGAAGGACATAGTTTAGTAATTCCTAAAAAACATTTCAAAACCTTTTTAGATTTACCTTCAAGTTTAGGTCAAGAATTATTAGATTGTATTAAAAAAACAACAATGAAACTACTTGATGAAAAAAAGGCGGAAGGATTTAATTTAGTAAGCAATAATTTTGAAGCTGCAGGACAAATAGTACATCATGTTCATTTCCACATCTTGCCTAGAAAAAAAGGTGATGGATTTAAACTTCTAGAATAACAATCCGGTTGCTTTGGAAAAAGCGGAGAGTGGGATTCGAACCCACGAAAAACCGGGTTGCAGCCGATTGCAGTAACCACTGTGCCATCTCCGCATAATTTTAAGAGATAGCTCTAGTTTTTAAAATTAGTTATTAAGTTCCTTAAGAAGCTCTTTAACCTTCTTTTCCACCATATTAACTATGCTAAAAATCATAAACCAATTGCCTCTTAAGTCCCTAATTTTCCAATAAACCACTCTCTTCTTATAATCCTTAAAAACACTTTCTGGGACATCATCCGCAACATTAACTATCAAATCAAAATCTTTTGCTAATTCTTTAGTAATCAATCTAGCTTTTCTTTTAGAAAGTTTAAATCCTTTAATTTTCATCAAAATTTTTAAGATTATTGAAGAATCTCTTCCAATATTTTTTTGATTTATTCCTGCGCTCTCTGCTTTTATTTTCTTATTTTTGTTATATTTATTAAACATAGCTTCTGCTACCTTACTTCTAAAAATATTTGATTTACAAACAAATAACACTCTCATTTTTAATAAATGCCCCCGACAGGATTCGAACCTGCGACCCCTAGCTTAGAAGGCTAATGCTCTATCCAGCTGAGCTACGAGGGCATAGTAAAATTAAGAAAAAATTGTATTTAAAATGTTTCTATTAAACATTAACAAGATCTAAATCGTCAACTAAGAAAGAATTCTTGAAAATCTTTTTAGCTTCAGAAAGTATTTGTCCCATGTTTTTCTCGTATCTCTGACTTACATGAGTTAAAATTAACTTCTTAACTCCTGCCCTCTTAGCCGTCTCCGCAGCTTGTTCAGATGTTAAATGATGAACATCCTTAGCCTTTTCTTTCAAATCAGAAGAAAAGCTTGATTCGGAAATTAATAAATCAGAATCTTTAACTAATCTTAAAATACCTTTATTCAAAGAAGTATCAAATACAAAAGAAATCTTCTTCCCGTTTTCCATAAAGGTCATGTCTTTAGCCTTGAATTTTTTCCCTTTATAAAAAACATCTTTCCCCTTCTTCAATTTTTGTAAATTTTTATCTAAGGGGAGTCCTGATTTCTTCAATTTAACTTTATCAATTCTAATTCGTCCTTTCTTAACAAATGAATAGGCATTACAAGGGACATTATGCGTCATACTTTGAGCTTCCAAATAAAAATCATCAGTTTCAAAAAACTTCCCTGAAACCTCTTTAACTTCAATTTTGTATTCTTTAACTTTCCCAAACGCAACAAACAAATCACTTAGGAATTTCTTTATTCCTTTTGGACCATAGATAAAAAGAGTTTTGTTATATCCTGAAAGGTCTAATGTTTTTAGCAATCCCACCAATCCAATTGTATGATCTGCATGCTTATGTGTAAGAAGAATTCTAGTTATTTTACAAGGATTTAATCTAGCTTTTCTAAATTGTCTTTGAGTCCCTTCTCCACAATCAATAAGAATATTTTCACCATCATACGTTAGAAGCATCGCTGTGTGATTCCTTTTTGCACTAGGAACAGCGTCGCTTGTTCCCAAAAAAGTTATACTTACCATTAATAACAAAAGGTAAAATCGTTTATATAGATTACTTATTCTTTCTTCAAAGCAGTAGAAGCAGGTGAGATAAAAATTATTGTATCCCCTCTCAAGAAAGTCAATCCAATATTCCTTTTTATTTCTCCGTTTTGCATTTCTTTAGAATTATCCAAAACAAGATTTATATGAATATCAAAAGCAAGTAGTGTTCCTACAAATTGCTGATCCCCTTTCAAGTGAACCAAAACTTCTTTGCCTTTTGAATTATTAAGCAAATCCAGTGGTCTTTCAATTCCGTTAGCCATAGTTTAAGTTCAGAAGAGTTGTTTATAAACTTTTTCATAAAAAATTACAATTCTAAATTAGAAAGTTATTTAAATAAAAAATTAACAACAATAGTATGAAGAAAGGGAAAAAAATTACTGGGGGAAAGTACATCAAAAGTAGAAAAAAGAAGCTTTACGAGTTGCCAGGCCAAAAGAAAACAGTCAAATTAGATGAAGAAAAAAGAAAAACAAAAAGGTCAAGAGGTGGAAATCAAAAAACATTTTTATTAAAATCTAATTCAGTAAATGTCTCCATAAAAGATAAGGGGACTAAAAAAACTATGATAAAAAATGTTCTCGAAACACCTTCAAATAGATTCCTTGCAAGACAAAATATTATAACAAAAGGAACAATTGTTGAAACAGAAATTGGAAAGATAAAAATTACTAATCGTCCAAGTCAAGAAGGAACAATTAACGGAATTCTAGTTGAATAATTTTTATCATTTTAAGAAAGTTACACAAACCAAAAGCTTTATAAAAAGATTTTATTTATAAACTTTACTCTAAATCTAAAATTAGGCAAAAATGACTCTTGTAAAAAAATGTCCTGAATGTGAAGGAATTCATCTAACTTATGATGCAAATTTAGGAGAAGTTATATGTAATGACTGTGGTCTTGTCGTCGAAGAAAAGATGGTTGACACAGGAATTGATCTTTCAGGAAGATTTGACAAAGGTGACAAAAAAGGTCGTGGTGGAGCTCCAATGAGTATGCAAAAGTTCGATAAGGGACTTACTACAAATGTTGGAGAAATTTCAGACATCTATAAATTAGAAGCAGGGCAAACTAGAAAATTCTTAAGATTGAAAAAATGGCAAGAACGTGTTTCCACAAGCATTGAAAGAAATTTAAGATTAGCCATGGCTGAATTGAGAGTTATTGCTTCTTATCTAAATCTCCCAAATGTGGTTAGAGATGAGGCAGCAAGAATCTATAATTATGTTCTTCAAAGGGGATTAGTAAGAGGAAGATCCATGGAATCAGTTATTGCTGCTTGTTTATACACGGCTTGTAGATCTTATAATATTCCAAGAACTTTAGACGAAATGGCAACAGCTTCCGATGTGGAGAGAAAAGAAATCGGAAGAACTTACAGATTCATTATAAGAAAGTTAGGAATCAAAGTTAAACAATCTTCTCCAAAAGACTACATTTCTAGATTTTCATCTGTTCTAAAGCTATCCCCAAAAACACAAAATGATGCTCTCAAAGTTTTAAGACAAGCAGAGGATGTAGAATTAACTTCTGGAAGAGGTCCTGCAGGAATCTCTGCTGCAGCGCTTTATGTAGCAGCCCTAATCAACGACGAGAAAAAGACTCAAAGGGAAGTAGCAGATATCGCAGGAATAACTGAAGTAACAATAAGAAATAGATATAAGGAATTAATAGAGAGACTCCATCTTGAAGATAAGATAAAACCAAAAGAAGTTAGTCCAAAGAAATAAGCATTTAGTTACTTTTTTATACCAATAATTGTATTAATTTTAATCAGCCTTGAGTGATAATTTAAGGGAAAGTTTGATAAAGAAAACCATTAGGTTGTCTATCAGTCTTGAGCAGTAGCCTAAAGGAGAGGTTGATAAGGAGAACCTTGGTTCTCTTTATGCGGGAGTGCCGGAGTGGTCAAACGGGCTGGACTTAGGCTCCAGTAGCTTAGTGCTTACGAAGGTTCGAATCCTTTCTCCCGCATTTGTATTATTGAATGAAATAAAATAACACTGGATCGATAAATAAATCCAAACAAAACTTCTCCTTTCTTAGCCGATGCGTATGTCTGATCCAATTTCTTTTAAATATTCCCTCTTCTTAAGCGACGCCTATGATAATGGCCAACATCTCCGCTTTACTTCTGCGTTTTAGACGACTTTCCATTCCCCTTTCTTAAACGATGCGTATGTTAATCGCTGCCTATGTCAATGGCTTTGGATCCTTTACCCCGCACTACTATATTTGTTACTATTTGCCAGGAGTATCAAATAGTAAGATTTATAAAGAAAAAGAGCATATTATTTCTATGAAAAATGGGTTAGTTAAAACATTGTTATTGGCAGGAGCCATAGGTCTTGGATCTACGGGATGTTCCATGGGACAAGACATTAAACTTAGAGGGAACTCTGAAGTTTTACCTGCACCAATATATCAAGAATATAAACAAAATAGTTGTGCAGCTTATGCTGTAAGAACTGCAAGGGATCACTTCGGAAAACCCTTTCACTATGAAAATGCATGGAATTTAAGACATTCTAAAAATCATGAGATAGTTGCAAAAGTAGAGGACAACAATCATTTTAAACAATTAATCGCAAACGGAACAGTTGAACCTGGAATGATTGTAGGGATATATTACCCTTTTAGCAGTTACCTAAACCATAAAGATAAAACTGGAGAGCAAGTAGCTTATACTCATCTTGCAGTATTTGCAGGAGTCAATCAGAAAGGAGAACCTACATTTTATCATCAATTCAAAGAGAGAACTGAGTCAATAACTCTTTCAGATTTAACTTGGGGTCTTGGATCAAAAATAAGAGAAGTTCTTGATGTAAAAGGTCATTGACAATCCAAACGAGAAGAAATACAATAAGATTTATATCTCACCATCGTCCCATCAACATATCCTAAAGAAGTAATATCCTTTCCGTATTTGGAACTTACAACAACATTTCCAGAAATAATTGCATATTCAAAAGATCGCCCTGTTCTAGAATATTTCTCACTGACTAAATTATATAATTTTTCAATTTCAAATTCTTTTGTATATTGTACTTTATTAATATAGCTTCCACTAACTTTACTTTCCCCCTCTCCTACCAAAAATTTA
>CAZJDG010000024.1:0-12529 GCA_964544725.1 Candidatus Woesearchaeota archaeon | reverse complement strand
AGTGTATTGTTTAATGGATTCAATTAGCCGTACCCACAACCGGCACTGGTGCTCTAGCTGAGAAGGCTAAGACGTGAAAGCTTAAACCAATTAAGGGAATTCGGCAAGTTAGTCCTGTAGCTTCGGCTTAAGGGATGTCTATTCTTGTGTTTTTAGTAATATGAATGCATTAGTAGATCTCAGTAACAAGGACGGCCCGACTGTTTACCAAAAACGTAGCTGAGTGCTATTCCGAAAGGACGTGTATACTCAGTGAGACCTGCCCAGTCGCGGTGTGTAAAACTCCTTTTCAAGGGAGCTAAGCCCCGTGAAACGGCGGGGGTAACTATGACCCTCTTAAGGTTTCAAATTACGAGGCCTTACGATTTACAAGATGTAAAACGCTCCAAGGTTCATAGTAGTAAACAGATTAAGTTAAATCAAAATGGAGAAAATTTGGCTATATGCGGGAACACCTGAGTATCCCACTGTACAACGACTACAAACATTTTTATTGTAGACTCGCGTAAAAATCAGATGGGTGCAGACAATCCGCAGGAAAGACTAGAATTAGGAAGATTTAAAAAATGGAAAAAAATCTAAGAATATGGAAAATAAAAAAGTTTTTAAAATTGCGGCTTATACAGGATTAGCAACATATCTCTTGTGTCAAACCGCACTTTTTGGAATTACAGCTAAGCCATTTTATATGGCCAATAAAAGTCCAGAAAGTAGGATAGAAATGAACAAGTTTATTAATTCGTTAGAAAAAAATTTAGAACAAGAACATGGAAAAAAAGGGATATTAGTTATAAAAGCAGGCACATTAGGAATGTGGACTGCACGTGAAGTATTCTTAGATAAATAATTTTTAATTCTAGAATCCTCAGAGACTATACGCCAAACACAATAATTGTGAAGATATAGTCCGACCCTTATAGCGATATAAGGAGATTTGCAGAAATGACAAATCCCTCGAGAAATCGAGAGTAACAAAAGTGAGCGTAATACCTTGTCGTATGAATTGCGACTTGCATGAATGGTTTAACGAGGTTGTTACTGTCCCTAATTGGAAGCTTCTGAAAATACCCCGTGGTGAAAAGGCCACGGACACCTAGTGGGAAGTGAAGACCTTGTGGAACTTTACTGCAACTTGTTGTTGTGATTTTATTAGAGATACCTAGAATAAGTAGGAGCGTCGAAGCCCTAATTTTGGTTAGGGTGGAGCAACCGTGTAATACTACTTATCTTTTGTAAGATTGCTTACTCTTTATGAGGACACCAGCAGGCGGGCAGTTTGACTGGGGCGGTACCCTGTCGAAAAGATATCGATAGGACCCAAAGACAAGCTCACCTAGCTTGGAAATCTAGGGTTGAGTGCGAAGGCAAAAGCTTGTCTGACTGTATTTTGAAAAGCAAGAAATGCAGGAGCGAAAGCTGGGCTTAGTGAACCCACGTGCATTTTTAATAGGTGCCGTGTCTGATAGAAAAGTTACCCCAAGGATAACAGGCTTGTCGCCCCCGATAGTCCGTATTGACGGGGCGGTTTGGTACATCGCTGTCGGCTCTTCCTATCCTGCGCGTGCAGAAGCGTGCAAGGGTGTCGGAGTTCACGCATTAAAAGGGATCGTTAGCTGGGTTAAGAACGTCGCGAGACAGTTTGTATAATATCTACTAGGTGTGTTGTTGTCTGAGTGGAACGAACTCATAGTACGAGAGGAACTGGGTTTGGATGCCTCTGGTGAGCAGTTGTTATGAGCAGGCTGCGTAGCTATGCATTGTATGGATAAGAGCTGAAAGCATCTAAGCTCGAAGCCATCCGCAAAACGAGACAACGAAGGCCGTCGTAAAAGACGACGTTGATAGAGTTGAAATGTAAGATTCAAGGTTCGCCGAGAATTTCAGTTTACAACTACTAAAAGCCTCACATTTGTATTCACTTTCTGACAGGGATTTCTACTACTTATTTTATTTGATATAATTCTATATTTTACATCACCGCTTAATTTAAAAAAAATTAAAAATCCTGCACAATTCTTAGAAATAGTTGCACAAGATTTAAATTAATCAAATCCTTAGTTGTTTTATGAATTTTTGGGCAATGGGGATATTGGGTCTTGTGCTTGGTGCTATTGGAGGATTATATAATATTGATACTCTAACTTTAATTATCATATTCTTAGCTTTTGTTATTGGATATGAAATTGGAGAAAAAAGAAAAAATGAAGGAAGAAAGAAAAAGTAAATCCTAGAAAAATTTTAAAAACCCTTTTCCCATAATTATATCATTAAAAAATGGTGAATTTTGAAGTAATAATTTGGTATTTATTTCTTTTAGATAGTTCTTTAGGAAATCTTACCGTTTGGTTCTTTCCTAAATTCTCTAGACAATTCAAAAAATATAAATTCCTGAACAAATATCTTCCAGCGACAAAAGGTTGGATGGCTGTTTATTTAGGTTTAGTTCTTTGGGTTGGTTATGGTTTGTTTAGATTGAAAATTTTGCCTTATTGAAAAGGCTTAAAAAATAAAAAGAAAAAAATAAGTTAAAAAGAAAAAATTTATTTTTTTCCAAGTCCAACTATTCCAAGTCCTTGATTTGTATCTAAAATAGCTCTTATTCCTACAACCAAACCAGCAGCTCCGACAAATGCTATGAAACTTCCAAGCATTGTTACAAGATAGTTGTAAACTCCAAGTACTCTTACTTCTGAAAGCGCGCTAATTCCACCAACGCCAAGCACAAGCAAGATCAAGACTCCCATTAAAAATGTGACCGAATTCTTTCTGTCAATATTTAGGAATCCAACTATTAAACCAAGGGCGAATAGCACAAAGACAGTCGTAGAAGTGGATATCCAATTAGTAGTAAATGCAGACAAAACTGAAATCCCTACACCCAATAAAAATGCCCACTTTCCGTATTCCTGTGTTTTCATGTTAACCTCCTTTTGAAATTCTAATAGTTATATTAAAATTCCATAGTATAAAAAGTTAACCGACAATGATATCTAGTTCAAAGGCGAAAGAGTAAGTTTTAAAAAGCAACTATTTCTACAAATTTTATGGAAAGTAAAAATTTAGAAAATATTCAGAAAGGAATTTCGGACACTCTTCGATTATTTTTGAGTGCTGAAGTCTTGGAAGATGCTGAACCGATAAGAGAAAGAACAAGAGAAGTAATCAGAGATTTAAGATCTTCTCCGGAATTAATAGCATATATGGGAAGTGCCTATAAACCATTTATGGAAGAATTGGGAAAAGGAGAAATTCAATCAAGTCATTTTTTTGGAAAGATGTATGAGTTAGGACATATCTTAGGAGTTGTAGATCTTCCAGGTAGAACTCGAGGCGTTCCAGGTAGAAATACTTCTGGTTATTATATTGGTAGGGAGAAAGTTCAAGCAAATGATCCAAGATTAATAAGGGTAGATAAAAAGCCTTCAGAGGTTCCATATTTTGAATAATCTCTACCTAATTTTCTCACACCGAAGAACTTTTAAAGCTCGATTCTTCTATGCTTTTAGACTGTTAGAGATAGGGAGATTCGTTTGAACTAATTCTAAGAGCTAGTAGATATGTGTAAGGAGGATAGAAGAATATGAAAATATATGTAGGAAACTTGCCCTTCACTGTGGACAGAGAAAAGTTAATGGAACTTTTTTCATCTTACGGAAAAGTTGAAGAAGCTGTAGTGATATCTGATAAATTCTCAGGTAGATCTAAAGGATTTGGTTTTGTTACATTCAAAGAAGATGCAGCTGGTCAAAAAGCTGTTGAAGAAATGAATGAAAAGGACGTAGAAGGTAGAAACCTTAAAGTTAACGAAGCAAGACCAATGGAACCTAGAAACTAAATAAAGACAACCTACGGTTTTCTTTATTACCCTAAAGGGCATAAACAAATTTTCCCTTAAGTTAGGGTCATGCCTGTTTCTAATTTTTTTATTTTTTATTAATTTTTTTTAATCTAAAACCTTCATAGTTGTGGATTTTCATTAACTATAGAACCAGTTAGAGGGGAGTTACCATCAATAATCTCCACAAAGTTTTCCCCATTTGTGCGACATTGTCTTGGATAGCTTTCCATTACAGGATTTCCTGCTGTAGCACATTCTTCAAAATTAGTTATTTCCATACTTCCATTCATCAAAAGATAAGTTCCAATTCCCACTACAAAAAATAACAATAAAGCAATGATTATTCCAATGAATATTTTTCTCTCAGTTTTATTTAGTTTTTTCCAAGTTCTTCTATTCTTTTTCCACTTATCTTTGTGCACTATCCCAATTATCATATAGATTACTCCTAGAATCCAAAAAACAATGAGATCCCATATAATTCCAAAAATTAAAAAAATAACTCCCATTACAAATAAATTCTGATAATCTGGTTTGTAATCTTTTTTCCCATATTTGTAAAGAGAAAAAGCGATTATTGCTAAAATAAATATCAATCCAAGAATTGAAATTAAAATCCAAGGTGTTACCGTCATAATTATTTAAAGGGTTTTTGTTTTTTAATTCTTTCTAAAACAGTCAACAAGATGATCATCAACCATTCCTACTGCTTGCATAAATGCATAACAAATTGTAGACCCCACAAAACTAAATCCTCGTTTTTTCAAATCTTTACTTATTTCATCGGAGATTTCGGAAGTCGCAGGAATATCTGAAAGTTCTTTAGGATTATTTACTATTTGTTCATGATTTACGAAGCTCCAGAGATATCTATCAAAGCTTCCAAACTCTTTTTGAAGTTCTAAGAATTTTTTCGAGTTATTAATTGCTGCTGCGATCTTCAATTTATTTCGGATTATTCCAGGGTCATTTAAGAGTCTTTTTACATCTTCTTCATTGTAATTAGAAACTATTTTAGGATCGAAATCATTGAATGCTTTTCTGTAAGTCTCTTGTCTTTTCAAAATTGTACTCCAAGACAAACCAGCTTGAGCTCCTTCTAAAATTAAAAATTCAAATAATTTAATATCTTCATGAACTGGAACTCCCCATTCTTTATCATGGTACTTAATCATCTCTTCTGATTTTGCCCACTCGCATCTCTTTACCATCTAGGATTTAGAAAAACTGTTTTTTTAAAATTTCTTAATATCATTAATAGTATCTTACTTTCTTATATAACTCTCCCCCAACCAGAACCGAAGAAGTGATCAACGTTATTAATAAAAATTCTTTTAATGTTAAAGCTACCAATCCAAATATGGTTGAGAGGATTGGAATATAAATAATTGCAAGTAGAAGTGCTATTGAGGTTCCAAGTGCGATGCTTACAAACTTATTTGAAAAAAGCCCTATCTTGAATACTGATTTGTGGATTGACCTCATATTTAAAAGATTGAAAAACTGAAATAAAGACATGGAAGCAAATGCCACGGTTCTTGCTTTATCAATTCCTTGCGGGAGGTAGTGTAAAAATAAAGGAATTGTTCCAACAACCATAAGTCCTGCCATTAGGAGAAGGAAGGGCATTAATTCTTTATTCAAAATCATTTCTTTTTTGTTTTTTGGAGGTTGATTTAGGACGTCGTTATGTCCAGGTTCTACTGCAATTGCTAATCCATTAAATGTATCAGTAATCAAATTTAGATAAAGTATTTGGATGGGTAAAAGGGGGAGGGGTAAGTTCATAATTAAAGCAGTAATAATTGTGGCCTGCTCCGCAACATTAGTAGTTACTAAATAAAAACTTGTTTGCCTTACATTCTGGAAAACAATTCTCCCCTCTTCAACTGCATTAACAATGGTTGCAAAGTTATCATCTGCTAGGACAAGTTCAGAAGATTCACGAGCAACATCGGTTCCTATTAAGCCCATTGCAATTCCAATATCTGCTCTTTTCAATGCAGGAGCATCGTTAACTCCATCCCCAGTCATCGCAACAATTTCTCCTTGTTCTTGTAGATTTCTAACAATTCTTGATTTCATTTGAGGAGTAACTCTTGCAAAAAGATTTACTTCTTTCACAGCTTCAGAAAATTGCTCATCATTCATATCTTCAATTTCCTCCCCAGTTAACACCCTACTATTTTCTTGGAACAAACCTACTTCTTTTGCTATAGCTATTGCAGTTTCTTTATGATCCCCTGTTTTCATAATTACCCTAATCCCTGCATTTCTTGCTTTCTTAACTGATTCTTTAACTTCTGGACGTGGAGGATCTTTCATTGCAACTAAAGAAACAAAAACTAAATTATTAGCAAGTTGTTTAGAAGCAGATTTCACATGGGAAGGAACTTCTTTATATGCAATCCCTAAAACCCTCATCCCTTGTTTTGCATACTTATTTGATTTGTTTTCAATTTCTTTTTTAGTTTTTGAATCAAATTTAATTTTTTTCCCATTACTTAAAATATTTGAAGAATTTTCTATAACTGTTTCAAATGCCCCTACAACATAAAATTCTTTTTTTTGTTTTTCCATGTTAACCACGGTGGCCCTAAATTTTAAATCTGAAGAGAAGTTTAAGTCATCAACTATCTCGCAAGTTTTCATTCTCTTTTTATCCAATCCTGCTTTTTTTGCTAAAACTAATAATGCTGCCTCAGTAGGATCTCCGGTGATTTCATATTCATTGTCTTTTCTTACTAAATTTGATTTGTTACATAACGCAGAAATTGTTAGGGTTTTGTTTAACTCTGGATCTTTCAAAGGATTGATTAATTTTTTATTTTCTGAAAATCTTCCAATTGGTTCCCAACCATTTCCACTTACATTAATTTCTTTGTCTAAGGTAATTATATTTTCAACATTCATTGTGTTCTGAGTTATTGTTCCAGTTTTATCTGTAGTAATTACTGTCGCAACTCCAAGAGTTTCTACTGCTGGCAAATGACGTATCAAAGCGTTTCTTTTTGCCATTCTTCTTGCACCAACAGCAAGGACAATTACTAGAACTGCAGGCAACCCTTCTGGAATTGCAGAAACTAAAGAGGCGATTGTAAATAATAAAATATCTATGAATTCTAATTTATTTACAAAAAAACCAATCAGAAAGACTAGTAAAGAGCCTACAATTGCAAAGGTTGCCATCTGGAAAGCTAACTGAGAAATTTTTTCGTTAAAGTGTAATTTTGGTTTAATTGTTTCTTTTAAGGAGTTCGCTATTTTTCCCATTTCAGTTGCTCCTGCTGTAGAAACCACGACTGCTTTTGCATAGCCTGAAACTACTAAAGTTCCCTGGAAGATTGAATTGGTCCTATCTCCTAAAGAAGTTTTTTCATCTAAGATACCTAGCTTTTTTTCAACAGGAAAAGATTCTCCAGTTAAAGAAGATTCTTGAGTTTTGAGATTCTTTAGTTCAATTAAATAAGAATCAGCAGGTACACTGTCCCCTTCTTCTAAAATTATTATGTCTCCTGGAACAACTTCTTTTGCAGGAATTTTTATTTCTTCTTTATTTCTAAGAACTCTTGCATTTGCGACAATTAGTCTTTTTAGGGCATCTATTGCCTTTCCTGCTTTTCTTTCTTGAATATAACCAATAGTCGCGTTAATTAAAACTACTGCAAGTATAACATACCCATCTACTTTATGGTCAAAAAGAAAGGAGATAGTCATAGCTACAAACAAAATGTAAATTAAGGCGCTATTGAATTGTTTTAAAAAAAGAATTATTTCTGGAGTTTTTTTTCCTTTAGTGATTTCATTAAGGCCGTATTTCTTTAGTCGTGACTCTGCTTCTTTCCCCGATAGTCCTTTTTCAGAAGTGTTTAATTTCTTAAAAATATCCTCTTTCTTTTGATGATGGAATTTCTCCATAAATAAACATGGAATAAACGTTTATTAAGATTTATCCTAACTGAATTTATTTTCAAATATACCTTCTTCCTTTTTCTTCTTAATCACATAAATTATTATAACAACAATTCCCATAACCAAAATAAAGGAAAAAACCCACCAGAACCCCTTAAAATTTTTCCCTCTGATCTCCCCATCCACAATCTCAGAAATTCCTCCAAACTCTTCTTTAACTTTCTCCCCTATCGCAAAGAAACTAAACGAATCTAATTCGATAGTATAATAATAAAAATTATCATCTTCATTGTCAAAATTTGTTTCCAATTCATTCCATTTTTCTGCCGATTCATCAAATTTCAAAATTGTAATTTCTTCCTTCCCTAAATTATTATCAGAAACCCAAATCTTCTCAACTTCAAATTTAACAGTTGCTTTCTCAAGATTTTCATTCAAATTTTCTGTACTTATTTGTAAATACCTATAAGTTTTTCCAGTATTTTCAACAGAAACTTCAGTTGGTTTTTCATCATATTTGGAAACCTTAATTCTGACATTTTTAGCTTCTTGATTAACTACAATAATTACCTCTTTAATTCCGGTATCTTCAAAAGTTGAAATTGTTGTCTCATCCCCAGGATTTACTTCTGCTAGCAAATGTGACTTTGCTAAAGTTGGCTCCCCCGCTATAGGAGTTGTTGCTGAAAGACTACCCGTAACAACAACTTCAGTAACAGTATAAGAAGCCGTCGCAGATGCAGAATTTCCCTCCCCATCAGTAACTGTACAAGTATATGTGAAGCTTCCTGCAACAGTCATATCTGTAAGAGAACCAGTAGAAGTTCCAGCAGTAGTTACACTTCCAGCAGCGTCAGTTCCACTACACGTACAAGGAAAAGTTCCCCCATTACTAATCGTTGAAGGCGAACAAGATGCAGTAGCTGTTGGATCAAAAGAATCGTAAGAAGTATACATTAAATCAGTATTATTATACCAACTAATATGAACTTTCGTAGAAAAAGAAGTAGAATCAACAATTCTTCCTTTTTTGATAGCTAAAGCTCTTCCATTTGGAGTTCCTAAACTATTTGAATCTGCATCCGCTAATTTGCTACAAACCCAAGATCCATTAATGTTATTACAATACCTTAAATCATCACCAGAAGCACTATAATGTGACATGTGTATTTTATTACTTGAATCAATTGTTATTGAAGAAGAAATACCATTGTCAGAAACACAAAAACCAGCTGAACAAATCTCTCCAGAATTAGCAGGACAGTCACCATCACTCCCACATAAAATCTCACTATCTGCATCAATTTCAGCACAGCTCCAAGTTCCAACAGTATTGTTACAATATCTCAAGTCATTATTTGTTGCATCGTAATGAGAGATATGAATTTTATCATTTGAATCGATTGCTATTGAAGAATAATTTCCAACGTCATTCGTAGTTTCTACATTTGTACAAGTCCAACTTGAATCAGAAGCAGTATTATTACAATATCTTAAACTTCCTTCAACATCGACATATTCTGAAGTATGAATTTTATTATTTGAATCTATTGCTATTGAAGAATATAATCCTCTATCATCCCCCGTACATATTAATAAAGTAGGATCGCAACTACCTGAGAGACATTCCGCATTAAATGAACATGATTTAGCAACAATTCCGCAGCTCCAACTTGAATCAGAAGCAGTATTATTACAGTACCTCAAATCTCCCCCTGTAGCATTATAATGTGAAATATGAATTTTATCATTTGAGTCAATTGCTATTGAAGAATATTTTCCTAAATCATCCACACTATTATTGTCAACTCTTGCACAACTTTCAAAAGAGCCTTCAGTGTTATTACAATATCTTAAATCATTATTTGTTGAATCATAATGTGAAAAATGAATCTTATCATTTGAGTCTATTGCAATTGATGAATATAACCCACCACCCCCTACTCCAGTATCAACACCTTGACAAATAGGGGGCCAACTTCCTGCTGTATTGTTGCAATATCTTAAACCATTAGGTCCTTCATCATCCAAATAAGAAACATGAACTTTATTGTTCGAATCCAGTGCTATTGAAGAGAATTTTCCAACATCACCTAACCCCCCAGTATCTGCTGTTTCTGTAGTAACTTTTCCAGTTAAAGTAAAATCAAAAAACTGAACAAAAAAGAAAATTAATCCAATTAAAAGAAATGATAAAACTAAAATTTTATTTTGAATTTTCATTTAACCCTCTTTTAATGATTTATTTAAGAAATTAATGTTTATAGTATTATCTTATCAAAAGTCCCAATTTCTTTGATTGTTTGGTCTACCAAATTATTCATATCAAAATCTTCTAAAAGTTTTTTGAAAAATTCAAGTTTTGTTTTTGTTGAAGGGCTCTTTGATAGAATACTGCAACAGTCCTTATATTTTTCAAGACTCAAATCCAAGGTTTCAATTATTTTTGCAAGACTAATTATTTCTTCCTTATCGTAAGTTAACAGGGGCCTAAAGATTGGGATTGAAACTCCATAATTTGACGCGATGATATTTTCCATTGTTTGGCTTGCTACTTGTCCTAGGTTGTCCCCTGTAACAATTGCATCATAATGATTTTCTATTGCAAATTTTTCTGCTAATTTTAAAATATAATGTTTAAACATAACTAAATCATATCTTTCAGGAATTTGTCCTTGGGAAAAAATCTCATAAGAAGAATAGGGCACGAGATGTAATTTAGAATCAATTTGGTAATTATCTAATATTTCTACAAATTTCTTTATCTTTGAATTATATGCTTCTTTATTTGTTTTAAATGTGTGAAAATGTAAGAAATCAACTTCGCAGCCTCTTTTCATCATAAGCCAAGAAGCTACAGGGGAATCGATTCCTCCAGAAAGTAAACATAGGACTTTCCCGCTTGTTCCAACTGGCAATCCTCCTAGTCCTTTAATTTTTTCAGTGTAAATCAGAATTTTCTTAGGGGTAACCTCTATAAAAATAGTTTTTTCAGGGTTTGAATAATCTACTTTAATTCCTAGCTGATTTGCAATTTCACCCAGCTTAGTATTTATCTCCACAGAATTTAATGGAAATTTCTTATCGGATCTTTTAGTTTTAAATGCTATTTTTTGGATTTTGTTTTCTTTCATAATTTCTACTGCTTTTTTTTCTATTTCCTCAAAATCTGCAGAAATTTCATAGATAAATGAAAAATTTTTAATCCCGAAAACAGTTTTAAGAGTTTCAGAAATCTCTTTTTCACCAGATTCTATTTCTGCAGTAATCCTCTTATCCTGCCTTTGAATTTTCTTTAAATTGAGTTTGTTTTTCTCAGCAGATTTCTTTATATTTTCCATTAACTTCTTCTCAAAATATGGAAAATTGCCTTTTTTCAGTCCAATTTCTCCATGATGAATTAATACTTTTACCATAATAAAATTCTAATGATAAGACTTAAAAACTCTTTCTTTTTGTTATTTTTGTAAGTTGGGTAGTTAATTTCGGAGTCTGGTATTAAATTATCAAGTTTTGGAAAATATCAAAACTGATTCTGAGGAAGGTCCGCCCACCATATTAAGGTTACCTGTGAAAGCAGATTGTCGTGAGGCAAGGCTCTGTTACAGAAACGCCACAGCCTTTGTTGAGTTATGAAACATGCGTGGAACTTTGAGACAAAGGATTTGATGAAACGAACATCCTGACCGGTGCAAGGCTTCGAGCCGCTTAGTCGAATGTTAACATGTTCCGTTCGTCCTTAGGGAAACGAGGAACAACAGAAGGTGGCCTATTCCCAACTTACATTTTTAAATATCCTTATAAAATAAAGTAACCATTAAAGTATATGAAAATACTTGCTATTTCAGACATAAGAAATTGGGAAGGATATGAAAAATTATTAGACAAAATTAAGCCAGAGATAATAATTTTAGCGGGTGATTTAACTTCCGATGGTTTTGCATCTTTTTGGAATGAAGCAATTGAAAAAATACCTGAATATAAAAAAGAACTCAAAATAAATAGCATAACAAATGAAGGAAAAATTTATAGATGGAAGAATAACAAAAAGCCAAAAAAACATAAAGATAAAAATATCTTAGACGTAATTAATGAAATAAGAAATAAATACAAAAATAGTAAAGAATTTTTAGAAATTAGAAAAAAGATTCATGTTGATAAATTCTACCAATTTTTACAATATGCAGGAGAAAAGTCTAAAGTATTGATAATCAAAGGAGACCATGATGAAGACTTTAAAGATGATTATATTGTTGAAAAAATAGATAATATAAAAGGGTGTAATGAAATTTCTGGTAAATTAATTGAATTAAATAAATTTAAAATTTTAGGGTTAGGATTCAAAGATACTCATTATCTAAAAATACTTAAACCAATTATAGAAAAATTTAAAGGAAAAATAGATATAGTTATTACCCATTGTGAACAAAACAAAATGCAGTTTTTAAGTTTATTAAAACCAAAAATGATAATTAGGGGGCATTTTGGTTCTGGAAGATATCTTGTTAATGAAGTTCCTTCTGTATTTACTGCAGATGTTAGTTACACAATTATTGAGATAGATAAAAAAACAAAATTTCCAAGAATTTCACAATATATAACAAAAGGAAATAAAAATATTTTATTAAAAAAAGGTTCTTGTAGACCTTGGTTTTCTGATAAATCCGAATTCAAAATTTACGATTGGTTTAAACCTTACCCTTCAACGGCAACTTTAAAAAACAATTAATTCTTCTTATTTCAATCTGGGAATGTAGCTCAGCGGGAGAGCACATGACT
>CAZJDG010000023.1:0-12568 GCA_964544725.1 Candidatus Woesearchaeota archaeon | reverse complement strand
TAACAACTAATTCCACAACTTTTCTTGAGTTTCTTGTCTCATATATTTCCCTAAGATCTTTTCCTTTAATAGAAACATTTTCAAAAATTACCATCGCAACATCCTTCAACGTAAGAGAATTTCCTTCTAAAGCATTACTTTCATAAGTAAAATTAGCAGTAAATCTATCTAACAAATCTCTAAAATTTGGTTTTGGAAGTTTCCTTAATATTTTAGAGTAATCAATCCTTATTTTTTCTAATTTCTCAAATTGATCTTTAGTAAAAATATGATCTGTTTTAAAATTTTTCAACATATGTCTGAAATATTCTCTTCTCTTTTTTTCTTCAAATATTTTCTCTAGCTCCTCATTATCTTCACCCTTAAATATTTTTTCTAAAACCTTTACCTTTCCATCTGGAAGTCTAATTGATTCTAATACATACTTGTATTTCTTTCCTTTTATCCTTTTTTCTTTAAAATACATAAATAATGTTACCCCTACTGATTTATAAATATTTCTATTTTGTAGGGGTAATTAAAATTCTCAGATTTTAAAAATTATCTTTTAATAAATCTTTAGAAAATAAAACCCAGGTTTGCATGCAATCCTTGGGTTACACAATTATTGTTAAATTCTATCCCTTAAAATAGTTTTCCATTATAAAAATTCTTTGCATTTTTTAGTTTATGTTGGATAAATTATACCATTTTGGGCACATCTTGAATTTCCGTTATCGTTACCAAATAAATCTTTACATTTTACAAAATAAGTTTTCCCTTTATCCCAATCAACACTATGTTTCGTTGCATAAATTGAAGAGATAATTGTGGCACTATCCATATTAAATCGGCATGCTTTAACTCTGTCATTACTATAAACACATGATGCTTCTTCATCTGAAATTAATTTTAGATTATTTCCTTCTTTATATGCTCTCACTATACTTGGGGGGGACACATCAATTTTTAAATTGAATATTGCATTTCTTTCTACTTCATTATCTGCATTATCTTCACAGGTAAGTGCTAAATTATATTCTCCATTTGGAAGATTTAGTCCTTCTTGTTTGTGTAAAATTGAATTTGTTTCAAAAAAGAAGTCCCCAGTAAATGAAATTGGGGACTTTACAGGAGCGTACTTACATCTTGCATTTCCATCATACGCTCCTCCAGAAGTTGTTATTATCAAATCTAAATAAATTGGAACACCTCCTCCAGCTATTTCTTTCAAGACATCAGGAATTAATTCATGAACCACAGTTCCCAAAACATTTTCTGTTTTAATTGAAATAGAATCAATTTTTAATTCATTTTGAGTAGAATACAAAGTATATTCAAAAGCATCAACATTTACATTTCTATCTTCTTCCGTTAATCCTAATGCTGCAGCAATTGCTGGAGTAGAAAGCCAAGGCTGGTCTTTACATCTGATATAAATTTTGTTCTCATCCTCTGTCAACCCTGTAAGTTCTGTTGAACAATCCCATCTTGATTTTATTTCATTAGGATCATATTCATCACAACTCGTAAAGGGAGTCATACTATCATAATCTACATTATTATGACTCCAACTACATTCTGCAGGCTCGTTTAATTTAATAGTTAATAACTGCCCTGTTTCATTATGTTTTAGGAATGAACCATCTTCAGGAATAAATTCTTTTATTTCTGCAACAGTGTTATCTGGTCCTTCTTGTATACAAAGATTTACAATATATTCATCGTTATTGAAATTTGTATTTACATCTTGACATCTTACATAAATGTTTAATTGCCCTGTTCTTCGTCCTAAAAGACCTGCAACATCAAAGACATAATCACTAAATAAACGCGGAAGTTGGTTTATGAATGTATGATTCACAACACCATAAACACTACCTTCTTCAAAATACTCTCCATTCATGTTATCATAGTCTGGAGGCGTTTGAGTAAAACTATATTGGCATTGTGCAAAATCATCTACATCTGAGTCTCTGTTTTCTGTAGTACGAAGTGAGAAACTAATTTCAGAGGCTTCTTGAATACATGAACCATCATCTCTTTCAATTTTAATTCTATATACTATTGCTGAATCCTCAACCCATTTAAGACCTTCTCCAATTGATTCATGAGTTATTCCTGGGGGAATAACATCCTCACTTCTTGAATAAATACAAAGAGGGTTGTCGGTGCTCTCATCTATTAATCGACAAGATTGCCCTAAGCTTTCACATCTATAAGTATCACAAGGTCTTGTTGAGTCTCCATTACACACTTCACAATCAGCTCCTCCAGGAGGAGCTGTCCAAGGCTCACAAGTAAAATCAATATTTCTTGGTTCTGTGTCTCCAATACCAAGAACCTCTAAAACAACCAGTACTGCGGCAGCAATCCATCCAACAATATTCCAGGATTGAGTGTATGCAATGAATAATATTACCGCTGCCACGCCCTGAGTGAAGGCTACTGAGTCTGCAAGCTGGTCAGGATCAACAGGATCCCCTATAACAGCATCAGGGTCTGAATAAGAACCTTCATCTAATGGATTTCCGATATATAGTGGATAATCACTCAGAGCTGGATTTAAAAAACCACCCCCTCTATAACGAGCGTCTAAATTATAACCATCTGAAGTAATAGAATGGCGATTACTAGTCTCAGTATCTGGACTTATTCCTACATTAACATCATAGTCATCTTCATAAACCTCATTAAAATTATAATATCCTCCGCAATCTCCTAAAGCAATACAAAAATCATTTATATTTTCAAGGAATACAGCGTTTTCACATTGACAATTCGCTTCACAGACCCAAGAAGTTACCGCTTCATCTATTTTCTTATGAATAAATAATTCTAAAAATTTATTCTTCCCAAAAGGACCACCATCTAATGTTGACCATTCTTCACCTTCTTCTAAAAATCTTGGAGATGATAAATGAGGCGTACTTATTTCTTTTAAATAAATCGCAGTACAAGTTTGACTTCCAACTCCACAAATTTTGGTTGTACCATAAGGGTATTTTGGGACACAAGATTTGAACTTGAAATAAGCATCAACATTAACAGTCTGAACTCTACAATCTGTCAATGCATTACATTCTTCTTCATCTTCCCCCTGTTCATTATAGTCAGTTATATCATCACCATCACCATCCCATCTATAAGGTTCAATTTCTATTGAGGTACATTCAAATCCCAAATTAGGTCTACATTGAGCAGCTAGTCTTCCAGAATCAGTTGTTTTTTGGGCACAAATAAAATCCCTTCCTATCTCAGCATCCGAGCTACAAGCTTCAGATATGACTTCTCCTTCAAAACATCCTACTCTAAAATGCTCGCTTCCAACAGTGTCCAGACTATTTCCAACTCTTCCATCATAAACACACCAGCTTTCAGTGTTAAATCTTTGTTCCCCATTAGGTCCTGCTCCAGGACAATTCAAATCCTTACAAACAAAATCTCCATCATTAATACTTATATCTCCTGCATCTGTTTCAGAACAAACACTTCCTAAATAATAATCACAATTTCCACAAGTTTGACTATTTATATTACTATTTCCTGCTCCACAACTACTATCTTTATTAATAATATATTTTGTACTATCTTCTCCAGTAGTTCCATAAATATTCTCTACATTTCCACAGGAATCAAACCAATAAATTTCATCTTTTCCATTAACACATCCTGTTCTTTCTTTTGGCTCACAACTTGTACCCAAATCAGGATTGGAACATAAATGTCCTGGATGAAATTGACCGCTCCTTTGAATTATACATTGTTCTTCAGCGATACGCGTACAAATACCGTCATAAATACAAGCCCCCTCTTCTTCAGTAAAGAATTTACAAGATGTTTCACTAATTGAAGTATAAAAACTCCCAAAACCATTTTGATCTATTAGATTATTACATGCACTTTCTGTAAGATAATCTGTATCAATACCTGAGATACAACAACCTGTCCTACACTGAGCTATTTCATTAATTGGACTTTCATCCCACATATCTCCATTACTTTCACAAAGACCTCTTGGAGAACCAGCACTACAAAATCCCCCATCAGCAGGAATACAAGTTCCGATTTCACAATAAGAAGTAGAATCGCAAGAAGTTAGAATACTGCTATAAGCACTATCACATTGACCTATATCAGTTACTTCTTGACACCACGCTCCAGAATCTTGGAGTTTTTCACAACAGTATGTTGTCTGCGCAGAAACAGCCCCTATTTGTTTTATTGTTAAAAACCCAATCAGTAAATTTATTCCAAAATCAAAAAAATTCTTTATGGGTTCTTTATTTTCAATAGTGTTTGAGTTTATACCTAAATTGGGGCTACTAATTAAATAACTATTAGCAGTAATCATATTAATCAATAGGAAAATTTGAATAATTACTATGGTTAATATTATTAAACTTGTTTTATTTTTTGAAATCATTTTTAAGATGCTACACACCCCCTCACAGCAAATCTAAACTTTTCACCAGTATCTTTATATTCAATTCTGTAAATCTGTGTCGAGTCTGGTAATTTTGTAGGTTTGTCTATTGTAAATTCTTTGTAAAGCCCCATATATCCAAAATGGTCAAAATCACATTTTGTTGCTTCTTTATTAACTATTTCTTGGACAACATTAGCCAATTCATATAACCTTGTATTGACAGAAACTCTGAAATTTTTTTGTGTTGAACTTTCCCCTGATTTTGTTAACGTTACTTTGGAATCTGTTTGAACTATGACTTCTTTAGAATTTAATTCCACTTCAAAACTATTCAATCCAGAATTAGGGCCAACGCCAACTTCAAATCTCTGTCTGTTAAAACTATCTATCATTTCAATAAAACAATTTTCAACATCTTCTTCAATATAATTTTTTATTTCATCTTCTAAATGTTTTAATAAAACAAGTTCTTGATTTATACAAAAACCTATGCCTTGATTATAACATAAATAAGAAATATCATTAGCAACACCTTCGTCTGTAAACGTAAATGTTTTATTAAGAGGATTACTTATATAACCTCCTTGTAAGGAAATTATTTTAATAGCTTCATCAATTTCTTCTTCTAAACAAGAATCCAAGAAAACATTTGCACTAGTTTCAGGCTTTCCCCCCAACAACTGCGGAATGAATCCTGCCCTTGAAAGAAAGAACAAAGATACAGAAGCTACTAATAATATTCCGACTATAATAAAAATAGTTAGTTGACCTCTTTTTTTCATACATGAATCTTAGTTTTAATTACTTATAAAACTTTTTCAAATTTAGTCGTTCATTAGGCTGACCACGCTTGGGAGGTCTTGGACTTAATCGTCCATATCTTCAACTCTTGGGGCAAGAATAAATGCAAGTTCCATGTGTGGAGTTTTAAATTCAGTTTTCAAAGGATGGTCTTCTGCAAATTGTAAAATAGTTTTTTCACAAAGTTTTGCTCCTTTCATAAATTTCTGTAAATATTCTAAACTATATTTTGATTTAGAAGGTTCTCCCTCAATTTTTGCTTCATCACTTGAAAACTCAGACATTGCAGAATTTAATGACTTTGCTTCAATTCTAAATTTATTTTCTCTAATAATAAACGAACAAGCATCCGCGACAACTGCACAGTCTTCAATAGAAGCAACTAAATCTACAGAATTTATTTCAATTTTTGAAGAGAATTCCATTCTTGATACTTTTTCATAAAAATCAACATCTTCACTTTCAATCTCAATTAAGTTCAAAGTAAAATTTCTTCTTATCCTATCTTCAATTTGAATACTCAACATATTTTCCTTTCTTTCCAAAACAAGCGAACTTCCAGCCCCTGTTCTTTTTAAGATTTGTTTCAAGTTGTCTAAATTAACTCCAAGAACCTCATTTCCAGACTCAAATTGTGAAAATGCACTTCGCGGAATCTTAAACCCTACCATCGCAACATTTGCAGGATCGATAGCACTTATGCTTAAACCATATTCATTAATTTTTATCCTTACTTCTGTAACTAATTCAGAAATAATCTCCACTGCCTTCGATAATAAAATAGGATTCTCAAGTTTAACTAACATCTTCATATATTACCAATTGTCTTTTAAAGGATTGTTATTATGTAGTATAGAATAATTCTTATAAAGGCTCTAGACAATCCTAATTTATGGGGGCAAAAGAAAAGAGAATTAGAAAAATTACATCTTTATACTACTCAAAGCCAGAGGTCCAAAAAGCTATTTCAGACTTTTCACAAAATAGGGAGTTTGTTCCAAGATATTTTGAAGGTTTTGGAAAACGCCCAGATTCAGTCCAATATCCAGGTGATGTTTTTGAGTTTGTAAAAAAAGGCGCGACTTCTTTTCATTGTTCAGAGGAAATCTGGGAAGATCCTATGAAAATCTCTTCCCAAAAAAATTTAAACGAATTAAGAATTGGATGGGATTTACTAATTGATATAGATTGCAAATGGTTAGATTATAGTAAATTAGCTGCAAAAGTAATTATTGAAGTTTTAAATGAACATGGTTTGAAAAATATTGGTTTAAAATTTTCAGGATCTAAAGGATTTCACATAATAGTCCCTTGGAAAGCATTCCCAAAAAAATTTGGAGGGACTTTCTCAAAAGAACTCTTTCCAGAACTCCCAAGAAAAATTGCAAAATATATTCGATTTGAATCTGAAAAAAAATTAAGCAAATCTCTCCCAAAAGATTTTTATTCTCAATTTAAAGATGTTAAAATAAATCGAGGAAAAAAATGCAAAAAATGCAACGAAATTGCAAATACTTACGATTTATTAGAATTAGTATGTAATTTTTGTAGTACTAGTGAATCTAAAAAAGTAAGTTTAAACATCGAGAAAACAGAATACTTTTGTCCAATATGCTTTAAAAAATTTGAAGTGAAGTCAAGAGACATAGTTTTTGAATGTAGGGGTTGCGGAGTCAATTCTCAAAATAACCTTGGAAATTTTTCTACTGGTGTCGAAATTGATTTATATGAGTTAATGGGATTAGACATTGTTTTAGTTTCTCCAAGACATTTATTTCGTGCACCTTACTCACTTCATGAAAAGACCGCTTTAGCAAGTATAGTTCTCTCTCCTGAACAACTTTTGGATTTTCAGCCAAGAGACGCAGATCCCATGAAAGTAGAAATAAAAAATTTTATGCCAAATGTAAAAGAAGGCGAAGCCAAAGAGCTTTCAATTCAGGCACTTGATTGGTATAAAGAAGATGAATCTGAAAAAAAGGATTACTCTGAATCCAGTTTCCAACCAATTAAATTAGCTAATCTATCGGATAGTTTTTTCCCACCAAGTATTAAAAAAATTCTTGAAGGAATGGAAGAAGGGAGAAAAAGAGCTTTGTTTATTCTTCTAAATTTATTTCGTTCAGTGGGCATGGAGAAAGAAGAACTCGAAAAAAGAATTAGGTCTTGGAATGAAAAAAATAAACCCCCTTTAGAAAACAATTACATAAATTCTCAACTATTGTGGAATTCTCGAAATAAAGTTGTCCCTCCTCCAAACTTTGACAAAGACTATTACAAAGGGATTGGAATTATTCCTACTGAAGAAGAATTAAGATTCAAGAATCCCGTTACTTATGTTGTTAGAAATTCCAAACTAAAAAAGAAGGGTTGATTTTCCCCTTTTCTTTCGCGATGCCTACTCGTGCCCTTTTGGGGTATGCGTAATGGCAAAGATAATTTTAAAAAGTAGAATTAATTATAATTAACATGAAAAAGGTGATGTGGTTATTAAGTATTTTTACTCTAATATTTTTATCTTCATTTATATTAGCGGTAGAAGTTTGTGATGAAGGAGATTCTCGATGTAAGATTAATAATGGTTATTCTTGTTTATCCGAAAAAATAGATGTTCGGGGATGCGATTCTCTTTCCGAAGGTGAGAAAGTTTTTTCCGCACTTGCTTCAGGAGATTGTAAAACTTCTTTAAAATCAGATCCAAAGTTTAAATCTAATTTGAAATATACTGCACAATCTGTTTTAGCCCTAGGTGGAGATCTTGAAGGCGAAGAATGGTTACTTGACCAAAAAATAGATACTTCTGATGAAATAACTTGGTTTTTGCAGATTGAAAGTACTGAGGCAACAACTTGTCAAATAAATTATGATGGTCAAGACTACCCAGTTTCAATAGGAACAGATAAAAAATTCAACACCAACGCTGGAACCTGTCTTACTTTAGCTGCAGGGGGATATTGGCTGGAAATTAACTCTGCATGTTATGATGAATTATTTGAAGTTTCTTGCGACCAATCTTTTTTAACCTCTTTACTTTACCAAAAACAAAATCCTGATACAATCTATGTCGTCGAAGGAACACATAATGCAGACGCTAATGGAATTACTTCAGAACAAGTTAATTCTTCTTGCTTCAAACAAGGAAGTGTTTGTAATTATGAAGGAAGCTTATGGGCGGCAATGGTTCTAGATTCTTTCAATTATGAAGTTTCAGATTATATGCCTTACTTAATTACATTTGCAGATAAAGAGGAAAACAAAAAATTCATTCCTAAAGCATTTTTATATTATTTGACTGATGATTTTTTACCGGAATTACTTTCAAAACAAAAAAGTGGAAGATGGTGGGCAGAATCAAGCGATAAATTTTATGATACTGCATTGGTTTTAAATTTTTTGAGAAATATTGAGCCCACTGAAAAAGAAAACGCAGTGGATTGGCTCCTCGAATCACAAGATTCTGATGGTTGTTGGAACAATGGAAATTTAAGGAATACTGCATTGATTCTTTATTCATTGGAACCTAGATCTTCAGGTGGAGATGGAGGGGGTGGAGCTGCGACTTGCCAATCTGCGGGATACTATTGTTTATCTAGTATAAGTTGTAATGAGGCTGGAGGAGAAGAAATTGACAAATATTCTTGTTCCGGAGCATTCAAGTGTTGTAGCGAACCAAAGCTTTTAGAGTCTTGCTCAGACCAAGGAGGGGATGTTTGTAATTCCGATCAAATTTGCTCAGGAGGAACAGAACTCGACGCATCGGGATTAGGTACAGGGCAAGCTTGTTGTTTTGGAGGATCTTGTCAAGTTCCAGGAGATTCAGTTTCAGAGTGTGAAGACCTTGGATATGAATGTAGGGTTATAGGTTGTCAAGAAGGTGAAGAACAGACTTCTTCAGCATGTAAATACAAATCAGATTATTGCTGTAAACCTGAAACAAAAAAGTCAATTGGAGCAGTTTGGATTGTGACGTTATTGGTTTTAATAGTATTGATTGTAGTGGGAATAATTTATAGGGATCAACTTAGAAAAATATGGTTTAGGTTCAAGAATAGAGTTATACCTTCAAAAGGAGGACCTGGAGCAAGACCTGGACCAGGGCCAAGAAGACCCCCATTCCCACCAAGATCACCTGTAGGGAGACGACCTGTTCCTATGAGGGTAATTCCTGCTCCAATCCAAGCACCTAATCCAAGGATGATGGCAAACGTAAGACCAAGAAAAGATGTGGATGACGTTCTTAAAAAACTAAAAGAAATGGGAAAATAAACTTTATTAACTTGTTTTTTCTTCTTCAAATATGAACAAACAAATAATTTTCTTTCTTTCAATTTTTTTATTGCTCCCTTTAGTTTCTGCAGTGGAAATAGATATGAAGTCTAATTTTAGTCAAGGAGAAACTTTGCTTGCACGAGTTTCTGGAAATTTTTTTAAATCAATTCTAAAAGAAGATATAACCTTCTATAGAGACCATAATAGAGTTCCAACCATTTTTTCATTATCAAAAATTGATGGTGATTTTTATCTCTATGCTCAGTTATATGGGAAGCAACCAGGGAACTATTCAATCGTTATTGAAAATGTAAAATATTATCAAATCAATGAAATCTTAGAAGAGGATTTAACTAAACCTTTTACAATATCTGAAAATTTCTCAGATTTCTCAATCACTCCAGGTTTTATCTCAACTAGTGAAATTTTTTTTATTGAAGTTCAAAATTTAAGGAATGAAGAAATTACTGTTTCTTCTAGATTTGCAAATGGAACTGAAGAATCTGTAGGATTTTTTGAAAGTTTATTTGGAGGGTCAGAAGCTGATTCTTTAAGCTCAGTGATTTTGAAATCTGGAGAAAAAAAGAAAATGAATTTTGATACAGGAATTTTTAATCAAGGCTTGAATAGTCTTAAACTAAAAACAGAAAATACTTTTTACAAAATCCCTATTTTTATCTCTGGAGAAAAACAAGCAGTTAACACAGATAATGAATTTAGATTGGATACTTCTGAATTAAATTTTTCATTCTCCCCAAATTCCAACGCAACGAGAATAATTAATATTTTTAATAATGGAAATGAACCACTTACAGATATCTCAATTTCACTTTCAGATAGTTTGAAGTCACATGCAACTCTTTCAACTGAAACAATTGACGAGATAGATGGAAATTCCAGTGAAGAAGTTGTTATAACTTTTACTGCCCATGGTGAGGAAGAAGTCGTTGAAGGACAAATTAATTTTGAATCAGCAAGTTTGTCTATAGATGCCCTAGTTTTCTTGAATATTCTTGATGGTTACGTTCCCCCGGAGGGGAAGGTAGCTTTATGTGCCGAGCTTGCAGGAAATTTATGTAGTGAAGGGCAAATCTGTAAAGGACAATCAGAATTAACGAGCGATGGAAATTGTTGTATTGGTTCTTGTCAAGATAAAACTAGCAAAAGTTCTTCAGGAATAATCTTTGGTTGGATTTTAATTGTTGGTGTTATAGGATATGGTATTTGGTTTTATCTTAAGAAATATAAAAAAGTTGAAAATATTTCAGATATCTTGAAAATCGCAACTGGAAGAAAATAATTACTTTTCATCTATTTCTTCTTCATTAGATTCTTCTTTTTTCTTAGCCCCTAAAACTTCTTTGAGTTTGTTTTCAAGAACTGTTTTTTCTATTTGAATTATTCTCGCGATTTCTTCATATCCATGTAATTTCCTTACTAATTCACTTAGGATATCGGTCCAGCCATTATTTGTAAGTACAATCAATTCTGGAGAAACAATCTCAATATTTGAGGGCATATACTTGAACATTAGTCTTCCAAGGTCAAGGATATCTTCAACTTCAATTTCAATCTCTGCAAAATTAGTGTAAAAATCTTTTCTGTCTTTCATTAAAACAGGTTCATTTATTTTTTTACTAATTACTTTAACTCCTTGTTCAGAATCAATTTTCCCAATTAATTCTCCTAAAGTTTCAGTTAAATGTTCTGGAGGCCTTCCAAGTACTTCCAAAATTAAAACTGCTCCAATGCCCTTAGTTTCTTCCGTTTCCATATTCTTTGCTTTATTTCTGCGTTTTAGACGATGCCTATGTCAATGGCTATCGAATTCATTTTTATTCTCCCTTTGTTTCTTTAATAAAAATAAAAGAGTAAGCAAAACCGAAAAGGTCACTAACCCCCATATCGCATAAAGATTATAAGATTCTTCTGAATCATCCGTTTTTATAACTTTTGGATTCAATTCAATTATCTTCAAATCAACTGGCTTATTTACCTCTTCGATAACTTCTTCATCTACAATTTCTTCCTTTACTTCTTCAATAGCTTCTTCTTTAATTTCAGGTTTAATTTCTTCATTTACACAAGCTAAATTTTCTTCTTTTATATCTTCAACAAATTTCCCACTTCCACCAAGTCCTTTTACTCTTGTTAAGTCATCTAATGAATTATAAGTTCTATTATTGATTACTCTTTGAGCTATAACTCCCTGCCCTCCAAGATGAGTTATTTCCATCATTTTTTCCAAAGAAGCAAAATTTATGTCAATCTGGTTATTTTCGCATAAAGCAGAAACGAATGGAATTATTAAAATTATTAGGAATATTAAAGGGAATTTCATTAAAAATTAACAGAAGTATTTGTTTTAAGTTTTATCGTAATGAGAAATAATTTTAATGTAAAGTATAGTTTATTGGATAAGAATAGTTTTAAAGTGATCTGCCAAATAAAAATATGACTTCATTCATCGGAAGATTTTTGTATAATTTTGAGAAGATAATTTGTAATAATTTTGAGAAATTTGTAGGAAATAATGAAAAAATAATTGAAATATTTTTTATGATAATATACTTTTCTCTTCAAGCATCACTAATTTACATCATACAAAATCAAATAATTACTATTATTGTTTTGATTTTTTTATTTTTCTTATTTCTAGAAAGAATTTCATTTAGAGTTAGATTAGATCATGAAAGAAAAGAACTAAATAAGAAAAAAAGAAACATAAATTTCTTTAAAAACAAAACAGAGTTATTTTACCAAACAGAGATATATAAACTTAGGAAAGAAATAAAAAAATTAAAGAATAAGGGATAAACCACTAATTTCTTTTTCAAACTCTAAAGACAATGCTGCTTTTTTTTCTTCAAAACTTTTTGAGTCATCTTCAAGCAAGGCATTAATTTCTTCTTGTGTCATAGAAATTACCTCTTTTTTTCATATATAAGAATATGTACAATTATTTATATATCTTCCGAATATAATTTTATTACCAATCTCCTTTAGTTTTACTGCGTAAAACTAATAGGGATACATCTTTAAATAATTTACTTTTATTTTAGATACTTTTTACCATATCTTTCCATAAAG
>CAZJDG010000022.1:2228-12721 GCA_964544725.1 Candidatus Woesearchaeota archaeon | reverse complement strand
ACTGCATATTATGTGATTGGTAAAATTCAAAGACAAAGGGAGCCTTATTTTAAGAAGAATATTGTTAAGTATACTAAAGACGCTTCAAGAATATTTAAACAAGAAATAAAGGCTATTGTAGGATGAAAAAAATGGAGAAGTTAGTAAAGGAATTAAAATGAACGCCCATATCCTTTTTGTATGTCGATATAATAGATTCAGAAGCAGAGTAGCTGAAGCCTATTTTAAGAAAATTAATAAGAACAAAAATATTGAAGTAAAAAGTGCTGGGTTAATACAGGGGAGGCCTCTAGATAAAACTCAAATTACAATGGCCTCGTCTGATGAATTTGGGTTAAACATAAGAGGGAAGCCCCAAGGATTAAGTAGTAAATTATTAATGTGGCAAAATATTACAGTTGTTGTCGCAGATGATGTTCCTCCACAAGTATTTGATAAAAATAAAGAATATGATAAAAAGGTTATTGTTTGGAAAATAAATGATTCTAAAGTGGATGGTGATAAAAGAGAGGCCAGAAGGATTATAAAAGAAATCATTAAAAGAGTAGACTCCCTTGTTAAAGAATTAAACAAAAAATGAAACAAATTTACATTTCAGGAGATCATGCAGGATTTAAGTTAAAAGAGAAATTGAAGCCTTGGTTGGAGAAAAAAGGATTTAAGTTGAAAGATTTTGGGCCTTTGAAATATGATAAAGAAGATGATTATCCTGATTTTGTGATTCCGATGGCTCGTGCAGTTGTGAAGAATAAAATAAGAGGATTAATTGTTGCAGGAAGTGGGCAGGGGGAAAATATTGCTGTGAATAAAATCAAGGGAATCAAATGTGCATTGTATCATGGAGGAAGCGCGAAAATTGTAAAAACTGGAAGAGCGCACGACGATGCTAATGTGCTTTCTTTTGGGTCTAGGTTTGTTACAGAAAGCGAAGCGAAAAAAGCCATAGCTCTATTCTTGAATACGAAATTTGAAAAAGGAAGGCACGCAAGGAGAGTTAAGAAGGTTTCAAAGATTGGTGGTCGTTAAAAATTCCTTGCAGAAATGAATGCTCTATAAAAATCTTGTATGATGCTTAGCGCTTTTTGTCCTGAAATAACTTGGAAATTATTTATATTTTGATTATGTGGGTTCTGTTTATATTTTTCTTCATTTTCAGGTGAAGTTAATAAATAACATTTGAATGGAGGTTCATCAGTTAAATCTATTCCAAAAATAATATTTTTTGTAATTCTAAGTTGATAATTTTCTAAAAATTGAGGTTCTTCCATTATTTTAAATGCCCCACCTAAATATTTCTGATCTATTTTTTCACAACTTTCTGCCTCAGGTTTTAAAATTAAATTATGTATTTTCTTCCAATCTTTTGAAGAACTTTTTATATGCATTAAATGGGATAATATTGTTTCCCTCTGAGATTGTCCATGTAACCACTCGCAAAAACTACCATCACAGATTAATCTATGAGAATATTTTACTGCAACCATTATTCTTTACTTGAAAGCTGAAGAAAGCATTTGCTCGTTCACTTCTTTTATGGAAAGAATAGTAATCGAGGAACCTATCTTTTTCTCAACCTCTAAAAGAGTCCCATTTTTAATTTCCTCTATCTTCTCTTTTATGTTCAAATCATCAAATTTAATATCTTGGTTGTTACTATAAGAATCAACCAAATCTTCTTTTAACTCAAACTCAGTAATTATTGCTTCTTCAATTTCCATAATATATGATACCATCCTTATGTTTTAAAGTTTTCTACCATTTAAGAGGTATTAATTTTTTTATATTTATTCAAAGGCTAACTAATATAAATAGTTATCCTTTATTTCAAAGCTTCCAAACCAACCAACCTCTCCCCAGCAAGATACTTAACCAAAGAACCTCCACTATATGAAACATAACCAAATTTTCTTTTATCTAAGTTGAATTCTTTTATTGCGTCTGAACTCTGTCCCCCTGCAATAACGCTAAATGCCTTCGAATCTGCTACTGCCTTCAAAAGTTCTCTTGTTCCTGTATCAAATCCTCTGAATTCAAAAACTCCCGGGGATCCTTTGAAGAAAATTGTCTTGGCTTTCTTGATTTCCTTCTTGTAATTTTCAATAGTTTCTTTTCCAATGTCCCAAACTGGAGATCTCTTGGGGAATTTTTCAACAGAGATGTCTTTCCTTCCCCCTTCACTAATCGCTAAATCCACTGGTATTTTTATATTACGTAGATTCTTTTTTATTAAAGGAACCAAATCCATATCTTCTTTCAGCAATTCATTCTCCTTTCCCAAATTATATCCTTTAGCAATTAAACAAAGAAAACTAAATTTCCCTGTTGTGATGATATTTTTCTTATTAACTAATGCAATAACATCTCTGGACTTTTTTCCTCCAAGAATAAACAAGCAATTCTTTAATTTTGATTTTAGTTTTTCTACCTGTTTTAATTCTTCCTCCATTACTAATCCAATTGCAGAAGGTAAGACTTTTGGAAATGAAACAATTGAAGTATGATTCCTATGTGCTATGGAAAACGCATCATTAACATAATAATCAAACCATGGTGCAAGATTTAACACCATTCTGTTTCTTTTTGAGGGAGAGAATTCTTCCTTCAAAAATCTAACATTTTCTAAGAGAATTGCTTTCCCTGATTCTAGATTCTTAATTTCCCTTATTGCTTTTTTCCCAATTACATCTTTAACAAATTTTATGGTTACATATTTGTTTAGAAATTTTGAATGTTTTCTCAAACTCTTAAAATCTTTTTCTCCCGGATTCCCTTGATGTGAAAGAATTACGACTTTGGCTTTTTTACTCAAAAGAAATTTTATGGTTTCACTATGTGCTTTTATTCTGTCGGATTCCAAAACTTTTCCTTTCACAACATCTGAATTAAGGTCTATTCGAATAAGAATAGCTTTATCTTTTAGATTTAGATTTCTTATTGTACGAAATTTCATTTTATTTTTTCCAATATTTCTTTAACTATTTTTTCAGGAGATTTATTTTCAGTTTCAATAATAACTGCGTCTTTGTGAAGTGATTTTATGAACATTTTATATCTGTCTTCTGTGTCCTCAGGATTTTCCCATGCATAAGGGTTTTTCTTTTTTCGATCCTTCACTCTTTTATGCAATATTTCTAGATGTGCATGGAGTTCAAAAACAACTACTTCTGTCTTGTATTTTTTAGCCATTTTTAATAGTCTTTCTAAATTCTGTTCATTATTATATTTTCCATAAAATATTCCCTCAATTATAATAGTAAATTTTCTTTTGAGAAAATTATTAAAAACTATTTCTAAGGTCTCTTGTTTAATTTCTCCCCTTTCTTTTCTTGAAAGCTTATTGTGGGTCCTCATAAATGGATAAATGCTTACATCAATAGGGATATATGCCAGTCTCTTAATTTTTTCTTTTAGTTTATCTGAAAGAAGGTGGGCAACAGAAGACTTCCCGACACCCATTGGACCCCTTATAATAATGACTTTTTGTTTCATTATCTTCTACCCAAAGCCTTTATTACATCAATAACTCTACAAGAATAACCATACTCATTATCATACCAAGCGAAGATTTTTATTAAATTACCTTCAATTTTTGTCATCTTTGAATCATAGATTGCTGAGTGTGTATTCCCAATAATATCGCTTGAAACTAAATCCTCATCGCTGTATTCAATGATTCCTTTCATTTTTCCTTTCTCAGCTTTTTTGAATGCCGCGTTTACTTTTTTTACATCCACTGGTTTTTTTACTTCAGCTACGAAATCAATTATAGAACCATCTGGGAGGGGGGCACGTATTGCAGAACCATCAATTTTTCCCTTTAGTTTTGGGACTGCTTCAACCACTGCGTTTGCTGCCCCAGTTGTAGTTGGAATCAAATTAACAGCTGCTGCCCTTCCTCTTCTAGGATCCTTTTCATCCGTTGTATCGATTAAAGCTTGCGAGGAAGTATAACCATGAATAGTTGAAAGCAATGCAAATTTTATTCCGAAATTATCATCCAAAACCTTTGCTACAGGAGCCGCACAATTTGTTGTACATGAAGCCACAGAAATTAATTTATGACTTTTCTTTAAAGCAGAATCATTCACTCCTGGAACTAATGTGACATCTGATTTGTCTTTCATTGGGGCAGTTACAAGAACTTTTTTTGCCCCGGCAGAAATGTGTTTTAATGCATCTTTTCTAAGTCTGAAAACCCCTGTGGATTCAACAACAACATCAACTTTCAATTTTTTCCAAGGAAGTTTTTCAGGATCCATTTCTTTCAAAACTAAAATTTTCTTACCATTAACTACTAGATAATCTTTCCTAACTTGAATCTTGCCTTTGAATTTTCCATAAACAGAATCATATTTCAATAAATAGGCCGCGCTCTTAATTCCGTGAATGTCATTAATTGCAACAACCTGGACCTTTTGATCTAAAGCAGCCTTCAGTACACTCTTTCCAATCCTTCCAAAACCATTAATTGCGACTTTCATTTTCCTAAGTTACGTCTGGAAACGTGAAAATTTATTTTTCATTTTCTCTTTTTGATATAATATCTTAGTAAGTTACTTTTATAAATTTTATATTCCAACTATAAAAATGAAAAGAGTTGTTATTCCTTCAATTATTGCTAAATCGCAAAAAGAATTGGACGAAAGGATTTCAAAGATTGATTCGAATATTTATCAATTAGATTTTATGGATGGTAAATTTGTCAAGAATAAATCTTTAATGTTTGAGTTTAAAGTCCCAGAAGGAAAAGAGTATGAAGCACATCTTATGATTTCTAATCCTAAAGATTGGATAACTAAAAATTGGGAAAAAGTAAATACAATCATTTTCCATTTTGAATCTGTAAGGAACCCTGAAGGAATAATTCAACTAATAAAATCTAGGAAAATAAAAGTAGGTTTAGCCATAAATCCCAAAACCTCTGTAGATAAAATTAAACCATTTCTAGATAAGATTTCTATGGTTTTGGTTATGACTGTTAATCCTGGAAGATATGGATCAAAATTCCTATCAAAAAGTCTTGAAAAAGTAAAGGAACTTAGAAGATTAAAACCAGGATTGAATATCGAAGTTGATGGAGGAATTAATGATAAAACAATTATCCGGGCTTCAAAAGTCGGAGCAAATATTTTTGTTGTTGGTTCATATCTTCAAAAGAGTGAAGACGTTAAAAAAACACTTAAAAATTTAGAAGAAATTTAAATGCTGGATATTAAAGATTATTTTTTAATTGGAGATTTGCATTCAGCCGCGCTTGTTTCAAAAGGCGCATCAATCAATTGGCTTTGTTTCCCACATTTTGATTCTGGCAGCATATTTACTAAATTATTAGATAAAAATTCTGGAGAATTTTCTATTGATACTAAAGAATATGATTTTGAAACAATTTATATAAAAAATACTCCAATAGTAAAAACTACTTTTAAGAGAAAAAATGATAAATTTTCTGTTAAAGATTTTATGGTCCCACAACCTAGAAATAAGGTAAATTCCCACATACTTGTTAGGAAAATAAATTCTTCTAAAGGGAATCATGAGATAAAACTAATTTACAAACCTAAATTAGATTATGGAAAAACTTTTCCCAAGTTTACAAAAAATCACCAAACGCTTAAATTTGATTTGAAGGGGAATGGTTATCTTTGGAAAGAAAAATTAATTCTCCATTTTCCAAAAGATTCTAAAATTAATTTTAAAGACAATCATTATGAAATCATATTCAAACTTAAACAAGGTGAAACTAAAGAAATAATTTTGGAGAATTGTACAAAGATGGGAGATTACCAAAATAAAGATTTGGAAAAGAAAACCCGTAAATTTTGGACAAAATGGGTCTCTAAAGGAACTTTTTTTGAATTTTGTAGGGAAAAATTAATTCGTTCCGCTATAACTTTGAAATTGATGCAATTTTATAAAACCGGAGCCCTGATTGCTGCCCCAACAACTTCACTTCCAGAATCAATTAAGGGAAATAGAAACTGGGATTACAGATATGTTTGGATAAGAGATGCTACTTTCACCCTTTATGCATTCTATGTCTTGGGTTATAAGGATGAGGCTAAAAGATTTTTTAGTTTTATAGAAGAGATATCTAAAAAATTTGAAAAAGGTGAATTTGATTTGGAACCAATTTATACTATTGATGGTAAAAAACCTTCAGAGGAAAAGGAACTAAATCATTTAACAGGTTACCGGAATTCTAAACCAGTAAGGATTGGAAATGATGCCTCAGATCAATTTCAGCTTGATGTTTATGGTACATTGATAGATTCTTATTATCTTATGTTGAAAAAAGGTTTCAGACTTTCAAAAACAAAAAAGAAAATAATTATGCACTTAGTTGATAAAATAGAGAAAAAATGGAAATACAAAGATAGTGGGATATGGGAATTTAGAGAAAATGTAAAAGATTACACATATAGTAAAGTTTCAGCATGGTTGGGAGTAAATAGGGTTTTGAGGATTTCTGATTTGTTGGAACTTTCTAAAGAAAGAATTGAAGAATTAAAAAAACTTGAAGAAGAAATAAAATATTGGATTTGGGAAAATTGTTATGATATGAATTCTAAAAAATTACTTAGATATCCTGGAAGCAAACATCAAGATTCAACAAATTTTCTTTTTGTTTTGTTTCAATTTTTAAATAAACATGATCCTATTGCAAAAGAAATAATCAAAAATACAAGGAAAGAACTTTCACATAAGGATGTTTTTGTTTACAGATACAAAGAAAAAGATGAATTTGAAGGTGAAGAGGGTGCCTTTGTATTATGTAGTTTTTGGATGATTGCTTCCTTGGCAATAATGGGTGAAGTTAAAGAATCAGAAAGATTATTTAGAAAATTTGAGAAATACATTTCAGAAAATAATTTAATTTCTGAAGAAATTAATCCTGAAAATGGAGACTATCTTGGAAACTATCCTCAAGGATTTTCACATATGGGATATATTATGAGCGCTTACTATATCGACAAATATATGAAAAGAGCTAATAAGAAGAAATAGTTTTAAACCCCTAATTTATAGTTCAGTTATGCGTGAGTAGTATAGTGGTTAGTATCCGACGTTGCCAATCGTATGGGGCAAGCCCCCTAACAAGTCACCCCAAAAAGGAAACTTGGAAGAATGCAAAAACGTTGTGACCCGGGTTCGAATCCCGGCTCGCGCATTTTTATTTTTCATTATTTCAAAAGCCCCAGGTAAAGTCATCAAAAAATCCAGAAGAACTCTTTTTTCTCTTTTTAAGAGCCCTTTTCCTTTTAGTAATTTTATTTTTTGATGTTATTTTTCCTTTTCTTAAATCAATCAATGATTTCTCAATAATTTTTATTGGAAATTTATAAATTTTACCTCGATTTAAATTTTTACGAATTTCTTTTATACCATCGAGCATATCATGCATATCACTCTTATTTGTCTTTCCAAGAAGTAAAATAATAAGTCCTTCCTTATAAGGTTTAGATTGTGTTCTTACTTCATCAACAAGATATCTTACTTTTCCTGCTCCATTCAGATTATATTTTATTTCAATAGCTACCTTATCATTTCCAACACTTATGTCTGTTTTTGCAATAGTGTTTTTAGATTTTACAGAAATCTTGGTCCTTTTTTTAGAATTTAACTTATCATCAATAAAATCTCTTAAGTCAGAATAAGAATCAATTTCCCTTTTATATTTTTTAAGAGGTTTCCATTTATTTATTATTTTAACAGTCGCCTTATACAAATCACCTTTGGACATATTAGTATATGGTTTACAAGATTATAAATCTAATCTTTCTAATTTAAACTTTTTTAATAGTCACCCATCGCTGGAGGCATACCCATGCTAGAAGATGAAGAGCTAGAAGAAGCAATCACATCATCAATTCTTAAAATCATTGTAGCAACATCTGTAGCAGAATTTATTGCTTGACTTTTTATTTTCAAAGGCTCTATGATTTTGGCTTCAATAGCATTTTCAATTTTGTTTGTGAATAAGTTTAATCCGGCATTAATTTCACCAGAATCATGTCTGGATTTTAATTCTGTTAAAATATCGATAGGATCTAGGCCTGCATTTTCTGCAAGAGTTATGGGAATAAATTCTAGTGCTGAAGCAAATTCCTCAACCGCAAGTTGTTCTCTCCCACTTAGACCTTGAGAAAATTCTCTAAGTCTCTTTGATAATTCCATTTCTACTGCTCCTCCTCCAGGAACAATCAATCCAGATTTTAAAGAACAAATTACATCTCCCAATCCATCTTTTATTGCCCTTTCAATTTCATCAAGAACATGTTCAGTTCCACCACGTATTAAAATTGTTAATGCTTTCGGATTTGGACAGCCTCTTACATAAGTTAAAGTATCTTCCCCATGTTTTACTTCTTCTACAATTTGTGCATTCCCTAACTCAGAAGAAGAAATTTCATTAAGATTACTTACCAATTTTCCCCCAGTTGCTTTTGAAAGCTTTTCCATGTCGCTTCTCGCTACACGCCTTGAAGCGTAAATTCCTCCTTTAGTCAGTAAATATTGTGCAAATTCATCGATTCCTTTTTGACAGAAAATTACATTAGCCCCGGTAGATTTTATTTTTTCTACCATATTTTTTATATCTCTTTCTTCTTGTAGCAAAAAATTCTGGAGTTGTTCAGGTGTTGAAATCGAAATCTTAGTATCTATCTCTGGATTTTTTAATTCAAGAGGAAAATCAATCAAAGCAATTCTTGCATTTTCCACTCTTGTAGGCATGTCATGAGAAATTTTCTCTTTGTCAAAAACAATTCCAGAGATTAATTCAGTATCTCCAATGCTGTCTCCTTTAGATTTTTCAATTTTAATATCACTTAAATCAACATTCCCATTTTTCTGAACTTGTTTTACTGCACTAAGAATTATTTCTGCAAGTTTTTCTTTAGAATCTTCTGCTCCTTTCCCAGTCATAGCAGTCATTGCAATTTGCTTTAAGACATCTTCATTTTCAGAAGTTATTTTATACGCAACCTCATTCAAAATTTCTTGGGCTTTATACGCGGCTAATCTATAACCTTTAGTAATTACTGTTGGATGTATTTTTTTGTCTAGGAGTTTTTCTGCATTTTCTAATAATTTTCCAGCAATCATAACTGCAGTGGTTGTCCCGTCTCCAACCTCAGATTCTTGGGTTTTCGCAATTTCGACCATCATCTTTGCAGCAGGATGTTCAATTTGCATTTCGTTTAAAATTGTAACTCCATCATTTGTAACAATTATATCATTAGTTGGAGAAACAAGCATCTTATCCATTCCTTTTGGTCCAAGAGTGGTCTTAACAATATCAGAAACCATTTTAGCAGCCCAAATGTTATTTCTCTGAGCATCTTTTCCCATAATTCTTTGGATATCTTCTGGCATTAGAACAACTGGTTTATCTGTCATATTAATCTTCTTAGAAACCCATTCTTAAAGATTATTGTGATTCAAACTAAAATCCAGAAACAAGTCTCAACCTTCTTGATTCTTTCTCATGGACAATATTTTCAGATTCCCATTCATATACTTTCCTTCTTTCTCCATCACTTATTCCAGGAATTATTAGTAAGGGTCTATGGCTTCTAGGTCCTCTACTATGATTTACAGAATCATATGATCTAAAATCTGCCAATAATGAGAAAGGATTTCCTTTTTCTTCGCTTGAGGACATCATACCTAACAAGCTTTTATTTGTCCTCAAATTTCTCACCACCCCACAAGGATTGTAGACTCCAATTTTAGAAAGAGTAATTTCCCATTTTTCCATAAAACCAGATAAGTAATGTTTTTCCGCATTAGCATTTCTTATAATCATTTTTAAAAGGATTTTATAATCTTCTCGAAAAGTGATTAAGTATTGTCTACTTTCCAAAGATTCTTCAATCTCTTCATAAAATCTAGAAGATTCTGAAATTTCAAATGAAGTCAAAAAATCAGTAAATTTAGATTCATTAAACCCAAAAGTTTCAGAATGTCTTGATAATCCTTTTATTAATTCCTCAGAATAATTCCTTTCCATAAAGATTTAGGTCAAATCTTTTTTTAAATATTATGAAGTTTAATTCTATTGGAAAGTTATATTAATAAGTTATACTTGGAAAAGATATGAGAAATTTACTAGTCTCAGATATCATGACTAGGGATCCATTCATGGTTGTGCCAGATACAAATTTGTTAGAATGTGCTAGAAAGATGGTGAGGAAAAATACTGGAAGTTTGCTTCTTGTTAAAAATAAAGAATTCTATGGAATAATAACAACTCATGACATTTTATGGGCATTAATTAAGAAAACAGAAGGAGATTTATCAGATATAAGTGCAATTAGCATAGCTGCAAAAAAGAAATTAATAATAAAACCAGATTCCACCGTAGAGGAAGCATTAAATAAAATGAAGACGAAAGGTTTCGAGAGAATCCCAGTAGTTCAAGGTAAGGAAATTGTTGGAATAATTACTATAAAAGATATCTTGAATTTTCATCCAGAGATTTATCCTGAATT
>CAZJDG010000022.1:0-2218 GCA_964544725.1 Candidatus Woesearchaeota archaeon | reverse complement strand
GTTTGCCCAAATAAAAGAACAAGAAGAAAAATTAAGAAGGATAAGTGAAAAAACTGAAAGAACTGATAATGAGGGTATTTGTGAAGAATGTGGGAAACAAGACATCCTTCAAAGATTTAATGGGATGTTAGTCTGTGAAGTTTGTGTTAATCCATAAATACAACCAAGGTTTTCTTTATTACCCTGAAGGGCATAAACAAACTTTCCTTTAGTAATAGAAGAATATTTAAATAAAATTCTATTGTAAACAAGATGGCTGAAAAGGAAACTGTCTTTTCTAGTAAGATAAAATACACAGGTATTTTCTCATTTAGGGACTTCTATAAATTTTGTCATGAATGGTTAACTCAGGAAACTGGTTTGATTATTTCTGAAGATAAATACATAGAAAAAATAACTGGTGATTCAAAAGAAGTAGAAGTGGTTTGGTCCGGGAAGAAAAAAATGACTGACTATTTCCAATTTGAATCAAAAGTAGAAATAAAAATTAAGAATTTAACCCAAGTCGAATTAGAACAGAAAGGGATCAAGACCCAGACTAATAAAGGAGAAATTGAGGTTAAGATAAAAAGTGACTTGTCTAAGGATTATCAAGGAAAATTTGAAACTAGTGCCTACAAAAAGTTTATGAGAGCTATTTATCAAAAATGGGTTATTGCTTCAAGTATAGAAGAATATATTGGAAAGATAGTTGGAGATTCTGATGAATTTTTATCTCAGGCAAAAGAGTTTCTGGACTTAGAAGGAAGAAGATAGAATTCTGTTACCGAAATCCTTAAAATAGGGCCCTCCTTATTCCGTTTATGAAAAAAATAGGCCTATTTATCTTAATTTTCTTGATTATCCCTTCCGTTTTAGCAATAGACGTTGATGTTCAAAAATTAGATGCAAAAGAAGTAATAATTAGTGGATTGGATCAACCAGCAGTATTTAACTTGAATCTAACTAACATGGAAAAATCTGGAGAATTTACAATTTATAATCTTCTTGGATTTGTAACTGAACCAAAAAAAGTATTTCTTTCTGAAGGGGAATCAAAAGAATTTCAATTAACAATTCACCCAAGAGATAACTTTGAATATAGGGGATTTTATACACTTGAATATTTCTTAAAAGATTCTCAAGAAGAATCTCAAGAAGAAACCCTAACAATAAAAGTTATTGACTTAAAAGAAGCATTTGAAATTGGATCTGGAGAAGTTTCCCCTGAAACAAATTCTATGGAAGTTTATATTCAAAATAAAGTCAATTATGATTTTGATGAGGTGAGTGTTAAATTTAAATCAGCGTTCTTTGAATTTGAGAAGAAGTTGTCTTTGGAAGCGTATGGAAAGGAAACATTTAATGTTGAATTAAATAAGGAAGATTTCAAAAAATTAATGGCAGGATTTTATACCTTAAATGGAGATATTGAAGTTGAGACTGAAAAAACAAGTGTTGAAGGAGTAATTAAGTTTGTTGAAAAAGATATTTTAGAAACCACCAAAAAAAACTATGGAATTATTATAAATACCCAGATAATTGAAAAGAAAAATGAGGGAAATGTTGTTGCAGATACTGAGATATTAATAAAGAAAAATATTATTTCTAGATTATTTACAAGTTTTAGTCCTGAACCAGGAATTGTTGAAAGAGATGGTTTTAAGATTTATTACACTTGGAATGGAAAAGTTAATCCTGGGGAAACTTTAGAAGTAATTGTTAAGACTAATTGGCTGCTCCCATTGTTGATAATATTCTTTGTAGTTATGATTGTTTTCCTTAGTAAACAATATTCAAAAACAAATTTATCTTTGAGAAAAAGAGTTTCATTTGTTAGAGCTAAAGGGGGAGAATTTGCATTGAAGGTTTCTATTTTAATCAGCGCAAGAAGTCATGTTGAGAGAGTTAGTGTTATAGATAGATTGCCTCCTATGATGAAAGTTTATGAAAAATTTGGAAATGAAAAACCTATAAGAGTCAATGAGAAAAATAGAAGAATTGAATGGGAGCTTAATGATTTAGAACAAGGAGAGACAAGAATTTTGAGTTATGTAGTATATTCTAAAGTTGGAGTAATGGGTAAGTTTGCTCTTCCTGGAGCTACTGCAATTTATGAAAAAGATGGGAAGCTTCACGAAACTAATTCAAATAAGGCTTTCTTCGTCACTGAACAAAAAAAAGAAGTTAGTGATGACGATTAATTGAAATAGAAGAAATTATTGAATTTAAATACTAA
>CAZJDG010000021.1:12610-13216 GCA_964544725.1 Candidatus Woesearchaeota archaeon | reverse complement strand
CCTACATAAAGATGCAATAGTGATTCATACTGAAAATAAATCTAAAGAAAAAATTGTTGATGAGATTCTAGAGAGATTAAAATGAAACTCACGATCCAAAAAGGAAAAGATCTTTCTAAGAATTTTATTAAGATGTGGGACGAATTAATGATTAAAACTTTTTCTTTTGAGGACAAAGAATTATTGAAAAAAAGGAATATTAAATCATTCGAAAAGGAAACTTTCTTCATTTTGAGAGATAACAGGAAAAAAATTCTTTCAGTTGGAAGACTCAGGCCAGTTAAAATCAAGTTTCATGAAAAAACATACAACATAGAAGGAATTGCAGACATTGTAGCAATCACAAAAGGAAAAGGGCATGGGGGAGAAGTTTCAAAAGCTATATTGGAATACCTAAAATTAAAAAAGAAAACTGGCATCGGTTTTTGCCACAAGAAAAACACCCCTTTCTACAAAAAGATGGGATTCAAAACCAAGAAACATTTAGTAAGAAGATTCATTCATCAATACAAAAATGATAAGGGAAAAATAATAAATGAAGGGGGTGGAGATGGTTTATACGTGGAAGGAAAAGATAATTTCATGAAGGCAATTTTCAAGTACCCT
>CAZJDG010000021.1:235-12600 GCA_964544725.1 Candidatus Woesearchaeota archaeon | reverse complement strand
AGTACCCTAAAGAGAAAATTTACATCCCAATATTTCACTGGTAACCCTCAAAACTTTTATAAACCGAATTCTCAAGTAATGATATATTCAAATGGCAGAGGACAAATCAAAAAGCATTCAGGGTTTGATGAAAGAACCTACAAAAATCAGAAACATAGCTATTGCTGCCCATATCGATCACGGTAAAACTACATTCTCGGATAATTTACTTGCAGGAGCAGGGATGTTAAGTGAAGAAACTGCAGGAAAACAAAGAGCATTAGATTTCCACGAAGATGAAGCAACCAGAGGAATCACAATAGATTCAGCGAACGTTTCTATGGTTCATTCCGTTGGAGGCGTTGACCACTTAATCAATTTAATAGATACTCCTGGACATGTTGATTTCGGAGGAGACGTTACAAGAGCTATGCGTGCAGTAGATGGATGTGTTGTTTTAACTTGTGCCGTAGAAGGAGTTATGCCTCAAACTGAAACAGTTCTAAGACAAGCTCTAAAAGAATTAGTAAAACCAGTTCTATTCATTAACAAAGTTGACAGATTAATCAAAGAAGTTAAACTAACGCCTCAAGAAATGGAGAAAAAGTTCATAAAAGTTATTGATTTTGTTAACGAACTAATTGAAAATCTTGCCCCAGAAGGATACAAAGAAAAATGGAAAGTTGGAGTTGGAGAAGGAAGTGTTGCTTTCGGTTCAGCGTTCCATAATTGGGCTTTAAGTTTCCCATACATGAAAGCACATGGATTAACTTTCAAAGATGTCATTGATGCTTACGAAAACGATAATTACAAAGAATTAGCAAAAAAAGCTCCACTACATGAAGTTGTTTTGGAAATGTCAGTAAAACATCATCCAAATCCCGTTGATGCTCAGAAATATAGAATCCCAAAAATATGGCATGGAGATTTAGATTCTGAAACTGGAAAATCATTAATCAACTGTGATCCAAAAGGAGAAGTTGCTTTCGTTCCAACAAAGATCGTCGTCGACAAACATGCGGGAGAAGTTGCTGCAGGTCGTTTATTCTCTGGAACTATAAAGCAAGGTGACGAAGTTTATATGAATCTTGCAAAAATGAAAACTCGTATTCAACAGGTATCAGTTTACAAAGGAGCTCAAAGAGTTGTTGTTGATGAAGTTGTTGCAGGAAATATTGTAGGAATTGTCGGTTTGAAAAATGTTTTTGTTGGTGAAACGGTTAGTTCAAAACAAATGGAACCTTTTGAATCTATTAAGCATTTATTTGAACCGGTTATCACAAAATCAATTGAAGCTACAAAAGCAGCAGATCTTCCAAAATTAGTTGAAGTTTTAAAACAAATCGGAAAGGAAGATCCTTCTATCAAAATTGAAATTAACGACCAAACTGGAGAATCCCTAATGTCTGGAATGGGAGAACTACACTTAGAGATTATCGAAAACAGAATCAAGTCCGAAAAAGGATTGGATGTTAAAACTTCCGCTCCAATAATTGTTTACAGAGAAACAGTTGGAAAAGAATCTCCTTCTTCAGAAGGAAGGAGTCCAAATAAACATAATAGCTTCTTTATAGAAGTTGTACCTCTCGAAGATAATGTTTACGAAGCAATTAAAACTGGCGAAGTACAAGAAGGCAGAGTAAAAAAGAAAAGTCAAGACCTTGCAGATCAACTTTCAAAATTGGGTTGGAGTGGTGATGATATTAGAAATGTAAGAGATGTTTACAAAGGAAATATTTTCATGGATGAAACACGTGGTGAAGTTCATATTGGAGAAATTATGGATATGGCATTAGATGCTTTCGAAATGGTTATGGACCAAGGCCCTTTAGCCAGAGAACCATGTACAAAAATGAAAGTATCTTTAGTTGATATAAAACTTCACGAAGATGCAATCCACAGAGGTCCTGCCCAAGTTTATCCTGCGGTTAGAGAAGCAATAACTGAATCTATGAAACAAGCAAATCCTACAATCTTAGAACCTTTACAGGTTCACGTTATTGAAATGCCAGAAAAATTCTTAGGAGAAATTACAAAACTGATTGGCGGTAAGAGGGGACAACTAATCAAGGTTTCACAAGAAGGAACAAATGCAGAAGTAAAATCAAAATTACCTGTTGCAGAAATGATTGGTTGGTCCAGTGATTTAAGGTCAGCAACGGAAGGAAGAGGTATTTCTTCATTACTAGATCAGTTGTATGAAAAAGTTCCAGCTTCTATGCAACCAGATATTATAAGAAAAATTAGGGAAAGAAAAGGCTTATCTGAGAATCAATAATTCTAAATCAAAGACAATAATTCTTAAAAAGAATTTTCTACATATTTAAAGATGATAATTGATAGTCATGTTCATTTGAGAGATGAAGAACAGGCAGATAAAGAAACAATAAAACATGGTTTAGAGGTTGCAAGAGATTCTGGAGTTTCAGCTGTTTTTGATATGCCAAATACAAAACGTCCAGTGATCAATAAAGATAGACTTTTAGAAAGACTTGCTTTAGCAAAAACTGCAAAGGTTCCGGAAGTCTTTTATGGAATTTATTTAGGGGCAACGGCAAATTCAGAGCAATTAAAAATAGCTGTAGAACTTTATAGAAAATTTCCACAAGTTGTAGGAATGAAACTATATGCGGGAGAGTCTGTTGGAAATTTGGCTGTTACCGAATTTGAAGATCAACTTAAGGTATATGAAACTCTTTCAAGAGAGGGATATAATGGGGTTTTATTTGTCCATCCTGAAAAAGAAAGTGAGATGAATAGGGGTATTTTTAATCACTTAGAACCAATAACTCATTCTATGGCTAGACCTCATTATGCAGAAACAGAATCAGTAAGGGAACAAATAGAATTTGCAAAATCTACTAAATTTAAAGGAAAATTACATATGGCTCATATTTCTGTCCCAAAATCAGTTGAAATTATAAATGAATCAAAAAGGAATGGGATAGACGTTTCTTCAGGAGTATGTCCTCATCATTTGATATTCAGTGATGAAGAAATGCTTTTAGAAGATGGACTTTTATATAAAATGAATCCTCCTCTAAGACCTGGAGAAATGAATAATGAAATGCTTGAATTATTAAAACAAGGAAAAATTGATTGGATTGAAACAGATCATGCGCCTCATACACTAAAAGATAAATTAGAGCACCCTTATATGTCTGGAATTCCAGGATTAGCTCATTGGCCACTTTTTATCGAGTTCTTGAAAAATAATGAATTCACAGAAAAACAAATATTTGATTTAACTTTTGGTAATATTCAAGATAGATTTGGAATTGATGTAACAATTAATCATAGGAAAAATAAAGATAGAAGAAACGATTACTCTTTTAATCCTTATTCTGATTTAGAAAAAGAACTAGATTGGAATCCCAAATGATACTCTTAAGAAAAAGTTTTGATGCATTTTATGATTTAGTTAAGCAACCTATTTTTGAAAAGACTACATCTGATCCTAAAAAAGCACACGAGAAATTTGTTAGGCTTTGTAGGGCAATTCACAGTATTCCTTTTTTAGAGGAAATTGCTTTGGATAATTCTAGTAATTACCAAAATCCTGGGTTTGAACTTTCAAATGCTGCTGGATTTAATAAAGACGGGCAAATTCCTCCGACAATTTTAAAGTATCTTGGTTTTGATAGAGGAAATGTTGAACTGTGACTGGGGACCATTGGCAAGGAAATCCAAGACCCTCAATTGTTAGATTTCCAGAAACTGGTTCAATGGCTAATTGGGAAGGACTTCCGGGAGATGGTGCTGAAGCTGTCGCAAGACGACTTGAAAAATATGGAAATCATGGAGTCCCTATGACAGTTAATTTTATGGCTACTCCTGGAAAACAAAAAGATGAATTATTAAGAGATTTAGAAAAAACTATTTTAGCTTTGAGACGTGTCCCTTATGTGGACAGATTTGAATTGAACATTTCTTGTCCAAATACTCACGATAGCAGAGGAAAAATTGATGCAAGGGAAGAAAATCTGAGGATGCTTGAATCAATGTTGGAGTTGGTTGAAACTCACGCATTTTTGGGACAAGAAATTTATCTTAAAGTTTCTCCTGATTCTACTGAAGAAGATGTCAAAGACACGTTAGATGTAGTAAAGAATTATAGGATTAAAGGGGTAACTGCTACGAATACAACAACAAATCATAGAAGAGAATACATCCCTATATCACTGACAATTGATGGAAAGCAGGTTGGCGGAGCAAGTGGAAACGCTGTTTATGAAGATTCTTTAAGGGTTCAGAAACTTTATCAAACTTGGATTAAAAAACTTGGATTGAATTTAAAAATAGATGCTGTTGGAGGAGTTGATTCTCCTGAAAGAGCCCAAGAAAGAATTAATCATGGGGCAAGCGGAATACAAATTTACACTCCTTTTGTTTTCAAAGGACCAAAACTACTGAGAGAACTAAGATCTCATTCTTATAAAATTTAATATTCAAATTTTTACCCAAAAACTTTATAAACCTAAATTTTCATTAAACTTTACTATGGCTAAAGAGAAACCAAACATGAACGTTGTGTTCGTTGGACATGTTGACGCGGGAAAGTCAACCACAGTTGGACAACTATTGTTTGCTTCTGGAATTGTTTCTGAACAGGAAATGGTAAAATTAAGACAAGAAGCAGAAAAACACGGAAAAGTTGGTTTTGAATTCGCTTATATTATGGACAAAATAAAAGAGGAAAGAGAAAGAGGAGTTACAATTGACTTAGCTTATAAGAAAATTATGACTGATAAATTCCAAATTACAATCATTGATGCGCCTGGACACAGAGACTTTGTTAAGAATATGATTACAGGAGCTTCACAAGCAGATGCTGCTTTCTTAGTTATCACCGCTAAATCAGGAGTACAACCTCAAACAACTGAACATCTATGGTTATTGAGAACAATGGGAGTTAAAAATTTAGCAGTTATCATTAATAAAATGGACGAAGTTGAGTATAAAGAAGAAACATATAATAAAGTTAAAGAAGATATTTCAAAGTTATTGAAGGGTGTTGGAGTTGACACTGAAACTACAGCTTTCATCGCCGCTTCCGGATTAAAAGGAGATAATGTTGTTAAGAAATCAGAAAATATGTCTTGGTATAAAGGTCCAACAGTTATGGAACAATTTGATTTGTTCCCTAAACCAGAATTACCAACAAACCTTCCAATGAGAATGCCTGTTCAAGATGTTTATGAAATCACAGGTATTGGAACTGTTCCAGTAGGAAAAGTTGAAACAGGAATTATGAAGAAAGGAATGAAAGTTATAGTACTTCCAGGAAGAACTGGAACAGGAATCGCAGGAGAATTAAAAACAATTGAAGCTCATCATGAACAACTTAACGAAGCTGAAGCAGGAGATAACGTTGGAATAAACATTAGAGGAGTTGGAAAGAAAGATATTGCTAGAGGAGATGTAGTTTGTGAAGCAGCAAATCCACTTCCAGTAGTTGAAGAGTTCATAGCAACAATCACAGTTATCAATCACCCAACTGTTTTAGCAAAAGGATACACACCTGTATTCCATGTACATACGGCTCAAGTTCCATGCCAATTTACAGAATTAATAGCTCAAATTAACCCGGCAAACGGAGAAATTATTAAAGAAAATCCTGATTTCTTAAAAAATGGAGATTCTGCAAAAGTTAGATTAAAGCCTCAAGGGAATTTATGTATCGAAACTCAAAAAGATAATCCATTTATGTCTAGATTTGCAATAAGGGATGCTGGAGCTACGGTAGCAGCAGGAATGTGCACCGAAATCGTTAAAAAGAAGTAATTACTCCGATTAATACTCAATTAAATAAGAGGGTTTTATACTATGGAAGAAGAAAACACACCTACGGAAGAAAAGGAAGAAATGGACGCACCTGAAGCTGAAGAAGAAAAAGAAGAAAAAACTGAAGAAGCTGAAGAAGAAAAGTCTGAAGATTCCGATGATTCTAAAGCTGAAGAAAAAAAGTCAGACGAAGAATAAATTTCCCAAATATTTTTTATTTTTTATTTTTTATATAAATCAAGTTTAGATACCTCGTTTTGGAGGTTTCTCAATTTTAGATAGTTTTTTATTAGATATTTACATAATTTTACTCAACTAAGGCATTACCGAAATCGTTAAAAAGAAGTAATTGTTCTGATTAATACTCAATTAAATAAGAGGTTTATACCATGGAAGAAGCTGAAGAATCTGAAGATATGGAAGAAGCTGAAGAAGAGTTAGACGAAGAATAAACTCCCAATTATTTTTTTATTTCATTTTTATTATCAACAAATTTATATAATTAGTTTCTAATTTACATGTATGTTTTGGAAATTTTTAGTTAGTCTATTTAGTTTTATGACTGCAATATTCATAATATTTTTACTAGTTTCATATTGGGTTTTCCCCATAGGTAATTATGAATTCTCTTTAAAGCCTGATTTGGCACAAACAAACTATAATTTTAGTTTAACTAATGACAGTGCCTTGCAATTCTACACAAATTTACGTTACCCTTCTTCAGACATTTCTTATAAGATTTCAGGAAAGTGTACTCTACAAAAAAAATATGACGCAGAATTTGCAATAAGCACATTAAATAATCAAACTGACTTAAATTTATATCCTGTTTCAAATGATGAAGAAATTTCGATTACTTGTGATGATAAAATTAAAGTTGAAGAAAGATTTTTTGTTGCAGGTGAGGGAGGACCAATAAATATTACAAGAACAGAAAATTTTAATGTAATCTTAAAAGGGGGAATCTTATTGCTACGGGACTCAAAATGTGAAAGACCAAATGTTGCACTACATGAACTTTTACATGCACTTGGTTTTGATCATTCTTCAAATCCCAAAAACATAATGCACAGTATAAGTAAATGTGACCAAGTTATGGGTGGTGATTTGATTAATACAATTAACGAATTATATTCAGTCCCCTCAAATCCAGATTTGGCGTTTGAAAATGTTTCTGCAATAATGCGTGGGAGGCTTTTAGATTTAAATATAAGCATAAGGAATAATGGGCTTGCAGATTCAAAAAATTCTACTTTGAAAATTTTTGTTGATGGGAAAAAAATCAAGGAGGTACAAATAAATGAAATGGAAATAGGTTATGGGATGTCACTTAACTTAGGAAATCTTTTAATTAAGCAAATCGGGGTTGATGTTTTAACGTTGAAGTTGGACTATGGTTTTGAAGAATTGAATAAAGATAATAATATTATAAATCTGGAACTAAAAGAATAGGGCTAATCTCCCAGCATTTCTTCTAGGTCATCATCAAGCGTATCTTGTTCTTCTTCGAAATCAACATCCTCTAAATGATCCATATTAAGCCTCTTTTTTTGGGTTTAATTTATTTTCCTAAAAGAAAATTCCGATTTATAAAACCTTCTATGATCTATTAAACAATAAAAATCTACGTTAGGTTTATATAAAAAACAATAGCTTGCGATTAGCCATATGTTTCGGCAATGGTACGTTCCACGATGAATTGCAGTTTCAGAAAACTTAAAAGTAATTATCTATTAAAATAACTCATGTGTGGCATCTTAGGTTATATTGGTGATAAAGAAATTATTCCTCTTTTTATTGAAGGCTTAAAACAACTTGAGTATAGAGGATATGATAGTGCGGGAATTTGTATTTCAAATAATGGATTGAATATTAATAAAAAATCTGGAAAAATTGTTGAATTAGAAAAAGAGAACATTCATAACTGGGAAGGTAAACTGGGAATTGCTCACACGAGATGGGCAACCCATGGCAAACCAAATGAAATTAACGCACATCCTCACTCTTCTTGTAACGGAGAAATCGCAATTGTGCATAACGGGATAATTGAAAACTATCATTCCTTAAGAGAAGTTCTAAAAAAAGAAGGGCACCACTTTAAGTCTGAAACAGATTCAGAAGTTCTTGCACATTTAATTGAAAAATTCTATCGGGGAAATTTAGAGCAAGCAGTTTTCGAAGCACTAAATTTGGTAGAGGGTGCTTTTGGTTTGGCAGTCTTACATAAAAATCATGACGAAATAATTGCGGCTAGAAGGGGCTCTCCATTAATTATTGGTGTTGGTGAAAATGAAATGTTTGTTACATCGGATGTGACTGGAATTTTAAATCACACAAAAAAAGTAAATTATCTTAATGATAATGAAATCGCAGTAGTAAGAAGGGAAGGCTATTTCATCAAAGATCTAAAGGGAAATCATGTGAACAAGGAAGTACATGAAATAAAATGGGAGGCGGAGCAAATAGAAAAATCTGGGTTTAAACATTTTATGTTAAAAGAAATTTTTGAACAACCAGAAACAATAAAAAATGTTTTAAGAGGAAGAATAAAAGATGAAAGAATAAAATTAACTTTAGATTTAAATTCTATAAATCGAATCATTCTTGTCGCCTGTGGAACTAGCTGGCATTCTGCTTTAATCGGAAAATATTTACTTGAAGAAATAGCAGAAATCCCTGTTGAAGTTGACTACGCATCAGAATTCAGATATCGGAATCCAATATTGAAAAAAGATGACTTAGTTATAGCAATTTCTCAATCCGGAGAAACCGCAGATACTCTTGCAGCATTAAAAGAAGCGAAGTCAAGAAATGTTAACACGATGGGAATTGTAAATGTAGTTGGATCTTCAATAACACGGGAAGTTCATTCAGGTATTTATTTACATGCAGGTCCAGAAATTGGAGTTGCTTCAACAAAGGCTTTTACAAGCCAAATTCTAGCAATTTTATTATTTGCTTTATTTTTAAGACAAAAAAAAGGTTTTAGTTTAGACAAAGAATTAATTGAAGAGATTTATTCTCTCCCTGAAAAAGTTCAACAAGTAATTAATATGTCAAGCGAAATAAGACTTGTTGCAGAAAATTTCAAAGATGCAGAAAATTTCTTATATCTTGGAAGGGGAATTAATTTCCCGGTTGCTTTAGAAGGAGCCTTGAAATTAAAAGAAATTTCTTACATACACGCAGAAGGATATCCCGCAGCAGAAATGAAACATGGTCCAATAGCCTTAATTGATAAAAATATGCCAGTTGTTTTCGTAGCTCCAAAGGATGATAGCTTTGAAAAAATAATGAGCAACATAGAAGAAGTCAAAGCTCGCGGGGGAAGAATTATTGTTATTACAAACGAAAAAGATGAAAAACTCCAGAGACTTGCAGAGAAGATTTTCGTAGTCCCAAAATCAAGAAAAGAACTTTCTCCCATTGTAAATGTTATTCTTTTGCAGCTTTTAGCATATCATATAGCAGATTTAAAGGAAATTGATGTCGACAAACCAAGAAACCTAGCGAAGAGCGTTACTGTCGAATAGGATTATTTTTATAAACTATCTCTCTTCTAAATGTTAATGAAAAAGAGGGTTAAATTTCAAGTCTTAGTTTTAGCAGTTTTAGTCCTTGCAACATTTTTTTCAATCCAATTTTTTAGTTTTGAAATAGGAGAATTTAAACTAACAGGACATGTTTCAATTGATTTATTAGATCCTTCTCAAAATAACACAGAATACTCAACGAGCCCAATAACTTTAAATTTTTCAGCAAATGTCACTGGAAATTCTTCTTCAGAAATTGTTAATATTTCTTTATTGATTAATGGAATTGTGAATGAAACCTTAGATTCAAATATTTGGGACGATTTAAGCGGGACAGATGAGGAAGGATTTTTTAGTGAGATTAGAGATATTTCAGTAAGTCCAATAGATGAACTAGTTTATATCGCTATATTTAGTGGAAAATTCGGAGCCTATAACAGAACTTCAAACACAACAGAAAACTTAAGCACGACAGACCCTGGAGACTGGATGGGCACTTCGCAGCATGTTGAGAGTGTTTCAGTAAGCCCAATAGACGGATTGGTTTATACTGGTTCGTCCTCTTCAAAGTTAGGAGTCTATAATAGAACCTCAAATGTCTGGGATGATTTAAGAGGTACAGACATTGGAGATTGGATGGCCAGTTCTTTTACAGTTAGTACTATTTCAGTAAGCCCAATAAATGGTTTGGTTTATTTGGGTCTTCCAAGTGGGAATTTCGGAGCATACAATAGAACTTCAAATGTAACTGAAAATTTAAGTGCAACTGATCCTGGAGGATGGGCTGATGGCCCCTACTCAGTTAATGGTATTTCAGTAAGTTCTGTGGATGGATTGGTTTATACAGCAATAAATAGCGGAAAATTCGGAGCATACAACAGAACCTCAAATGTCTGGGAAGATTTAGGTACAACAGATACTGGAAATTGGATAAGCGTTTCCCATGTTAACGATGTCTCTGTAAGTCCTATCGATGGATTAGTTTATGTCGTTGCAGCTAGTGGAAAATTCGGAGCATACAATAGAACTTCAAATATTACAGAGGATTTAAGTTCAACAGATACTGGAGGATGGGTCGGAACAGATAATACTGTAGGGGTTTCAGTAAGCCCAATAAATGGTCTTGTCTATACTGTAGGGATAAACGGAAAATTCGGAGCATACAATAGAACTTCCAATGTCTGGACAGATTTAAGGGCCACGGATCCTGGAAACTGGGCAAATACCTATTTTATTAACACTGTTTCAGTAAGCCCAATAAATGGATTGGTTTATACTGGAGGCCAATCTGTGAGATTTGGAGAATATCGCTTTAGATTACCAAATGATATTTATGAATTCGCAAATAGAACTTTCTCATCTGATGGAAACTATAACTGGACAATTCAGTCCTGGGGAAGTGATGGTAATTTATATGAAGAGACAAGGTTTTTTACAATCGACACAACACCCTCAACAAATACTGATGATACTGATGATACTGGTGGAAGCTCTGGTGGTGGAGGAGCTTCAACGCCAGGAGAAGGAAAACCGACTGTAGTAAAAACACATTTGTTAGTAGAAGTTATCTCTGGAGAACCCACAACAATTTCAACATTTGAAGGCACGGGAGTTGCTGAAATTACAATAAAAGTTAATCAAAAAACTAACAATGTAAAAATTAAAGTTTCAAAATATAAATCAAAACCCTCAGAAGTCTCAAAAGAGTTTACGAGAAAGAATTACAGATATCTACAAATTAATACTGAGAATTTGAATGAAAATTTAGAAAGCGCAATAATTAAATTTGAAGTTGAAAAAACCTGGTTCTTAGATAATGGCTTAGACAAAAATGATTTAGCTGTTTTTAAGTTTGATGAAGCATCTGAAACATGGAACGAACTTGAAACAAATTTTGATAGTGAAGATGATAATTTTTATTTTTATACAATTGAATTAGATTCATTTAGTTTTTTTGTACTTGGTGAGAAATCAAAAATACCAATTGTTTCAGATATTGTTGATACTGTTACAGAAAGTTATGATAGGGCAAAACAAACTAAAAATGGTTTGATAATTTGGTGGAGTATTTTTGCAGCCATATTTGTTGGAATTTTTGCCATTGGTTTTTTAGTTCTTAGAAAATTGAATATAATAAAAGAAGAAAGTGATTTCTATCAATCTATAAGGTATGGGAGAACCTTTGAGAAAGAAGAAAAGATAAAGGAATAGATATGGGAAGTTTGAATAACAAATTCAGTCCAGATCCAGGATATGGGATGAAACATTAAGAGTATAAAATTAATCAAATTATTTAAACTTCATTCCCATTATTAAAAAATGAAAAAGAGGGAAACATTAAGATATTATTTTTTAATCTTAGTAATGATAATTTTGGGGTTAATTTTAATTTTATCAATAACAAGTCTTTTGTTAAAACTTACTGGCCAAGCAACAAGTATTGATAATTCAGATACTTCTTCAACAGAGGAATGGTTAAATGTTTGGAGGAACCTTAAATAGCACTAAACTATATGGAGGAACTATTGGTGGCACCAATTTTCCAGTTCTCTGGAATTATTCTTCTGGAGGAACCATTCTCCATTCTTCTGCAGCAATATCCAATGGAATTGTCTATTTTGGAAGTGGTCCAAATTCAAGGAATTTTTATGCTCTAAATGCAACAAACGGAAGTAAAATTTGGAATTATACAATAGGGGTCAATGTAGATGGGTCTTCTCCAGCAATATCTAATGGAATTGTCTATTTTGGAATCTATGACGGAAGTATTCATGCTCTAAATGCAACAAACGGAAGTAAAATTTGGAATTACACAACAGGAAATAACATTGCTTACTCTTCTCCAGCAGTATCGGGAGGGATTGTATACATCAATAGTGTAGATAAGAATGTATATGCCATAAATGCAACAAACGGAAGTAAAATTTGGAATTATACAACTGGGGCTGATGTGGGTTACAGTTCTCCGGCAATATCAAACGGAATAGTTTTTGTGGGAAGTAAGGATAGTAATGTCTATGCTCTAAATGCAACAAACGGAAACCAGATTTGGAATTATACAATGGGGGA
>CAZJDG010000021.1:0-225 GCA_964544725.1 Candidatus Woesearchaeota archaeon | reverse complement strand
TTCTTCTCCAGCAATATCTGGTGGGATTTTATACATAGGGAACTGGGATGGCAAGGTCTATGCCTTAAATGCAACAAACGGAAGTTCAATATGGAATTACACAACGGGAGATTTCATTGATTCTTCTGCAGCAATATATGATGGAATTGTATATATAGGGAGTGGGGACTTCAAGGTCTATGCCTTAAATGCAACAAACGGAAGTTCAATATGGAATTACACAAC
>CAZJDG010000020.1:0-13237 GCA_964544725.1 Candidatus Woesearchaeota archaeon | reverse complement strand
AAATTTATTAGCAAGTTCCACTGTAAGAGGGCCTAAATCCCCATCAAGTTTTAAGTTTCCATCCATCAAAACATTCAATCGTTGTTGAAACGCAGCATTTCGAGAAGCATACAATCCTGATTGATAATCTGCAGCAATAAATTTAACATTTTCTTCACTTAGGGTAGTAGCAACTGAGGAAACATGGGCATCAATTATTTCTTTTAAATATAATACTCCATATTCAACACCTCCCTCTTGAGTGTACAATATTTTTCTCATTTCAGCATCATCATAAATTTTTCCATGACGATTCTTTGCGATAACTATAGCCTTCTCGACATTCAATTGCATGGAGCCCACAGTGGTAGGTCTAAATCCTTCAAGAAAAATCTCAAAGGCAGAAGAATCAATGAATTTATCTAGTTCACTTTCAGTTTTAATTCTAATTAGTTCATCCTTATTTAGTTGATAAAATAAGATTGCCCCTAACTTTAGAGGATTTATATTACTCATACTCCCAATCTCCCTACTAATAACTGCTCCCATATCCTTTGGAACAAGAGGATCCGCTCTTATACTAGATTCCCTTTCAATAGTACTAATGATTAATGAAGCATGTGAAGAAGTAAGGGGAATATTATACTTAACCATTGACTTCAATACAATCTCTGCCCATGAGTTTGAATCCTGTTTGCTCAATTTTCTTCTGCCCATAATAGATGCAGAAAGTTTATTTTTTAATGAAATAGCATCACTGCTTAAAGTAATTGTACTAAGTCCAGGAGTTTGAATTGCCGGTCCGGTTAAATCCTCGATAAATCTCGTAATATCAGAAGAATCAGTAACAGGATATTGTTTAACAGGATCTATGGTGCCTCCAAAGTTAAAATCACATTCCCCTCCTTCACATAAAGATTCTTCAGTATTACTTTCAGCTCCTGGACTTCCCTTATCATCTTCTTCAATAACACCTAATGAAGTATCTCTTTGAGTGAATCCAAAAATATCTTCCCCTTCAATTTCATCAATAGCTCCTTTATTTAGAATAGAATCAATCGCAGCCATGGCCAATCTAGAATATGCATCCGCCCTAGTTAAAATCAACCTTGCCTTTTCACTACTCTTAAAAGCTTTATCAATTAAATCTTGATTAATGAAATTCACTTTTGTAACATCATTCAATTTTTTAATTTTATCTAGTATTTCTTTCATATTTTTAATAAACTCTCCCTCTTGTTTTAATTTTGCAAGATAATCTTTATTGATTTTACTCAAAGTTTCATTCTCTATTGAAGTAAATTTAACAGCTCTTTCCACACTTTCTTTATCAAGATAACATTTCAAATTTCCCCTTCCTCCATCACAAGTTCCAACTTCCACCCATCTAGCACCTGCAGTTCCAACTCTTGGATCAGTTCCACTCTGAGGATTATCTGTAGAACAAATCCTAGTAATTTGATTTTGAAGTGAAGGATTCGCAGCACTCTCCAATCCTGCTTGCAAATTAGGATTAACTAAATTATAAAGACTAGGGGTTCCAGAAATACATTCATTCTCTGTTTGGATATTCGTTTGCCCTGCTTGTTCCTTCAAATATTGATCTTGCAAATAATTCAAACCAAAATTGGTTGAAACACGATTAAAACCACATTCTTCTTGCCCATTAACATTAATACACAATTCCTTATAACCTGTAATTCCTGTGAAGTCTTTTGTTTCTGAAGCATAATCTCCTTCAGGAATAAATCCATTAGCAACATTTAACGTAGGATTTGTTTGGAAAAAAGAAGTTCCACTTGGGCTTTTCAAAAAGACATTGAAATAAGCCCCTTCATTGTCTCCCGCAAAAATATGGTAAAATACTTTATATTGAGAAATTGCTGGAACTGTTGCAGTTGAATGGGATCTCTCACTAAACCATGCTGTGAACTGTGCTGGAGATTCTGGTTCTAAAATAGAATCCATAAAATCAATATCAGGATAAGAAGCCGAAATGAAACCCTTACAAACTGCATGTTTAAGTTCCCTGATAACTCCTGTTTTAAATGCCTCAAAAGATTTTGCACCATAATAATTAGTTATGTAATCTGCGGAATCTCCGGCATTCTTCCAAGCCGTCGCAACACCCAAATATTCTCCTCCCCCTCTTCCTCCAGATTGTCCAGAAATATATTCCAAAGTCGTTGGAACTATCAATTGAGCTAATGGAAGTGTTTGACTCCAAAAGAAATCACATAAATAAATACTATGTAATTCATCACAAATCCCCACTGTCTTTCCAGTATCCAAATTAGTCTGCAAACAATCCCTATAATTTTCTTGCACAGAAACAAAACTATCCATTCCTGCCTTTATTCCTGTAAGACAAATTGGCACATAAATCTCTTCTTTAGCATTAGGTAAACATAACATAGCACTACCAATTATTCCAGATTGAATTACATCTGCAACAGGATAACGTCCGCCAAAATCACATCTACTTGAAGGACAAACCACAGGATCACAAGCATTAAACAAAAGATGGCAATCATCTGGAGACATAAAATCTTGGCACTGAACATCAGGCAACCCAATTTCAGGGGACCCTACAACTATGTCTTCATTAAGAATTCTAATTGTTCCAGTCAATCCAGATGTATAATGATTCCTCGCTTGTTCTACTGCTTGAATAGCCTCAGATACTTTTTTATTTGTTTCACTTAGACCCAATCCTGGAAACTTTCCCCTTATTCCTCCAAACCCAGGATTAAAGCTCCTACAAATATCATCCCCCCTTGTTTTAAATTCCTCTCTTCCATTAGCTCCAACATTACATAAATAAAAACTATTAATTGCTCCAGAATCATCATAAGCCCTAATACCTGAAGCTCTTAAAGCACCAGCTCCAGGCAAAGTTTGTTTGACTGAAACATACCAACCATTTGTTGTATCAAAAGGTACCACTGCAGGAAGTCCTTTGTAAGGTTCAGTTTCAAAAAATCTAACCCTGGGATTTTTGAACCTATTTTGGTAAGAAGTCCTATCAAATTTCTTATAATAAACTCTCCCATCAGCTAACTTTTTAGCTTTTAATAAAAGTTCTTCCTGTGAAATCCTTCTGCCTCCATAATCAAAAATAAAATATTTTGAATTCTGGGCACCAGGATAAACCCTAGGGTCAATCCTCTTAACAGGTAAAACATCAGTGCCTCCAGAATCATCAAGAATAATTATATATTCCTCCCCAGTAGTAGTTTGTAAAACAGCAATTGGATTACTATCAGTCACTCCCTCAATTTTAACTTTCTCTTTAATAAATCCATAAGTTAAACCAGCATAGCGCAACTGAGTAACATTAACTCCAACTTCTAACAATCCTACTTGATCATGAGTTATCCCCAACTTATTCACCAAATTACTTCTCCTTAAAAAATCATCATTTTTTTCCCTAAATCTATCCAAAATAGTTTTTTGTTTTGCCAAAGTTAAATTATAAAGAACAGTACCTGGCTGCTCATCCCTCAAAATTAAAGTAGCTCTTTCCAAATCTCTTGCCTGAGCCAAAGTAATTTGCCCATTTTTATATCCTTCTGCAGTCAAAGTTCTTGCGATAATTTCGTCACTCGTCATTCCTTGACTTATTAACAAATTGTTTATTGCAGGCAATGTTGTATCAACATTTTCAGCAGTAATTCCTCCTTGAGCTTTAATGACATTTTCCATAGTCTCAACCTGTCTATCTATCTTATCTGAGTTAGCAAGAAAACAAGAATCAACAGAAACATATTTTTTAGATACTACTTCTGCCTCACAAGCATCAAACCATCCTTTTTTGCCCCTCATAACTTCTTTTCTTGCAATCGCCCTACCATCAACGTCATCAATTAAATTCTTTATTGTTAAAGTGGTTCCAACTGCCAAACAAGCAGCATTAAATCCTCTAACTACTTTTCCAAGGTTTTCAGATAGATCATCCCACTTTGAAATAGACTCATTCAAGGCTTCTATTATATCTCTTGCCCGATCCGGAGAAAGTTGAATGCCTCTCTTCTCAATGCCAACACTAAAACTAAAATTAGCTTCAGTACCAGAATCCCTTATATTAGGGATCACTGAAACTTGCGCAACTTTTTCCAAATTTACTTTTTCTAACGTGAAAAGATAATCACTCCCGAATCCTATTGGTTTATTCAATTCCAAAATTCCCGTATCTGGAACAAAAGCTCCCTTAATACTCTCAACGACACTACTAGCTTTAAGTTGCATTCTAATCTTCGCAGAGTCCACCTCCAAATCTTCTAATTGTAAGAATTCATTTTCATTAATGGGAATTGGAACACCTTTTGTTAAAAAATATCTCTCTAATGTTCCAGATTTATGTTTAACAATAACCTCCGCACTATATTCTGAAAGAGAAGGCTCATAAATTCCCTCTAAAGAAATAATCTTAACTTTTCCGTTAACAAAAACACTATGTTCTGAGATCCCTTCATTTGACTGTTTAACTTTATCCGCGCAATAAGCATTTACAGAAGTTACATTTTTAGGATATTTTTCAGAAAATTCTTTACAAAGATTGGAAAGCATCTTAAACTGATGAGATTCTTTTGCTAACTTCATTGAATCGATCAATGCTCTTTGACCAAAAGTTACCGTATCCTCACGACTTTCCTTTGTATTAGGAAAACTCTCAATAATTCTCCTATAATCCCTCATTGCACTCTCATAATTGATTTTAAAATTTTTAGCAGTAAATACTCTATCAACAGGATCTGAGAAACCAATAAGTGTTACTTTTGTGCCAAGGATATTTTCTGGTTTATCAATAGAATTTATTAAATAAATCTTATGTCCCTTGCCAAAATAATTAACAGCATATTGTGCAGCCCCTGTATAAAAGCTAGCAATACTTGCAACAACATCTACTGCCTTCACACCACTAATTCTTGATTCCCCCCACAATCTTGTAATCATCCTAGAAATTGAAGATAATTCAGCATCACTTAATTTATCTACAATTGGTTCAGGTTTAGAAAAAAGAACAACCTCAAGATTATCTGCACCTTTAGCAGTTCTCCGAGTTTCAATATACCCCACATAGACAGCTCTATCCCCTGATTTATACAAGTAATCTCCTAAACCCACAGTTTTTGGTTCCTGTGTTTCATCCCCTATTCTCAATTTGATTTTAGGAGAAATTACTAAATTAAATTTATCTCTACCCTCATCAGTAGAACATACAATAGTTGTTTCTTCAATCACTCCTTTTTTTTCAATATCCCTTACTGAACATTTATTATCCAAAAATCTCTCCCCATCAGCAACCTGAAAGATTTCACCATCAACATTTAACTTAACTCTAGTGGAAGGATCTTTTAAACCATCTAATCTCAATTGCAATCCAGCCAAACAACTAAACCCTGGAAGATAAATATCTCTGGAAGTTTTCCCTCTTTCTAACGTAACTGTGGAAATTTTGTTTGTTTCGTCAGCATACAAAGAAACAGTTGCACGATTTGTATCAATTGAATCCGCCCTCAAAAATGCTCTTGCACTCCAAAAACCATATTGCTTAAAATTCTCACTCCATTCATCTTCAGTAAATTCTGGAAGATAATGTGTTGCCTTCCCTATTCCAAACGCATTCTTTATATCATATCTAATTCTTGCAGTAACACTTCCAGAAACAACATCAGGCATGGCAGATTCATTTTTTTGTTGTTTCAAAAGAATAACTGCATATCCAATATTTTGTAAAATTGGAGAATTAAGTAAAGTTCTTGAATTACCTCTAACTGCTGCCCTTGCAGGATGAAACCCAATCCCTTCAACCTCTTCAGGATAATCTCCCTTAAACGAAAGAGAATCAATTGCCTCAACTTCAATCAAAGGATTTATTTTTGTTGCAGCAAGTTGACAAAGAACTGGAACATTTTGTTCTTCAAGTAAATCACTTCTAACAACTGCAGGGGTACATCCAAAAGGAGGGATTTGTATTATGAAATCTTGTCCAGCATTACACATATCTTCACTGAATTTCGGACCTAACGAAATCCCTTGACTTCCAAGATATCCAAAAGAACCTGCTCCAGGACTTGTAAGTTGGGGACTTGAACTAGAAAAAGCCAATGAAACAAATGATAAAACTACAATTCCAACTAAGAAAAATACTAACAATGTTATTTTTTTGTTTAACTTCATTTGAAATCTATATCCAAACCTTTATCCTCGAATAAAGCATAATTACTTTGCAATTGTTCTATTGTTGTTGGAACTGGCAAACTTCCAGTCTTTATCTCAATGGAATTTGAATCTTTTAATTCTGACTCTAAAACATAATGATTTTGTTTTCCCCCTCCCCTAAGCGCATTTGAAATTATTTGTTCTGGAAATTCAAACGTAAAGCATTTCTCCTCAGTAATCCCTAAAAATCCCCCAATACCAGCTTGAAGAGATTCAACACATCTTCTAGTAGTAGTTCGACCGATCTTAATTGAAGAATTTTTATACATATAAACTTGAACTTCGTATTGTCCTTCACTTAAATTCACTGTTTTCTGATCAGGATAAACCACTGTTCTAACACCCCTATCTGAACTAAAGGTTACTGTTGCTTGTCCTGAGTAATCCGCATTATCTAATTTCAGATCCACATTCATTTCATACGTTTTATCGAGAATGATTCCAACTTCTCCTTCTGAAACCACTGAATAAAGTTCAACTGCTTCTTCATATCCTGGTGCTTTTGCAATCACAAATCCATTAACACACTGAGGGAAATCTGCCTGCAAAAATCCAAACTCCGTTTTTCCCATATCACATTTTGTTCCAGAACACTTGTAAGAAATTTCTGCATCAACAAGATTCAAATCAATATCATAAACACTAACTTTGGTAGGAGTATTTTGTTGTTCGCATAATGGGAAAACTTCTAATTCAACTCCTGAAGTATCCAAAGCTTCCCTAGGCATATTTCCCTGAATTACTACTGCCATAGGGAACTGGAAAACTTCTTCCTCTCCGTAAACTTGAGCTAAAACAGGATACCTTAAATTATAAACAAAATGATATGGTGCATAACAAAATCCTAAAGCGCCCAATCCTGGTTGATTTCCGATAGTACTTGCAATCATCATTGCCCCCTCAGTTGGATTAACTTCGAAACCACTAGGCCAATTTCTTGAATTTAGGAATCTAACGTCATGACTAACAGGAAGATCTAATTCAAAATAATTATTTTCGTCTTCGACAAGATTCAAGGCCAAAGTATTTGATTCAATTGCTTCAGATAAATTATTGAAAACTTCTTGAGCATTCCAAACTACAGGACTACAACTTAATTCAACACCATCAACGGGAGCATAAAGCCTCAAATTATCAATTGCATAATCTTCTAAGAATAGAGTTTTTTGTTCATAGTCATAAACTTCTCTCGCAGAATCATAAAGTGCCCCAAGTTCAGAATCAATCTCAAATTTATGTTTATTCACAAAAACCTGATCCTCAGATTTTTCAATCCCTAAATTCATCTCTAAAGATATCTCGACAGAATCATCATTTATTTCAACGCTTACTTTAGGCTCATCAAATTGAATTAAAAAACCATCTTCATAATAAGTACTAAAATCACAGTCTGCAACTTCCCCTTCAAGAAAATCAGCTAAATCTTCTTCCATTTTAGTCTTAGAAGGAATTTGTTCCCTTTGAATATTATTTCCAGAAACATAATACCAATAAGGAACTGCATTACCTAAAAAATCTAACTGAGATGAAAAAGGCATGTAACTTGATCCAGGTTCAAAATCAGGTAGGAAAATATATCCTGCTTGACTTTCCAAGATATCAATTCCAACTAAACTTTCTTCGTTAAGACAGGATAGAAATGCATCATAAACAGGTTGTAAATTTGCAGGAATCTGAACCTCAATAAGAGAACCTCTGAACATGAAAAATAAGATAGTTCCCGACACCAAAAGTATTGCAACTATTATGAATATCGTAACCTGACCTCTTTTAAAATGCATGATAAAATAATGGAAATTATCTATATAAAGTTTATTGGAAAAAAATTATTTTCTTCTAGACCTAAGAGTTCTTAAAAAATTCAATCCTCCAAGCAAAACTAAAACTCCAGCAACTAAAATAACTACATCATTGTATGCCTTGATTACCTCTGGGACTGAATAAAAACTAAAAGAAAGATTAAGAAGATATAATCCTACTACTCCATGCAAAGCCAATATGATAATTTTGAACCACCCCATAATTAAAAAATACAATCATTATATTTAAAACTTGCGAAAAACACAAATATTATTATGGGTTTTTTAAATAAGAACTAAGATTTTTGGATTAAAAGATCTAAGGAATACTATCTAATTTGTTATTTATAGCAAATTCTATCTTATCTCTGATCTCATCAGTAGTTGCCTGTTCTCCAAGATCCTCTCCAGTAGTAGTTCTTTTTGTTTGAATCTCGACGTCTGAATCTTTGAAAATAAAAAAAGCAAGAGTCCCTATTAAAAAAATAAGAATAATTGTAAATGCCAATATTCTCTTATTCATGGTCCTTCCCTCCATGGATTAAATTTCCCTAAATTTGGATTTAATTTAGTTAATTCATCAAAGTCAAAACTTTCAGAAGTATATTTTAGAAAATTAACATTTTTGTAAATAGTACAGGAATTCTCAAAATTTTCCTCGTTAGTTCTTTCATAAAAATGCTTTAAGCATAAAGAAGAGCATTGGAATGATGTCTTATAAAATTTCATATTTTCATCTTGGCATTTTTTATACTCTTCAGTTTCTGTTCCATTTTCATAATAGGCTTTTCCTTTATCAAGAAAAGAATTTGTGTCGCATAATTCACCCGAAAAATCATCGGGAAGATAATAACTCCTTGAACAATCCCAAAAAGGAGATAAATCATTAATATCACTGCTATCTATCCTAAAAGTATCAAGAATAGTTAAATCCTCATCTAATTCAGAAAATCTAGTTTTTTCAAAATTTATTTCCCCATTTTCTGATATTGGAATGATCAAAGTATACTCTGGAAATTTGTCAAGATATCTTTCTGATGCATAAGTTTCTAAAGGATAAAATTGTGCCTCAACTCTTGCGGTATAAATCATCTCCTGATTTTTAACAAGCCCTAATGAATCAGCATAATATTCTTCTTCACCAAGATCAAGAAAAAATATATTGGAACTTGTCATTCCTTTTTCAGTATTCCAAGATAACTCAACTAAACCAATCATAAAAGGCTTGTTATCTTCCATCATTCCCTTGCCTGCCCAATAAACATTAGTCACTTCAAAGTCTTTTGGTATAGCAGAAACAGATGAAATTAAGAAGAAACTTAGAATCAAAAATAATCCAACAAACATCAAACTCTTTTTCATAAAACAATATAGAAATTACATATATAAATATTCCTAAAATCAAGTATAATCTTTGTGATTTTTGAATCATTATATTTAAATCTTATTGAATCCACAAATATTATAAGGGTTTTTTTAGAGATTATTAAGACAAAAAAACAAAAAGCTTATAAGTAAGACAATCTTACTTTTAAAATGGAAATAACAAAGCTCAGTACAAAGGGACAAATAATAATTCCAGAGAAAATGAGAAAAGGTATAGAAGTTGGGACTCCTTTCATCGTAACTAAAAAGGATAATCTAATTATTTTGAAAAGTGTTGAAGGACTTACTAAAGAAGAACAAGAAGAAGTAAAAGAGCTCAATGAGATTTGGAAAGATATTGATGCTGGTAACTGCGAAACTTATTCTGTTAAAGAGTTCTTTGCTAAAATGAAAGAATGGTAAAAATTATACCTTCTAATGAATTTATCAAAGATATTAAAAAAATTAATTCTTTTTTAAGAGAAAAATTAGAAAAACAGATTAAAAAAATTGTCCAAAATCCAAATGTTGGTAAACCTTTAAGGCACTCAAGAGGAGAAAGAACTCTTTACATAAAACCCTTCAGATTAATTTATGCCGTTAGGGGAGATGAAATTATTTTGCTGAAATTTGAACATAGAAAAAATGTGTATGAGTAATTATATTTAAATATTTCTTATTATCTAATTTTTCAGGTCCCATAGTCCAGTGGCTAAGACATATCCTTGACTTGGATAAGACCGCAGTTCGATTCTGCGTGGGACCATACATTAGCTTTAAAAAAATAAATAACTTCTTAAATCAATGAAAAAAATAATAAATTCCTTTTTAGAACTAGATATGGGACTAGTACTTTTTGGATTTTTAACAGCCAGCGGAACAATTTATATTGCAGAACAAATAATCTATCAAATTGAATTTTTTTATTCCAAACTAACATATAACAATGAATTTCTCTTAGCTATTTTTTTATTAATCAATGCTCCAATATACCTCATATACTTCAACACAAATTTTGAAAAAGATATTAAAATTGGTTATCTGATGGGAGTTGCAGCAATTATATTGAATTTAATCTTGAGAATATTCACTTCTTAACAAAATATCTTAACTCAATCAGTCCAGATTTAAATTTCTTAGAACTAATTAGCTTCAACTTTTTCTCAAATTTTCCTTCTGCAAACAAAGTTATTCCATTTCCAACAATAACCGGCTCAACATAAATTTTCATTTCATCTATCAAATTTTTTTCTAAAAATGATTTGTTTAATCCACTTCCTCCAACAAGAATTACTTTCTTAAATCCTAAATTTTTTGCAATATTCAATGCTTCTTTTGGCGAGTTTGCAAGATGATTTTTTCCAACATCAATTTTTTTATTTGAAACAATTATTTTTTCAGATTTTATTCGATCAACAGCAAAATCTCCGTGTTTTTTGATAATTTTATATGTATTTCTACCAAAAATAAAACATCCAATCTTTTCTGAGAACTTCTTAAATTCTCTCCAGCTTTGCCAAGAAATAAATTCTTCCCTCCCTTTTTTATCAGCAATAAAACCATTAAGGCTTTGCCCCATAAATAAAATAACTTTCACGAGAAAATATAGGTGATAACCTTTAAAAATGCATTTTTTCTCCATCATTTATGAAAATACCTAAAACTACAAATAGGTTTTGTCCATATTGTAAAACAAAAACAGATCAGAAGATAAAGTTAGTTTCAACAGGAGCTAAAAGGGGTACTTTGAAAAGAGGGTCATTAGCAAGAGCAAAACTAAGGGGTTCCAATAGAGGTATAGGGAATAAAGGAAAATATTCTAAGCCACCTGTCAGCAAATTCAAGAGAAAATCCAAAACAACTAAAAAGACGAACATAATGTATACTTGTGGTGTCTGTGGAAAATCCAAATATAGAGATGGGAGAAGAAACAAGAGAGCAGGAAAGGTAGTACAAGAATGATGATCAGCCATGAGCACAAGCTTAAAGGAGAAGTTGATAAGGAGAACCTTGGTTCTCTTTATAGGGGAAAGTTTGATAAAGTAAATTTGAAAGGAAGGTTAAGCGAAGGAAATCTTTATGCCCTTCAGAGTATTGGCGTCTTCGCGGTGTATTTATAATGGCACAAGCAAAAAAGAAAAAAATATTTTTTGATGTTAAAATCCCTTTAGCAGAAAAAGAAACACATTTGCAAGCTTACGAAGCAAAAGAATTAGATGGAAGAATAGTAAATTATGATTTAACAAGAATCCTTAGAGGAAAGGGTATGCTGCTTCAACTAAGAATAAAAGTTGAAGGAGATGAAATAAGAGCCATCCCAAGACAAATCAAATTAATGCCATTTTTCTTAAAAAGAATGGTCAGAAAGGGAACAAATTATATTGAAGATTCATTTTCAGTTCCATGTGAAGATGCACAATTAAGAATCAAACCTTTTTTAGTAACAAGAAGAAAAGTTTCAAGAGAAGTTAGAAAAGCCCTAAGAAATAAAGCAAGAGAAGAAATTACAGAATTTGTTAAAGATAAAAAATCAGAATTTTTATTTGAAGAAATCATAAAAAATAATTTGCAAAAACCTTTGAGTTTGAAATTGAAAAAAATCTACCCTCTCTCCTTGTGTGAAATAAGGGTTTTGAAAGTTGAAGAAAAACAGCAATAAAATATACAAATCATTATATAATCTAAAATAAAATATTTTTATGGAAAGGAAAGGAGATTGGGCACAAACATATACTGGAAAACAGTTTTGGCCACTTGATCCAAGACCAGAGGATATAAATTTAGCAGATATTGCACATAGTTTATCAAACTTATGTAGATTTAACGGACAGTGTAATAGTTTTTATTCTGTTGCTCAACACTCTGTATTAGTGTCTAGAATAGTTGATAGTTCGCAAGCGTTTCCAGGACTATTTCATGATGCGTCTGAAGCATACACGGGAGATATTATAACTCCACTTAAAAAATATTTACCACCAGAATATAGAGAAATTGAATCAGAAATAGAAAAAGTAATTTTTGAGCGTTTCGGAATAAAGCCAGAAGATGTGAACTATAGAGAAATTAAGAACGCGGATAAAATAGCTCTTGTCACAGAAATGAGAGATGTTATGGGTAAGCCCCCTGTTAAATGGAATGAAGATGGTTTATTTGAACCCCATCCAGAAAGAATAATCCCATTATCTCCAATTGATGCCAAACAACTTTTTTTGGATAGATATGAAGAATTGACTCAAACCAAATAATAAGTCTTTTAAATAAACTTTTTCTTTAGGGATTATGATAAAAAACAAAAAATTTAAATTTTTATCAGGATTAGTATTAAGTATTATCCTGGCCCTTGGCTCATTTTTACTGGCAATAAATTACGAAGTTATTTGTGATGGATGTGGCCCAGGAATAGCTTTAGAACAAACTCCAGCATATCACTTCTTCCTTTACTTAACATACCTAATAATCCCCCTTTATCTTATAACTTACCTAGTAATCAAAAAACTAGGAATAATTAATTAGTTCTAAATCAAAATAAAAACCCTTTTAAATAAACTTTTTCTTTAGGAATTATGCCTTAAGCCAATCAAGCTTGAGTGGTTTAGGGTAAACATAGTTTGCCTGTGTAGCTCAGTGGTAGAGCATCGGTTTTGTAAACCGGGGGTCGGGAGTTCAACTCTCTCCACAGGCTCCATATTATTGAATGAAGTGAAATAATATTTATTCTGAGAGGTAGGACAAATAAGTTTAAATTCAGAGGGAAGATTACGCTAAAGAAACCGTAGGTGTCTTAGCAGTTGACTCTCTCCACAGGCTTTCACTTCCTCACTTTTCCATCTTCAACTAAAATTTTGGCAATTTCCCTAGGAAGTTCTGTT
>CAZJDG010000019.1:7812-13659 GCA_964544725.1 Candidatus Woesearchaeota archaeon | reverse complement strand
GTAGTTATGGTTTATTGTTTTCTCTTATATAAAGTTCTTAGGAATAGTCAAGGGATATCTAAAAAAGTAAAACTTTGCAGAGATATAAATCCCCCAAAAGATATTCACAGATGTTTGGGAATTATATCTAAATATTTTGGAGAAACTTTTATTGGTAAAGATATAAAAATAAGATCTAAAAATAAATCTGAAGGGAAGTCAAGAGCTCATGGATTAGCAAATAAAACCTATAAAAGGAAACAACCAGATTATTTAATAAAAAAGAAGGATTTAGAAGATATTTATAAGCTAATAGAACAAAACATTTTGAAGTAAAGATGGGTCAAAGACCCCCTATCCAGTTAAGGGCTTTTCGCCCGAAGCTATCGAGCCCGCACATGGAGATCTTTACTCAAAATAGCAATCTCTAATTTTTTATGATTAAATTTTGCTACGTAAAATTTACGCAATTATACTTTAAATAATTTGCTATTTTTGTGAATTTTTATTCAGAAAAACTACTTCTTTTTACCAACAAATAATATTTTAACTGAAGAATTTGATTTTCCTCTCTGATTTTATTACATAAAATCAGAGGGGAAACAGCTTTAAATAATTTACTTTTTATTGAAAAACTATTTTTTATCATATCTTTCCATAAAGTCATCGTACACTATTTCTCCACGTTTCTCGCCTTTTTTTGCAATCCAGATTTCTGAGAAAATTTTCTTTTGTAAATACCAAACACATTTTTCTTTTTCTATTTTTGAAAGCATCCCATTTATTTTAACTTCAACTCCGATAACACTATACAATCCCTCATGAACATGTTTAAATGAAATAAAATCTGGGAAACCAGTTCCAATAGTAACTGCTTTAGAGAAGGGGTTAAATTTTCTTTTTGCGATAATCAATTCCGCCTTGTCTAAATCAACATTATTATTCCATTTATCTATAATTTTACCCTTACTTTCCAAATCTCTTCTAACTTTCAACTCAAATCTTGCTCCACTTCCTTTGGATTTTTTTCCCTTTTTTATTTCAGTTTTGTCCTTGATTTTATAAGCAACACCTTCTTCATCCCAAGAAGTTTCATAATTTTCTGGATCCCCTGCTTTTCTAATTTTTTCCATAAATTTTTCTTTGTCTTCTTTTTTTATTTTCTTCATTTTTTCTTAGGCGATGCGTATGCCCAATCGCTTTTCATAGAAAAACTAATCTTAAGAACTATTTAAAATTTACAAGTCACGTGCTTGAATTTGGCCACACTTGGACGAATTAATGGATGCGACTATAGGTCGCGTGCTTGGAGTGTTCTTCTTCCATTAGCCTTTGCTCTTTTAATTCCTTCAGCTAATAAATCCTCAACTTTTCTTTCTAAAGCAGTACCAACTTCTTCTGCAACACTAGATATAGAATTTTCCTTGTCAAACTCTCTTATCACTTTTTTTATATTGCTTTTAACAACTAATGCCATATATAAATATCATGGTTTATATTTAATTAATTTTGCTTCTTTCCAGTATTCATAGAGAGGACCTATCCATAATCCTGCTAGGAAGAACCAAATAATATCATCAAGAGGCATATTTAAAAATATAATTCTCGGGATATTTTCAAAAAAAAGAAATTCGTCAATCCACCCTGGGGTGAAATATCCTATTATGGAGTATATAATTATCGCAAGAATTAATGTCATAACCCCACTAACTAAAGAGTTCACGATAAGATCTCTCCTTTTTACCCAAATAATCAGTGTGGGTATGATAAAAGCCAATAGAGTACTATAAAAAGTGTTCAACTTAAAAAGATAAAATCCTCCTAAAAATAAAAAAGCTGCGATTGCCATTATAATCAGAAAATTGATGTTCCTATTCTTTTTTTGTTTTTTATTTGTTTTTTTTATTTTTACTCTCTGTTTGGAAAATGTTTCATAAATAACCGCAGAAATACCTCCTAAAGAAAATCCAAATAAAAAATCTTCAATTCCAATAGCAGTATTTGTGATTGTCAATGGTTTCCACCAATCATTTATATAAACAGGTTCTACAAAAAGGCCAATTATTCCAAAAAGGATAGACATAATTAGAATTTCTTTCCTTGTATCTTTTCTATAAAGAAATAATGAAAGCCAAACTATAAAGAATAACAAGGAAATTATGAAGTAGGTATATAAATAATTCACTTTTATTTTATCTGATCTAGAAGTTTAATTATTTTTTCTTTTCCTATAGCAAAAATTAAACTAGCTAACCTGGGTCCTTTAGTTTTACCAATAATTGTACTATAAACTGTTTCAAAAAATTCTTTAGTGGACATTTCAGAAGCTTTGGCAATATTGTAAAATTCACCGAACAATGAATCCTCATTTATTTTTTCATTTGATAAAATTTTTTTCAATGAAATCAAAGCTTTTTTTTGTTTATCACTTAAATCAATATTTATTTTTTCTTGGAATTCAAAGGCCATATCCCCTCCATATTTGTCCAACCAATTTCTAACTTTCTCAGCTCTTATCTTATCTTCTTTCCCAAGGCCTTTTAATTTTCCAATTTGAACCGAATTTATCAATTGTTTAAAACTCGTCCTTTTTGGCTTCGTTTTATTCGGCTTAATAACAGACAATTCGTACATTCTTTTTTCCTTATCATTAGATTCATTTTCATAGTATTTTCTTTCAAGCTCATCAAAATCTTCATAAATTTTTATTACATCATTATCAAAACTTATTTCGAATCCCCTATTTGGCCGAGTTCCAGCAAACAAGTATCTCAAAACCCCTACCTCATAAATTTCTTCAACTTCGTCCAATGTCAAAACATTTCCCGCAGAGCTTGAAAATTCGCTACCTCCTTTGAGTTTTATCCAATCATAAAAAGTATAGATTGGAGGTTCAAAATCAAATATCTTTTTTGAAATTTCTTTTGCAGTAGTGTATGATCCTCCCTCAACACTATGGTCAATTCCCCCTGGCTCAAAATCAACTCCTTCATACTCCCATCTTAATGGCCAATCAACCCTCCATTTGATACTAATCAAACCTTCTTTTCTAAAATCAATCCCCTCTTTATTTCCACAAGGACATTCATATTCAATTTCATAATCCTTAATACTGAGAATTTTTGTAGAATCTTTTTTACATTTTCCACAATAGATTGCAATAGGCATCCAATCTTCCTTCAAAGGTTCTTTCCGATATTTGTTCAGAATTTCCATAATTTCTTTTCGATTATCAAGTGCTTTTTTAATAGACTCTGCATACTTATGTTCTTTATTCATAACATTTTGATAGAGGTATTCTGGTTTTATTCCCACTTTTTTCAAAGAAACTTCAAGTTCTTTTTCAAAATACTGAGCATAACTTATTCCTTTTTTATTAGGAGAAGGGATTTCACTCAAAGGCATTCCAATATATTTTTCATAATCTTTATCGACTCCTTTTGGGACTTTCCTAAATCTATCAAAATCATCCCAAGAATAAATGAATCTAACTTTTTTCCCTTTCTTTTCTAAGGATTTTACAACCAAATCAGTAGTAATGATCTCTCTAAAATTACCTATGTGGATTTTCCCAGAGGGAGTAATTCCAGAAGCACAAACATATGCTTTCTTGTTCCCCCTTTCTTTAATAATTCTATCCGCAATTTGGTCTGCCCAAAAAAACTTTTCCATTACTTATTGTCGAATTCCATATTTAATAAGTTGTCTGCCATTTGCTGAAACTTATCCCATCTATTTACATGAATATATTTTATTCTTTTAAAATTCTCTTGAAGTTTTTGAACTTCTAAAAATAATTCTAATAGTTTTTCGTTTTTCACTTTATAGTCTCCCATCAATTGTTTAACTATTAATTCAGAATCCAATACACAAGTTAGTTCTTCTTTTGTGTGTTTTGAAGCTAATTCAAGAGATTTAATTAGTGCCTTGTATTCTGCAACATTATTCGTGACATTCCCAATTTTTTCACTATACATCTCAAGCACATTATCTTCTCTTCTAATTACAACCCCAATTGCCCCTGGCCCGGGATTCCCTCTTGATCCCCCATCAGAATTTGTATAAATCATTTTATTTTCTTCCAAATTATTTTTACCGCATTTTTTACGTAAGCCTTAGATAACAAATCGTCAATTTCAGAAGGCAATATCCATTTCATTCCTTGACCTTCTTGAAGATTTATATTTGATTTATATTTTAACTTATCTATGAAGTAAAATATAACTTTATTTTTTCCATCATTAATGAATTTTTCCTTTAAAACCAATTTTGGATTTTTTAATTTAATCCCTAATTCCTCAAATGTCTCTCTAATTACTCCTTGTTTTGGAGTCTCATTTTTTTCAATCGCACCCCCAAAAAAGCCCCAATGATTTGGAGAGGTGGGAGCATCAGAACTTCTATGTTGTATTAAAATTCGTTTATCTTCATCATATAATAAAATAGCAGTAGTTCCTTCCATATTAAATATGTAGAATTTTAAAGACCTTGAAACTCTGAAATGGCTCAGATTTAATTTCAACATTTTTTATCTGAGCATGTTTAGGCCCTTTTTTACATAATTCAATCATTTTCTCAACTTTATCAGAATCACCCTCAACAAAAACTTCAATTTTCCCATTATCTAAATTTCTCGTAAATCCTTTAAGATCATATCTTTCAGCATTTTCTTTTATAAAATTCCTAAAGAAAACTCCCTGAACGGTCCCATCAATATAAAGTCTAACTGATTTCTTCATAAAAAAAATAACACGGAATACTTTTTATATTTATAGTTATAACCCCAAAGTTCTTTAAGATGGCCACGTTTGGACGTCTTTAAAGGCCGAATGTCCTTTCAAATTCTCTCATTTTCATATACTGTAAGAAAAAATCCTGACCTTTTTTAGTAATATTCAAAGAGTTTTTATTATCTTCAAACTTAGTTTCAATCAATCCTTTTTTAGTAAGCTCTTCTAAATATGCTTTCATCTGGTTATGAGAAAGATTTGCCTTGTACATAAGATGAGTCCTTTTGATTTTGCCTTTTTTTTCTTGAATTATCTTTAACATATCATGCATGATTTCTGTTCTATTTCTCTTTCTTTCCATTTTGTGTTATCCGTATTATTAGCGCTAGTAGAATTATATAACTTGCTACTTGTAAAGTTTGCGCTACTACATACATTAGGCCCACGAGCGAGAACATGAATATTGCTTGACTGATTGCTAACAAACTAAAAGCAGTGATTAGGATTAAAGTATTCTTTGATTTTCCATATCCATATATTCTAACATAATCTCTTATAATTAAAACTAATATTATGAATGCAGTCAAATGATACAAGTAGTATAATGAATGACTAAGAATAGCAGTCATAAGTATTAAGTAAAGGGTAAGTGCTAAATCTGCAGGATCTGATCTTTTTCTCCCAGTTGGTAATTTATAGAGTAAATACAATCCTAATAAAAATAAGAATCTATGGGCAAAAAAACCAGTATGATAAAAAATATCAACTGAACTAACAACTCCTTGTGTAACTATTGCTTGACCTATTTCCGAAGTTACTCCAGTGTCATAATAAAGAACAAGTTTAGTAAAAATAGTTGAAAGTTCTGCAAGTGCGATGGAAAGGAATCCAAATCCAAGATAGAGAACGCTTTTCTTTTTACTTAATTTATACGATTTAATAGCAAAAAGAAAAAACAAACAAAGAATAATAAATCCAAATGACTCTATAAGAACATCAAAATTAAGAAACCAATCCGGCGTGAAGACTATCTTCATCTCCTAAAAATCATTTTTTCATTTAAAAAGCTTGTGAATTTCGTTTCTGAATCAATTTTTCATAAGTGCTTTATAAAGTGATTTTCTAGTTATTTTAACAT
>CAZJDG010000019.1:0-7712 GCA_964544725.1 Candidatus Woesearchaeota archaeon | reverse complement strand
CCCTAAGATCCAATTCATTATTAATAATTGAAACTACTTGACTTGCAAAATACATTTTGGGCCCAACAGAAATTGCAGTAGATTTTTTCTTCAGCCTTTTCAATTCCTTACTTGGAAGTCCTTCATGATCTCCAATAACAAAAACAACTTCTTCAGGAATTTTAGCTTTTCTTAAGTTTTCACCTTTTTTATCTAAAATAAAAACTTCTGCACCCTCTTTCTCTAGATCTTCAATAACTTTTAACAAAGGCCTTTTTTCAACAAAGCATCCTGGAAGAACTTCTGTTTTCTTTCCTTCTTTGTATTTATAAAGAATTTTTTTGATTAAATTTCCAATATCTTTTTTGCTAATTCCTAATTTATCTGTAACTTGTATTTCAATATGTTTTGGGGGGTCTGGCATACCATAAAAAACGAAATGGAATTTCACATCTTCCCGATAATCATTTGACAAATAAATTGCTTGAATAAAACTATGAATTGCAATGTCCATTCTTCCAGCCCTCATCAAATCAGTTTTGCTCAGTGCATTCCCTGAAGTAACCGCATTTTTTGAAAAATAGATGAAGTGTTTCATATGATTAATATACTTCTTTTAGTTAATAAATTTTTATAAACACTGAATTCCTAAAGAAAAAATGGAAGAAGAATCTTATAATTCGCCTTTAGAAAATTGGTGGCCAGAAACCTTAGATTTAAACCACTCTGAATTGGCAGGTCTTTCTTCTCGCGCAGCTGTGGAAATAGATAATCATTTAAGGGGAAGGGGATCTGATCAAAGGCCCCCAAAAGAATCCGATTTTAGTCCCATTAGGAGATTCGGAAAGATCATTTATCTAGCATTTATGGAAGAAAATCCAAATCTCCTGTCAAATTTTTATGAAAGACAAATTTTTTCCAGAGCAATTGAAAAACCTTTGGACACTAATTTAGAAGATTATCAAAAAATAGGACTTGAACTAATCAAATTAAGAGATTTGTCTAAAGAAAGACAAGAAGAATTAAGGGGTACCTGTGTTTCTTTGTCAAGGCAATTCAGCGCCCATTGGAGTTCTAAACATCCTTATGGATTCAAGCATTATGCAGCTTAATAAATAAAATGCCTCATTCTACAAATTTTACTTCTAAAAGGATTTTATTTTTAGAACAAACTTTTTTTATTAAATGTAAATAAGATTTTGAATGTTTGTCTTGTTTTGGGTTTATTGCAAAAAAGACAATCTCTTTAATTTTTTGAGAAGAAATCTGTTTTTCTATAACTTTAGATAGTTTGGGAATATCTTTCATTAATAATAATTCATCATACCATTCGATTTTTTCAGAGGGTTTTAATAATCCAAATTTCCCAGACAAAATTCTGAATTTAACGCCATCTTTTTTACTTTGTTTATAAACGTTTTTTATTCTTTTAGAAACATATCTATGGTCCCTATTTTTTTAGAATCTTTCCTTTTTTTCTTTTCGCAAGCAGTAAGGTAGATTTTCATTTTAATCTTCTTCAGGTTCTGGATCTGGTTTTACAGGAATATAATTCTCTTCTTTGGCACCGTCAAGAGTTATTCCTAAATGTCCTAATAACCCAGATCTAAATTCCCTTACAACTCCCTGAGAAACTAGAGTTCTAACAACCTCTTCTTCAGTTTGTCCCCAAAGTCCTTGATCAACCATTTTTTGGATAGCATATGCTGGAAGACCATAAAGCCTAACATTTACATCGTATTCAATTGGATCTTTCTTTCTAGCCATTTATTTTTTCTCCCATCTATTTTTATCTCTTCCATAACATTTATCCATTACTCTCTTAAAAGACTCATCCAAATCAATCCTTTGAGAATTGGCCAAACAACCTAAGGTAAAGATGATGTCTGCTATCTCATCTCCCATCTCTTTTGTTTCTTCAGTGGATTTTTTCTTTTTAGGTCCAAAAATATGATTTACCTCTCTGGCCAATTCTCCAACTTCTTCGGCTAATCTTGCGAGAATTTCAAGCGGTTTGAAATAACCAATCTTATGTAATTGAACCCATTCATCTATCTCTTTTTGAATTTCTTTCAATGACATATAATATTATGAATTAATTTATTTAAGTTTTTATTGGTTGTAACACAAATTTAGCTTTAGCAAAAAATAATTCGTCGTTTTTAACTTCATACATTCCAACGAATTCCTCATCACAAAAAACTGAAATAATTTCTCCAGTTTCAAATTTCTTTTTTGTAATCAAATCATTTTCTTGCAAAGGTTTTCCTGTAAAAATTTGTCTCAAATTTTTCTTTTTTATTTTAACTGGAGAATATACTTTTGAAACTATCTCTGCAGGAATTATTATATCTCTCAATTTTTTCTCATCTCCTTTTTCATACTCTTCTACTGCTTTTTCAAAATCATAAAGATTAACACTAGTTTCTTCTTTGAAAATTCCAGCCCTTATTCTTCTAAGCTCAAGCATATGTGCTCCAATATTCATTTCTTTACCCAAGTCATCAATTAACTTTCGAATATAAGTTCCACCTTGAACTTCAGCAAGAAAAATAATATCCTTACCATTTTTCTCCAATAATTCAAATTTCTTGATTTCCCTTTCTCTTTCTTGCCTTTTTACTCGAGATTTTACAGGAGGGGTTTGTTTGATTTTACCCATAAACTTTTCATCGATTATTTTTTTCAATTCCTCTAAAGAAACTTCATCATGAATCCTCATAATTCCCACATATTCTTTATCTTCTCCAAGGAAAAATCCCGTAAGTTTACACGCACGACTTAACGCTATTGGGAGAACTCCCGTAACTTTAGGATCAAGAGTTCCAAAATGACTTGTTTTTTTCAATTTCAAATTTTTTCTAACAAAATCTGAAATATCAAAACTAGTGGGCCCTGAGGGCTTATCAATGTTTAATATACCAAACTCCAATAACTCTTGGATTGTTTTCTCTTTCATATATATTGGTCAGGGAATCTCTTTTTAAAGTATTTTCCTCTTAATTTAATATGGAAAAAACAATCTTAAAACAATTAAAAGCACTTGGGAAAAATCCGAAAGAAATGCGACTTGCAGCAGAAGAATGGAAGTCTCCTTTCCAGATTTTGATTTCAACAATAATGTCTGCAAGAACAAGGGATGAAGTCACAATTCCAGTAGCGGAAAAACTATTCAAGAAATACCCCCACGCAAAAAAATTAGGAAACGCAAAAACTTTAGATGTTGAGAAAATAATTCGTCCAGTAAATTTTTTCAGAAATAAATCAAAGAACGTAATTGCATGCTCAAAAAAATTAACTAAAGATTACAATGGAGAAGTTCCCTTGGAAATTGAAGAATTAATTAAACTTCCAGGAGTAGGAAGAAAAACTGCAAATGTTTTCCTCTCAGAATTAAATCATGATGCAATTGGTGTAGACACTCATGTTTCTTACATCTCTCAAAAACTTGATTGGACTAAAAACTCAAATCCTGATAAAATTGAAAGAGATTTGAAAGAACTTTTTCCAAAGAAATATTGGAATAAAGTAAATTCAACTTTGGTTAGATTTGGAAAAACCCACACTAGTAAAAAACAAAAAGATAAATTTCTCGAAGAAATTAAAGAGATAAAATGAAAGACTTAATTGTTCTTGTCAACAAACATAAGAATTCTCCAATAAAACAAATTGTTGATTCAAAAATGCAAGAATTTGAAAAATTAGGTAATCAACCTTCAAACGAAATATTCAAAGAATTATGTTTTTGCTTACTAACTGCAAATTTTTCTGCAACCGGGGGAATGAAAATACAGAATGAAATTGGGGATAAATTTCATATTTTGTCAGAATTGGAATTATCCGAAAAATTGAAGGAGTTAGGACATAGGTTTCCAAACATGAGGGCCAAATTTATTTATGAAGCTCAAGAATACAAAGAGAACCTCAAAGAAATTTTAAATTCTTTTGGAACTGACGAAGAAAGAAGAAATTGGCTTGTAGAAAATATAAAAGGCCTTGGGATGAAAGAAGCGAGTCATTTCTTAAGAAATATTGGACATAAGAATCTAGCAATAATTGACTTTCATATTGTTGATTTATTAGTAAAACAAAATTTAATAGAAAAACCAAAAACAATCACTCCAAAAAAATATATTGAAATTGAAAATATCTTAAAGGAATTAACAGAAAAAACAAATACTAACCTTGGAGAGTTAGATCTTTACCTTTGGTATGAAGAAACCGGAAAAATCCTAAAATAATTATTTAGCTAATGACTTTCTTCCAGTCGTCTTTTAGGCGATTGCAGAAAGTTACTTTTCAAGTGACTTTCTTTGAGGACGCTTTGGGCCCTTTTCTCTCGAAGGAGTTTGATGCTTAACATTTTTAGCCATTTCTTTTCCAAGTTTTTGACCTGCTTCAACAACTGCCGCTTGTTTTTCTTTTTCGTCTTTCTTCTCTTCTTCTGTTCTTTCTTTACCCCTTTCTGAGGGTACACCTTCAGGTGTAGGATGAGCGTGATCATGTACATGGTCGTGAGCAGGTTCTTCAGGTTTTGCAGTGGCTTTTTTAGTTTTAACAACTTCTTCAGCTTGAGCATTTTTCTTGTCTTCTCTAGCTTTCTTGAACTTTAGTTTATCTTTATACTCAAATAATTCTACCCTAACAATGTCACCTTCTTTTACCACTTTAACTTTAATTTTTTGAGGGGGTTTTCTTATTCCTCTGAACCAAATCTCTTCGTTAAGATATTTATCAATTTTAACTTTATTCAAATCTCCATCTCTTATGTTCATATGTCTGACTAAAAATTCTTTTATTGTTCTTATTGCCTTATTTGCTTTCTTGTACCTTGGAACTTTGCTTACTTGTCTTCTTAGTGGAATAGTATATTCTCTTTCAAGTTTTTCGATTTTCTTTTCAGTTTTTTCAGCCATTTTATGAGGGTTTTATAATTTCTGTATGAATTCTATTTCCATTTTTTTCATCATATCCAAATGTAACTCTTCCAACAGCACTTATGTTTTGAGATTCTATTACTTGTTTTTGGATATCTAGAGCTATTTCTTTTAAGGGATCTTCTTTTACTGGATCATAGAGATCCCCTTGCGTAACTAATTGCCTATATACTCCGTCACTACCTAAACTAGTTTCTACTACCATAATAGTTTCACTTTTATTAATTGTATCTTCAATAGTTTTCATTTTCTATTTATCCAAAATGTGATTTTTGTTGTCTTCTTGGTTTAATATGTAACTTTGTTCTCTTCCATGATCTTCTGTTTCTAGTTATCGCAGAAGGATGAATTCTTTTTCCCACTCCAAATTTCTTAAGAACTATCCAAACTGGAGCCCATTTTGTTTGTCTCCCTTTCTTCATTAAAGTTAACTTTTTGTTTTGATTTTTAATTCCCATTTTGCAGCATTCTTTCAAGTTGATTTAATTCTTCCAGACTAAGTATTTCAGCTCTTAATATTTTATATTCGGGTGGAGCCATTACTCTAAGTCCAACTGAATCCTTTCCTGTACTTTTTAAAAGACTAATTTTTATAACTTCTTCTCCATTTTTTATATAAATAATTCCTTTAGATTCATCTCCAGCTTTTCTTTCCAAATATAATCCTCTAGGATCACTCATTTTATATCCTCCGAATTTAAAGGAATTATTATTGGAGAATAGATGTCTCCTCTGAATATATATGGAACTCCATTTTCTTGGAACGAAGAAGTTACTTGATTCACGACATCTCTTATTAAAAAATTGGGATAAGGCCAAAATTCTTCCTTTTCTTCCTCCGCGCTTCCGTAGCATATTTCCAGATTTTGTTTGTCTGCGGGTCTTGAGATGTAAGCATATCCTTTCTGACCTTTTTCTTTAAGTTTTCTTATTAGTTCTCCTTCTTGAATAGGATATTGGGAATAACCTTGATCTCTTATCGGAACAATTCCCGATCTTCTTAAACTTGAAAAAGCGCCTCTCAATCTCTTTGCTAAATCTTTCCTGTTATTTACTTCCATCCACGATCTTATTTCATTAAAATTTCTTAAAATTTCTTCCCTATACTCCTCTGTTACTTTTGTAACACCTGTTTCAAAATCTGCCTGATCTGTACATTGAGAAAAAACTTCCCCTGTTTCAATGGAAACATAAAATTCAATTCCTTTAACCCAAACCTGGTTTAAAGATTTATAATTTGGCAAACTATCCATTGCTTCAATACCTGGAACTCGTTCTGAATTTTCCTCAAGTTTTCTACCTTGAGCTATATCTTCTTCTGTTAGATGGATCCCTTGCTCTCTCAATAGGTCTGACATCTTAATGGGCCCAGGGCGATCTTCAAAAATTGTTAGTCCTAAGAGTTCATATCCCGGAACATCTTGGATTATCTCTATGGGTTTTCCAGAATTTTCTCGAAGTATTACTGTCATTTTATACTCTCCAAAAATTGTTTACCTTTATCTGTAAGTTTTCTTCCAGATTTTACTTTTCTAAGTCCTTTATTTGAGGTAATTATTTCAGTAATTCCAGCTTGATCACATTGCTGAAGAATCAATCTAATTATTTTTCCACCAGATTTTCTAAATTCTTCTGGTTTCATCCCCCTATTTTTCTTACTACCATATCTAGTCCTAAGTCTGCTTACACCGACTGTATTTCGTTTGTAGATTTGTTTCAGAATGCTTGCAGTTCTCTTATACCAAAAATCAGGATCATCTATTGGTCTTTCCTTACTTGGTCCAGATTTAACAAATTCAACCCATTCTGGAGACTTAAATTCAGGAATTCCTTTCAAAGCTTCGGCTAGTTTAAGATTATACTCTTGCTGGTTAAGTTCATATACTGTCATTTTATATTCAGGCGCACTTTTTCAGTGCTAGATTGGCTTTAAGCCATTAACCTATTTTTAGAGACTTATTTTAATTTATAAAGTTATCGAACAGGTTTTCTCCACTTCTTTAAAACAAGAGTATACCCAATTATTTTCGAGGTATAGTTGTTTCCCAATCTTTTCAGAATTTTCTCAGAAATCTTTTTTAATTCTTCCCTATTTCTTGTAGAACTCTTTAAAACAGAAACTTTAACATTTTGATATTTTTTAAAATGATCCTTCAAAGTCCCAATAAAATTATCTGTCAAACCTCTTTTTCCTAGTTGAATTCTTTTTACTACTTGCATTTTTCTATGTCTCCTTTACTTTGGCCAAGCTTGGACGAAGTGACTAGAGATTCTATCTCTTGTCTTTTAACTTTGATTAGCTTATATTTCTTTACTCCAAAAGTTCCTTCTTTCATTCCTTTTAATTTGTAAACATTTTTTCCGATAAATCTATGGATATTTACATCAGTTTTATTATCTCTCCAATCTTGACTATAAGAAGCACAATAAATTGCAGCTTCATTGACATCTTTCATTGATGGTTTCAAATCATCAATAATGCAAAAAGGACTTCCTGGATTTGATGTGTGTAAGATTATATTCCCCTTTTCTTTGAATTGATTAACGAGTTCTTCATTTTGTTTGGCATTTTTTCCTAACAAAATTTTCTTTCCAGATGTCAAGTCCATATCTCTAAATTTCATATTTAATAAAAACAAAATAAAGTTTTAAACCTATCTTTACTTTGACCACGCTTGGGCGAAGTAATTAAATTTATGAAAAAGTTTATAAAATAGAAAGGGATTCTTATAAGATGGTTAAAAAAGAGGGAGATTTTAGTGAAGTAAGTTACGTTTTTGGTATTGTCAGTATAAT
>CAZJDG010000018.1:0-14539 GCA_964544725.1 Candidatus Woesearchaeota archaeon | reverse complement strand
TTGAAGACATTAGTGTGGGAGTTATTGGGTACCCTAATACTGGAAAAAGCTCCATCATAAATATTCTTACTGGAAGAGCTTCCGCGAGAACATCTTCAGAAGCAGGATATACTAAAGGAATACAAAAAATTAAACTTTCTAAAGGATTGTATTTAATTGATACGCCAGGAATAATCCCTCCAAAAGAAAGAACCTCTGGAGATAGTGAACAACAAGTGAAACATTCTCAAATTGGAGCAGTTACTTGGGACAAAACTAAAAATCCAGACATGGTTGTTTCTAGACTGATGGAAGAATATCCTGAATTATTGGAAGATTATTATAAACTTAAAGTGGATGGAGACTCGGACAGTTTAATTCAAAAATTAGGGAAGAAGATGAATTATTTCAAAAAAGGTAGTTTAATTGATGAAGAAAGAACTGCTAAAAAAATTCTAAAAGATTGGCAAGAAGGGAAAATAAGGATAGTATAATAATTCTTTTAAAAGACAACTTTCTGAGCTTTTTATGAAGAAAATATTAAAGGATTTAATTCTCTCTACTTTTTTTGTAACAACTGTCTTAAGTTCCTCTGCACTAGGGAAAAATGAATATTATCGAATTCATCCTTCTTTGGGATATCATCAAAATACTCAGGTTCTCAATGGGACTGATGAAAAATATGATCCTCTTAGAATTAGTTTAGGTTTTGAATTTGATTATGATTTGTGGGGTTTTAATAAATTTAAAGTAGCTCCTTTTTTAGGAGAGTTTCAAGGAGACTATGATGCTGGTATTGATTTTAAGCTTAAGAAAATTTTTGAGAAAAAGGAAATAAGTCCTTACTTTTATTTAGGAATGGGCGCTATTTACATGGCTAGGAATTTTGAAGAACATAAATACAAATTAAATTTTAACCTTAATGCTGGTGTAGGACTTGAATATAAACTTTCTGAGAACTCAGCATTAACTTTTGCTGTGGATTTGGACCATATTTCTATGGGGAAAAAGATATGGAATTCGTTATATTATAGAACTATGCATGCGAATAATTCTGGGAATCCAGGATTTAATACTTTAGGGTTTGTTATTGGCTGGATTTATCGGCTAAAAAAAGATTAAATAATTCTTAGCTCTTTTCCAAAAAAATTCTTAACTATTTTTTGTAATTCTAATAATCTCCTTTTGTTTCTTCCCAATAATGCTGCTTTGTTTTGGGAACCAGCCGTTATAATTATTGTATCATCTATTAGCTCTATTTCTCTAAATTGGGTAGGGCTAATTACCCTTTCGATGAATTTTTCTGCATCCTGAATTCCGTTAGGAGAAGGAACTACTTTTACTCTTTTTCCAAGAATTTCATTTAATTTTTTTATGTTTCTTCCGTTTTCTCCAACTGCTTTTGAAACAAGATTCATTGGAACACTGAAAATAATATGCTCATTATATGGGAAACAGAACCTTGTGCTGATATGTGTTATTCTTCCGAATAAATTCAAGTGCCGCATATCTTGCATATTTATAGTATTAGCCATTTTGTTATATCAGAAAATTCATCCATAAAACTTTCAATAATTCTTTGTTTAAAAACTTAATCTTTCCTTTTCCTAAAGATTTATTCTTTCTTTTTTGCTAAAGAACCAATTACTTTTACGAGTAAACCAGGTAATCCCGTACCGACGGGAACTGGCTGATTGAGTATAATGTTTTCTATAACACTTGTCAACTTATCTTTATTCCCCTTTACGGATGCGTTTACAAATTGTTTTACTGGTGTTTCGAAAGTTGCTCTTGCAAGAATTGAAGATTTTTGGGCAATGATCCCCATTCTAGTTATCCCTTTTATTGAACCAGTATTACTCATTGCATCAGCAGCTAATTCTAAATGCCTTATATCAATATCAATTCCCTGTGTATTCAAAACTTTTTTTATTTCTTCAATTATTAATTGTCTTGCAACTTCTACTCCGAAAACTTCTACAACTTCGTGGAAATCATTTGAGATTGTTTTATCTTTGTCAACTTCTTTTAATTCAACAATTTTCTTCAAGTTGGTCCCTGCAGTTGCAATCATGTAATCTCTATCTTTCCTTACAACTACAACTTCTTTGATATCCTTAATTCCAGAAATTATTGTTTTCTTTATTTTTTCTTTAAGCTTATAAATTTCTTTGAAGTCTAGCAAAGAAACATTCATGATTATTGAATCTCCTTTCTCTTTAGAGTTGTACCCAAGATCATTCAATTTGTCAACAACTTTTTTTAATGAGAGATGTGCTTGCCTAAGTCCTTGCTTGTCTGAAACAATTTCAATACTTTTATCACTAAAGTTCAATTTTATTTCAGAAGCTATTTCACTTACTTTAACTTCTTTGATTCTTTCAGCAAATGATTTTGCATCTTTTTCATTGTTATTATCTTTTGATAGGTAAATATCCATTTTTGGAGATGAAGGTTTTTTTCTTGCGTCAAAAATTTCTATAATTCTTGGTAGTCCTGCAGTAACCTGCATTTCCTGAACACCTGCCATATGGAAAGTGTTTAGAACCATCTGTGTTGAGGATTCTCCGAATGATTGTGCGGTAACGATTCCGATAGCTTCTCCGGAAGAGATTTTTTCCCCTAGGTGAAGTTTTGATACATCCAAACCATCATGTCCATACTGGAATTCTATAACATTATTATTACTGTCTCTTATTGTTCCATCATACTCTACTTTTAAGTCTTGGAATGCATTTGCAAGTCTTCTATATAAGTAACCAGATTTAGGAGTTCTTAATGCAGTATCCATTAGAGAATCTCTTCCAGTAACTGCTCCAAAGAAGAATTCGTCCGGTCTCAGCCCTTTCATGAATGAACTATTAATGAATCCTCTTGATGCTGGGGAGATTTCTTCTTTCTTAAAGAAAGGTAATGTTCTTTGATTGTATCCTATGTCAACTCTTTTACCCCCTAGAGCCTGTTGACCCACACAACATGCTATTTGAGTTATATTCAGAATATTTCCACCACCCCCAGAAGTAATCATATGGTTTACCGGATTATCTTCAGGGAATTCTTTCTTCACCATTTCCCCAATTTTTGTTCTTACTTCGTTTAGAGTTTGAAGAATTTTGATTTCCCTAGTTTCTTCTTTAGTTCTTCCTGGCATTATTTCTACTTGCTCTTGTTTGTATTCTTCAATTATGTTTTCAACTTTCTTTTCAGCCCTATTTATAATTTCCTTACTTTCTGTAAGTGCCTTTACAGGTAGATTCAAATCTTCAAGAGAGATAGTTATTCCTCTATCTGTTAAATAATTTATTCCCAAGTCAAATAAATTTTTGATTATTTTGGTTGTTTCAGCTCTTCCAACTTCTTTATCTAGATGTTTGACTAATTCTCCATCTTCACTTCCAAAAAGAGTTTTGTCAATTTTACCTTTTATGATATTTCCATCCTTTATTTGTATGGAATCATTTGAGAAATTAATCTTAGGGATAAATTGGGAGAAAATTTTTTCCCCTGAAATATTCTTTTTTGAGAATGAACTGTCTATTCCGGAATTATAAAGTAGTTGGTTTGCAGATCCAGAATCAAATTCTTTTAATCCTAATAAATAATTTCCAGTTATTGCGTCAGCACTGAATCCTAAAAAATTAGTATTATTTTTTGGAGACATTAAATTTTGTTTAACATCCAGTAAATTTATTGCTTCAGCTCTCGCTTCTTCAGTTTGTGGAGAGTGAATATTCATTTCATCTCCATCAAAATCAGCATTATATGGGAAAGTTGTTCCTGGGTGCAATCTGAATGTTCTTCCTGGTAAAATTTTTACATAGTGTGCCATTAAACTTCCCTTGTGTAAACTAGGATGTCTATTGAATAGAACTATGTCTCCTTCTTGTAAATGTCTCTCAACTTGATATCCAGGGATAATTTCACTCATAATTTCTTCTTTCAATTCTTCTGTTATTTTTTTCTTTTTTCCATCAGGTCTTATTATGTAATTTGCTCCAGGATAATTTTCTCCATTTTCTATTAATTTTTTTAGCTTTTCAAGATTAATGTCATTAACTGTTTCTGCTACAGTTACAATTTTTGCAATTTCTAAAGGAATTCCAACTTCATTAAGATCAATAGATGGGTCTGGAGAAACAACAGTTCTTGCAGAATAATTGACTCTTTTTCCTGCAAGGTTCTTTCTGATTCTTCCTTCTTTTCCTTTAATTCTTTCAGTGATTGTTTTTAATGGTTGTCCACTTCTGTGTCTTGCTGGGGGGATTTTTGAAACTGCATTGTCGAAGAAAGTTGTTATGTGGAATTGTAATAAATCCCATAAATCTTCAATAATAACTTCTGGAGCCCCTGCATTTAGGTTTTCCCAAAGTCTTTGATTTGCTCTAATTATGTCTGAAAGTTTATGTGTTAAATCATCTTCACTTTTTTCTCCAGATTCAAGAACAATACTTGGTCTAATTGTTACAGAAGGAACTAAAAGTAAAGTTAAAACAGCCCATTCAGGTCTCGCTCCTTCAGGGTCTACTCCAATCTTTCTTAATTCTTCATCTGGAATATTAACTAAAATTTCTCTTATTTTTGTTGGGAAAAGTCTCTTTTTTCCAATATAGAAACTTGTTGGCTTTTCAGTTTTTACTTTTTCATGAGCAGTATTACAGTGTGGGCATCTCTTACAATCTTTAGCTTTTTTAGCTCTCTCGCTTGCTGGATATTTTACTAAGTCTTTATCACTAAGCATTAATTTTCCACATTCGTGACAGAAACATCTTAAACCAGTTTCAATTAGGGGAACATATTTCAAATGCATTACTGGTCTTGCTAATTCAATCCTTCCAGAGTGTCCAAGACATTCTTTTAATCTTCCACCACAAGTTCTACATCTTACTCCTGGGTCTATTGCACCAAGTCTCAAGTCCATTAATCCGCCATCAACTGGGTACTGATCAATATCATAAAGTTCAGGTGTTACAATTTTTGCAACTGAAATCTTTTTAATTTGCTCTGGACTAATCAGAACAAACTTTATTTCAGATATTTTTTTCTTAATTGCTTTTGACATTTTAATTATGACCTTTGATTACTCGTATTTGTTCTTTAGACCAAGTTTAGTTTGAATATGTAATCCTTGAAGTTCTTCCAATAGTAATTTGAACGCATAAGAAACTTCTACAGGTTCAGCCTCTTCACTGGAACAAGAAGGACAGTAGATTTTTTCCCTAATATTGTCTTCAACTGCAATTGTTCCACATTTTGTACAAATATGTAATATTACCTTATCAGAATCATATCTTTCTTTTAGTAATAGAGATGCTCCATGTGCAACTAATGCTTGCTGCTCCATTTCTCCTAATCTTAATGCTCCTCCTCTTGATCTTCCTTCGATTGGCTGTCTTGTTAATAGGGCGATTTTTCCAGAGGCTCTTCCATGTATCTTGTTTGCCACCATATATTTCAGTTTCAAATAGTATAAGTTTCCAACGAATATTTTAACATCCATTCTTTTTCCAGTAACTCCATTGTACATGGCTTCTTTCCCATCAAATCTAAATCCTAAATTTACTAATTGACCTTCTAATTCAGACTTAGTTTCTCCAGAGAAAGGAGTTCCATCAACAATTTTACCTCTGAGGCATCCTACTTTTCCAGCAAGCAATTCTAAAAGGTATCCCATAGTCATTCTACTTGATAAACCATGTGGATTGAAAATTACGTCAGGTCTTATTCCTCTTGAAGTAAAAGAAACATCATTTTCAGGAATTATTGCCCCAATAACTCCTTTCTGGCCATGCGAAGTAGCGAATTTATCTCCAATTTCAGGGATTCTTAAATCTCTTGTTTTAACTTGGACGATTTTGTTTCCTTCTGAATCTTGAGTTATGAAAACAGATTCAACAGTTCCTTTTTCTTCTTGCTTCATTGTTACACTTGATTCTTTTTTTGTTCTAACTGAAATTTCTCTAGCTTCTGACAAGAATTTTGGGGGTGAGATTTTTCCGATTAAAACTTCTCCTTCATTGATTTCTGCTTCAGGATAAACAACACCATCATCTTCTAAGTTCTTGTAGCTTGCTTCAGTTTTGTAACCTGATGTGTCTTTGTCTGGAATTATAATTTCATCTTTTAAACTTCCTGCATAATTCATTTCGACTGCAGAATGGGGTCTAAAATAAAAACTTCTTCCAACCCCTCTGTCAATACTGCCCTTGTTGAAAACTAAAGCATCCTCCATGTTGTATCCTTCATGAGTCATAATTGCAACCACTAAATTTTGTCCAGCAGGATAAGTGTCTAATGTGTCATAGACAAAACTTCTTACGATTGGTTTTTGGGGATATTGTAAAATAGATACATCTGTGTCCAATCTACATAAGTAATTTGCAGCATACAAACCTAAAGCTTGCTTCTGAGTCTTACTTCCTCTGTTTAATCTTGAACTTTGGTCGTGGTTTCCGTAAGGAACTAAACTTGTAACAACTCCAAGCAAATCCATAGAATCAATTTCTAAGTGAGTGTGTTCATGTGTTAATTCTTCTTCGTATAATGAGACTAGTGCATTTTCTTCTTCAGAGGTATCTAGATATTCAATCACTTTTTCTTTGATTAAATAATCCCAGTTAATTTCATCTTGTTCCAATCTAAGTAAATGTTCTTTTGTTAATCTTGGGATTCCATTATCAACAATTATTAATGGTCTTAGTGCTCTTCCTGGTTCTGTCGAAATTGTAATAATTTCAAAATTAGAATCAGATCTTATGTTTAGTTGTAAGGGTAGTTCGCCATCTCTTCTTTTTTCCCTTATCTTCTTTACAAAATCATCAGGAGATGCTACATTTCCAATGAATCTTCCGTTAAGGAAAACATCAGTTCCTGCAACTCCTTCTTTATCTAAGCCTTCAGATTCTAAATCTTTCAAAAACTTTTCTTCATCTAAATCGGTCCTTGTAGAAATTTGACATAAAATGGCAAGGTTTTTTCTTAGTCCAATTTCAGTTCCTTCAGGAGTTTCGATTGGACAGAATTTACCATAATGAGTTGGATGTAATGTTCTTGCTAAGAAGTTTTCTTGTTCTGAGGGCAACATAGATGAAACTCTCTGCAATTGAGAAATAATTGCTAGATAATTTGTCTTATCCATATTTTGGGTAACACCTGATCTTTCTCCAGTCCAACTTCCAGTCGCTATTGCAGATTCAATTCTATGTGAGAATAAAGTTGATTTTGCAATTGTTCTAATTGAGAATATTTTTTTTCTTTTTGAAGCCTTTTGTAAAGAATAGTGAATATCTCTTACTAAAACTCCAAGATTAACTCTGAACAAACTTGCTAATAAATCCCCGGACAATCTCACTCTTTTGTTCGCATAATGGTCTTTATCTGTTTTCAAATGAGGATTTTCTTTAGCAACTAAATATTGTTTGATTAATTTACATAAGGTAATTGCTTTTTTGATTCTATCTTCTTTCTTTTGACCTATATGTGGATACAAATAAGAATCAATTCTTTGTTTTGCTCTATCAAGAATTTCTTTTTTTGTTCCTTGTAAAGATGCTTTTTCAGCGATGTACATCAATGCATCCTCTGATGTGTTTATATTAACGAATTCGTAAAGATTAACAATAACACTATCTGTTTCTTTTCCAATAAATTTGGCAATATCGGATTCTTTTACCATTCCTAATGCCTTCAAAATAACAACCGCTGGAAGATCTCTAAATCTACTGAAACTTAACTCAAGAAGTCCTTCTTTACTTTCTGATATAGTTGTTGGAATTCTGTAGGTTCCTCTTGAAGAGAATAATCTTAAATGAAGTTCTTTTTTTGAGTTGTATTCAATGAATGGTTGGTTTTCTGCTAAGTCTTCAGACATAACCATGACTCTTTCATTTCCATTAATTATGAAGTAACCTCCTGAATCTTTAGGATCATTATAATTGTTTATTAATTCCTCTTCAGACATTCCATGAGTATTACACACATTGCTTCCAACCATTACTGGAATTCTTCCAATTTCAACTATTTCCGAGTCAATTTGACCATCTTTTTTGATAGTCATTTCAAGAGTGATTGGTGCAGAATAAGTCAGATTTCTAAGTCTTACTTCATAAGGGAGTACGTCTTCCGAACTTCCATCGGATTCTATAATTCTTGGTTTCCCCACTTTAACTTTTCCAAGAATTATTTCAAAGTCTTCGTTATCAATTGTTTCTGAAATTTCATCGACAATCTCTTGGAGTCTTTTTTCGATAAAATTATTATAAGAAGTAATATTTGATTGTACTAGGGAGTGATCTGATAGATATTTTTTTACAACGATATGGCTGTTGTTTTTCATATTAAACAACAACTCTGTAATATAAATTTAATTTTCCATCAGGGCCTTTTCTTTCTATTTTTATAACATCTCCGACATCAGCCCCTTCAGGTAATACTGAATCACTTAGATATATTTTGGGTAGTTGCGATTTAGAAACATTTAGATTTTGTAATAACTTTTCAGACTCTTTTTCATTTAGTTTGCTGTGTTTTGGTTGGAGAATGTGCATGCTAAAAATTGGTTTAAAAATTTATTGATTTATTTTAACAACTGGCCAATAATAAAAGAAACTAAAAATTGGTTTAAAAACCTTTTGATTTCTTAGATTTATATAATTTGTTAAAAAAATCTATTTCCCATCAACAAACAACTTTCTTAATGCAAAATTAACAACTTGGGCCCTACTTCTTAAATCTAATTCAGGATGTTCTTTAATATAATCTTCAATAGCTTTTGCTAATTTATCTGGAACTGAAATATTAACGTAACGAACTTTTGCCATTTTAACTATTTCCTTGCAGTCATTTAATATTAAACGATACTTTTTTATATTCTTTATCACGCAATATTAAATGAATCATAAATAATGGACAAATAACTTGATAAGTTATCCAGAAAAACTTATAGAATAATCTTAGAGAAGAGGGATTGATTAAAGCAAAATTTGTTGGGGCAGGAAAAGGTACTTGGATTTAGTGGATAAAAGACTCTTTTCTAAAAAGTTAAAGGAAGTAGAAAATGAATAAAAAATTAATTTATATTATAGTATCCATAGTAATCTTGAATTTGACTTTTATTTCGGCAATTGATGTTTCTGTTAATGTTCTTAAGGAATATGAAAGAGTTGAGGCGGGAGAAAAGGTTTATTTTACTTTTGAAATAATAGACCCGGAAAATCCAGGGACGCATGATATCTTTTTAGAATATGAAATTAAAAAAGGAAATGAGATCATTATTGGAAAAACAGAAACAAAGGGTGTTGGGATTCAACTTTCTTGGGTTAAGTCTATTTTAATACCTGAAAATGCACAATCTGGAATATATTCAATTATAGTCACGGTAGACGATAAAGCGTCTGGAAGCTCCATTTTTTATGTTGAAAAACAGATAAATTATTTTTTGATAATTATAGTGATAACAATAATTGGTTTTTTATTGACATGGTTATTAGTGCTTTACAGAATGAAAAAATCTATGAAAAAGTAAAAGAATTATTTAAGGCATGTTTCTTTTAACCATTCTATCAAAGTTGCTGTAGAAACTTTCTCTCCACTGGGATTTAGTGGACGTCCTTGTCCCATTATCATTGTTACACCTTGATTCTTGATCCAATCTACAGTAAAATCATCTTTTTCCTTATATGTAATAATACCATCATGATTTGTATCTACACACCTTAGTAAGGCACCATTATACACCTTATTATATATTTTATCATGAGTCGATTCTACCATCTCTTCAAAACTTTCACATCCAGAAAAAGAAATAAGATTGCTAAAAATTCCTGTTCCAATAAGAATTTTCCCAATCTTTGTTTATATTTATCCATTATTATTTAAAGTAGATTTTATTTATAAATTTTAGGCTGCTTGATGTACCATTTCTGAATTGCTTTAGAAACCTGTTTTTTGGTCAATTTTAGGTGATTTTTAGAGAAATTAATCTTCATTAAAATATATTGGATGTCTTTCCCTTAAATAATTTGCATATTGATTATACCTAAAATAATTGGTAACATCAAATATTGTGAATCCTAGTCCAGTTAGGGATGTAAAAGTACTCATAGTTGGACTTTTGTCAAGAAAATATAATGCACCTAGAGAAACTGCTCCCGAAAGAATTGCTAATCTTTTAAATTTTTTAGCCATATTTCTACAATAAGTTTCCCTTTGGGTTGTTTCTTCAATTAGTTTTGATAAACTCATTTTAAAAAAGTGGCCCCGAAGGGATTCGAACCCTCGACACCTGGATTAAAAGTCCAGTGCTCTACCAAGCTGAGCTACGGAGCCGTAATTGATTGAATAAATTTAGATTTTTAAAGTTACCGAGACAGAAATAATTATGCTCTTCCCTTTGTCAATTCTTCATATTCTTTATCAGACATATAAACTAAAACACCTTCATTATCTTTAGTAACAAGAGGATGATAATCTCTGTTAAGAGTTGTCCTCAATTCTTCAGGAGTTAAATTTCTAGTTTCTCCAACTAATCTAACCGTAGCAAAATCTTCAATTGAAATCCCACATATCTTTTTCATTTTAAACAAAGTTTTCTAATTTTTCTTTAAAATCATCTCCAGGCATTGAACCAATAAATTGTTCAATTTGTTCACCATCTTTGAATAATATAAAATTTGGAATTGAAGCCACTCCGAATTTTTGTGCAATATTTGAATTGTCTTCGATATTTAGTTTCCCGAATTTTATTTTCCCTTTAAATTTTTCAGATAATTCATCTATTACTGGAGACATCATAACACAGGGCATGCACCAGTCTGCAAAAAAATCAATCAGAACAGTTCCCTCTTTGATGTAAGAATTAAATTCCTGTTCGCTTAATTCTGGAACTTGATCGTTGTTTGTCATTTTAACAAGAGTATAGAAAAAATACAATTTATAAACTTTTATGGTTTTGATAAATTGTAGATATTTTTTAAGTGTGGAATTAATATTCTTGTCCAAGTTTCGGTTTCAATGCCTTGATGATAATCTTCTCTCATTTGACTAATTGGAGCCATTTCCGCATGAACTATTGAATCCTCATTAGGCTCGATTGTTCCCTCTGCTCTGAGAGCATATATCAATCCTAAATGAACTTTGTCCACTGGCTTGTTTGTTGCATATAGAGTTCCAGCAAATAAAGGGGGAGAATGTTTTCCAGAAATTTTCACCTCCTCTGCTAATTCTCGTTCTAAACAATTCCTAATATAATCCTGTCCATCATTTTTGACTACATGCCCTCCAACACCTATTGAATGTTTTCCGAAAAGTCTTTTGTCCCCGTAATGGTGTATGTTGTCTGATCGGATATATGAAAAAACTTCTTCATCTTGATTAAAAAGTAAAACATAAGGTATGAATTGTAATAATAAAGGATCTTCTTCACAATCATAACGGGAGTGGAAAAAACCACTTTCAATGTCTCTAAAAAAATTTGGGGTGTTTTCTGGACTCATTGGTTCAAACCCTTCAGGAATAGTTCTATGTCTTAGTAAAACTTCTCTATCTTGCACTAAAACCATCTTTGATAATTTTTCATAGTTTTTGGCAGCCATTGCAAAATCAAATGGTTTGAAATGTTTCGATGTCTTCGGCCCTTTTTGACCATGGTAACTTGAACCTATTTCAACTCCATAAATTTTATCCGGAATTTCAGATGTTCTAAATAAATCAAGTCTACTTATTGGTGTTCTCTCTCCTTCTAAAGTAATTTCTTCATAAGGACCTATTTCAAAAACTAAATCCCCTACAAAACCTTGGTCTATCCATCCAGCATCATGTGACTTTCCCTCAAGCCCTTCGTGTGAATGCCTTCTTAACTCTGCACTTAGGTGAGAGGGAATTGATAATACTTCACTGGAAGCAAAGAGATAATGATTTCCTGGTTTGAGAACAATTTTTTCTTTTGCTAGAATTGGTTCAAAATGTTCTTCAGGGAGATATTCCTCTTTTTTAGATAGGTCAATTGGTTGGGGATTTCTTCTCATACGCAATCCTACAACTCCCTCAGTTGCTTTTCCTTCTAAATCAATAGTGAGGGGAAGACCATCAGTAACTTTTAGATTTTGAATGGGATTTCTATCTCCATCGTACAACAATGGATTATTATATAATTCATTTCTTATTTCTTCATTTGTTAATTTTGCGTCTCCTTTAATGAACCATAATTGATTTAAGGTTAATCCTGGCTGTATAATCAAATCTTTAGGAAAAGGTTGGAACAAAAGCCACATATCTAAATCTCCCATATGATTTCCAGTTGCCTCATCAAAAGAATCACTATAATCACATAATAAACGAGTAGTTGGAAATAATCTTCCTATGCTACTTTTTGGAGAGGATTTTATAAAATCAAATTCGGAGGAAACTCCAAAGTTTATTTTTTCATTAAGATGTATTAGTGCAGAATGTCCCCTCTTTACTTCATATCCTCCGTCTATATTTACCTTAACTCTTCTTCGTGCAGGAATTTGTAAAAGAGTTTTGTAAACACTTTCATTTTTTCTTGGTCTGAAAATTCCTGAACCTTCAGTGTCAATAATAAACAATTCTTCATCTAGACTGGGTTCAAATGAGCCTGGTTGCACCCTTCTTTCAAGAGAATCTTTCTTGAACCATCCCTTTTTCTTTTTTTCACTTTCAATATCTGAACTGAGTTGAAGAAGATTTGATTCTGGAACCCGTATTGCTCCATTTAAAATAAGTGACCTTAATTGCTGTGAAACTAAGGTGTGACCCCTTTGATTGTCCATCATCTTTCTTTGTCGGAATCATTTATAACTATTGTTGTAGAAAAATATCTAACTAAGAAGAGTAAATAGTAATTTGTACAAAAACCACCCAAGCATCAAGTAATAAGCGAATATTATCTTAACTCCAAAAATCATTAGGATAAGATAAACTGCTATGAAAAGGTCTATTGTGCTCATGGGTTCTCCGAAAAATAAAAATCCTTTAGCGCCTAAATAAGTTATTGAAGAAAGGAGTAACGGGAAAGTTGAAGCTGAAGTAAATTGTGTAAGAGTTATGGTTGTGAGAACTAGTGCATCAAGGATTATGAAAATCCAAAGTATCATTAATATTCTATTCCTTCCCTTGCCAGAATTCCTTCATCGTAAGGATGTTTTATTTTTTTGATTTCAGACACATAGTTTGCTTTATCTATTAATGATTTTGGGAAATCTCTTCCAGTTAAAATTAGTTCTGTGTTTTCTGGTTTATTTTCAATTAATTCTAATGCTAATTCTTCAGGAATTATTTTCCAATTGATTCCTGGACCAAGTTCATCAATTAAAACCACATCATAAATTTCAAAATTTTCTAATGCCTTTTCCCAAAATACTAAAAATTCTTTTCTTAAATTTCCAAGTTCACTTTCATCATAAGTTTTAAAGTAAGGATGTAAGGGTTTGAATTGTAAATATTCGACTCCTGAATTTTCAAAGAAAAATTGTTCTCCAGTATCTCTTTTGAATAATTGGATGATTTTTACTTTTGAGCCTCTTCCAAGAGCTCTTAAAATCAGACCCATTCCTGCAGAAGTTTTGCCTTTCCCTTCTCCAGTATAAATATGGACTAAACCGAATTTGTCTTCCATTTATAATACCCAAAAATCCGATATATAAAGATTTATCGTCTGGAAAGCTATTTACAAATATTTAAGGATTTATATTTTTAGCTACACTTTGAAGTTTTTCTATTCTATCAAGGAATAAGAAAACTTTTTTTGGAACTTCAACCTCATTCCTCTTTATGAAATCAATTATTTTTGAGAAATTTACATAGCAACTACCATTATACCATAAGTCTGGAGAGTATTTCTTAATGTTTGTAAATTCTTTAATAACATTGATATGAAATTCATTAATAATTTCTTGCCAAGTTGAGCCAGTTACATAAAAATTTATATCTTTTATTAATTTAAAAATTTCATAAAAAAATTCTTCAGTGTAACATTCATTTTTTTCGGTAGATGAAAATAAAGATATTTTTTTAAGTAAAATATCTATTTCTCCTTTAAAATTAAAATCATCTTTAATGATTGAGGGTTCTTCATCCCAATTTTCTTTAATTTTTCCAAAAACCCTTAATCCTTCATTTTTTTCTATCATCCTTCCAAATAAAAGGAAGTAAACAAAAACGTCTGCAGATTCATTTCTTATTTTAGAAGAGTAGTCATTTGGACTTCTAATTTTTTTGCAGAAATTATTCACAAGACTTCCAACCTCACCGATTATTGCTAAAGGATAAAATACATGGTAATCTTCAACGAATTCAAATGGAGAAAAAACTCCATCATGGAAAAAAGACTCCTGAAGACTAATACATTCATCGAGAGTTATATTTTTCATGCTTTATTCTTAAAGAATAAATTATATAAAAATTTAGGTTCCTTAACTACACTTTGAATATCCACAATCAAAACAGGTTGGTTCGCTACAACCTGAAACCATACCTACATTTGCACTAAAGCATTTTGGACAGTGAAGTTTAGATTCTGTTTCCCTTTTATCCTCTGACTTGAAAG
>CAZJDG010000017.1:5663-14773 GCA_964544725.1 Candidatus Woesearchaeota archaeon | reverse complement strand
TGAGGATATAACTAGATTACATAAAATTTTAGTGAAGGACATTGATATTCAATTTGGTTATAAAAAATTTCCAAATGTAATTGTTGGAAAAAATGTAAAAACAACTCCTCCTGAGAAAGTTTATGAGGAAATGAGTAAATTGATAAATTGGTATAAAGAAAATAAATTTAAGATACATCCCATTAAACTTGCTACCTTATTCCATGGAAAGTTTGAGAGAATACATCCTTTTGAAGACGGCAATGGAAGAGTTGGAAGATTTTTGATTAATATAATTCTTGTGAATAATAAATATCCTCCTTTGATAATAAGAAAATCTCAACGAGTTACTTATCTAACAGCTTTGGAAAAATTTGATAAAAAGCATTATGATAATTTAGAAAGATTTATTCTTCAGAGATTTAAAGAAACTTATAAGAAGTTTTTTGAAATTTATGTTAGGTATATTTAAGTTAAAGGCGATGCCTCACAGTTTTCGATAAGACCTTCGTTTAACCTTTCCTTTCAAGATATATGCAAAGAATTTTTAAAGAAGATTTTCGTAAACACCCTATGAGGAAAAGTGGTGATTTAGAGGGTCGTTCGTCTATGTTAAATCAAAAAGGCGGACAATTAACTATTTTTATAATCGCTGCGATTGCAATTGTAGCTTTTGGAGCAGTAATTTATTTTTTATTTCCGCAAGTCTTAGTAAACTTTGGAATTGGAACAAATAATCCTCAAGTTTTTTTACAAACTTGTCTTGAAGAAGAAATTGAAAATGCAATTGAAAAAGTTTCGTTGCAGGGGGGAAGTTTAAATCCAGAGCTTTCAATTCTTTATCAAGATAATGAGATAGAATACTTGTGTTATCAAAGTCAGTATTATCTTCCTTGTGTTATGCAACAACCTTTGCTAAGATTACATATTGAAAGTGAAATTAAAAGAGCAGTAACAGAAAATGCAGAGACTTGTTTAGATTCTTTGAAAGATAGCTTTGAAAGAAAAGGATTTGAGGTGAGTTTTAATCAAAAAGATATCGAGGTTGAGCTTCTTCCTGAAAGAATTGCAGTGATTTTTGGAAATGATATCACTTTAACTAAAGAAGACTCTCAAAGATATGAAAGGTTAAGTATATTCTTTAACAATAATCTTTATGAATTAGTTGGTATTGCTAATAGCATCCTAAATTGGGAAGCAACTTATGGTGATTCGGAAACTACAACTTACATGTTTTATTATCCAGATTTGAAAGTTGAAAAATTAAAACAAACTGATGGTAGCACAATTTATATCTTGACTAATAGGGATAGTGGAAATAAATTCCAATTCGCTTCGAGAAGTGTTGCATGGCCGCCAGGAGTTGGGGCAGGAGGAGTAGTTTAATGAAAAATAAGAAATTAATAATATTTGGCATGTTTTTATTATTTGTAATTCTACCAGTTGTAATTTTTTCGGAAAATTTATCTGCTGTTGGGGAAGCTACAGTTTGTTGTGAGAAAACAACTGATGGAGCCTGGTGTCAAGATGTAAGTGATGAAACTGAATGTGACACTTCAAGCTATAATGATAATGGGGATAAATATAGAAGTGCGCCGACTTCTTGTGAGGCGACTTCTTATTGTAAATTGGGAACTTGTGTTGTTGCTCAGGATGGTGTATGTATGAGTAGTGTTCCTGCAAAAGTTTGTAAAGATACTCGAGCAACAGGGGGGATTGCTGCAGGAATCTGGTATGATTCTGAACCAGGAGAATTAAAGCAGTGTCAGCTAGGATGTTGTTTAATTGGGAATCAAGCAGCTTTTACGACTCAAACTAAATGTAAACAAATGTCTTCAGATTATGGATTGGGAACAAATTACAGATCAGATATTCAATCTGAAGTTGAGTGTATTTCTTCTGCAACTCCAAAAGTAAAAGGGGCTTGTGTTTTTGAGGAAGAATTCCAAAGAACATGTAGATTTGTAACAAAAGAGGAATGTCAAAATTTAGAAAGTTCAGGAATTGAAAATGTTGAATTCAACGCAGGTTTGTTATGTTCTGCTATAGAATTAGGAACAAATTGTGGCTCGAGTGAAAAAACAACAATTTTAGAAGGAAAGGATGAAGTTTATTTCATAGATACTTGTGGAAACCCTGCAAATATTTATGATGAAGAGAGACAATCTGAACCTGATTGTATTTCTGGAAGTTCTGGTAAGTGTGGATATTGGGAAAAGATTGTTCCGAAAACACTAAGTTGTAATTATTTAGAATCAAATGCAGGAAGCGCGACTTGTGGAAACTGTGATTATTTTTTAGGAAGTGCTGGATCATTATATAATCGAGCCAGAGATGGCACACCTTCCCCAAATTTCGGAGATTATATGTGCAGAGACTTAAGTTGTGGCAATGTTGATGGGGATGATAGACTACATGGAGAAACATGGTGTGAAAATTCTGCTAAAAGCGAAAATCTTGCGAATGCTCCTGGAAGTAGATATTTTAGAAAGGTATGTTATAATGGGGATGTGACTGTTGAACCTTGTGCAGATTACAGACAGGAAATTTGCATAGAGGATTCAATTCCCACAGATCAAGGAGAGTTTAGCACTGCGGCTTGTCGTGTTAATAAATGGCAGGAGTGTGTTGGTCAAAGTAGTCAAAAAGATTGCACAAATACTGATAGAAGGGATTGTTCTTGGAGTGGGGGAAGATGTATTCCAAAAAATTATCCTGGTTTTGATTTTTGGAATTCTGAAACAGATGCAAAGGCTTTATGCTTCCAAGCAAGTGATGATTGTCAGGCCAGATTTGAAAGAGGGTTTGCAGGAGGAACTGGGGATTTTAAAGATATTATAGGGAAGTTTGCAGGACAAATAGGGGGAAGAAGTGAGCACTGGGAATGTGTAAGTGGTTGTGATTGTGTGGGGATGGTTATAGATCAAAGAAGGAGTACTAATGACGATGATAATAATAAGCTAAACATAAATTTAGATAATAGTTGGACTGCAAATGCAAATAATATTTGTATTGCACTTGGAGACTGCGGGGTTTCTGTAAACTCTCAAAATGATGAAGGATATTATGATATAAATGATTTTGTTTCCTCGAAGGGTCTTGATGCTCCTCAAGAATCTAATGAGGGACTTTTTGGATTATAAAATGAAAAATAATATTAAAAAACAAAATGATTAAAACGAACTCACAAAAAAAAATAGCACTAACTCAGATTTTTCTTTTGGTATTCGGAATGATTGCATTTTCTTACGCTGTTGGAAGTGAGGTTGGGGTTGTTAGTGGGGCACATGCTTTTTGGCATCTGCCAGAAACCTTCACACCTGCAGTTTCTACTCCTGCTGTTGTTACTAATCCTGCTGCTCGTGGAATTGGAAGCGATTATGTTAGGACTGGAGGTGCTGCTGGTGCTGGAGGTGCTGCTGGTGCTGGAGGTGCTGGAGGTGCTGCTGGTACTACTGCTGCTGGTACTACTCCTGTTGTTATTGAGAGTTTCATAAATACCTTGGGGTATGCTCTTTTACTTTATAGTGGAATTAAAATTCTTGGACCTATGTTTGGTTTAAGTTCTTCCGAGGCCAAGGTCTTAGCAGAGGCAGTAGCAGGAGGATACCTTATTGCACAGGGCGTTAACGCCTATTGGGGTACTGCTGCTACTGCTCCTACGGGATTGTTTGGTTATTCAATTGGAAGTGTTTGGGGAGTAGGACTTGGAATATTGTGGGTTTTAAGAGAATATGCGGAAGAAGAAGTGGAAGGAGTGACATTTACGTGTAGTCCTTGGCAACCACCAACTGGGGGCAAAAATTGTGAAGAATGTAATACTCGAGGTCTTCCTTGCTCAGAATATCAATGTAAAGCATTAGGACAATCTTGTGAACTAGTAAACAAAGGTACAACTGAAGAAACTTGTGTTTTAGTAAATAGAAATGATGTTAACCCTCCAATCATGGAACCTTGGGAAGATATTCTATTAGTTGATTATGTATATAACCCAGACGACACAATTTCCCCTCCAGACAGAGGAGTTTTGGTTTCTAATGAAATTGTTCCAGATGATAAAAAGGTTAAAGTTGGTGATAAGAAAATGGGATGTGCTCCTCCTTTCACTCCTTTAAGATTTGGTATTCAATTAAATGAGCCTGCAAAATGTAAGGTCGATACTTTAAGAAAGGGAACTTTTGAGGAAATGAGTTTATTTATTGGAGAAGGATTACTAAAATATAATCACTCTTTTACTTTGGCACTTCCAGGTTCAAGTAGTTTGGAAGGAAAGAATATTACTGTAGAAAATGATGGAAATTATGAGATCTATATGAGATGTGAAGATGCGAATGGAAACTTCAACATAGGGAATTTTGTATTCAAATACTGTATTGAAAAAGGACCAGACACGACTCCTCCTTTGGTAGTTCAAACAAGTATTCCAAATGGTATGCCAATATCATTCAATCAGAGTACAGTAGATATTGAATTTTACATCAACGAACCTGCAGATTGTCGATGGAGCCATAATGATAGGGATTATGATAATATGGAAAATGAAATGACTTGTGACGATGATGACCCAATTGAAGACGTGAATGATCAAGGACTTTATACATGTAAAACAACTTTGGATGGATTAAAAAATAAAATAGATAATGAATTCTTTATTAGATGTAAGGATCAACCATTAGAAGATACAGATTCATTAAGAAATATAAATGTTCAATCATACAAATACATTGTAAAAGGGACTCAACCTTTATTTATTGACTCTGTTCTTCCTGAAGAAGGGGAAACGGTTAAAGACTCAACAGATGCTGTTAAAGTAACATTTAAAGTTGAAACTTCTGCTGGTTTTGATAATGGGGCATCTAATTGTAAATATAGTAATACTGGAAACTCTGATGACTATATATTATTCTTTGAAGATGGAAGTTATACTAACCACCAACATTCACAAGACTTATACTTGTTGGAAGGAGAATATGAATACTTTATCCAATGTGCAGACCTCGGGGGAAATTCTGATTCTTGGAATATGAGTTTTGATGTTGAATCAGATAGTGCAGCTCCATTAATTGTGAGGGCATATCACGAAGAAACTTATCTGAAATTAACAACACTTGAAGCAGCAAGATGTGTTTATGATGTAGTTGATTGCTCATACAACTTTGATGATGGAGTGAAAATTACTTCTACAGATGATTTCAATCATTTTGTAGACTGGGATATTAAATCGGATTTACATATAAAATGTAAAGATGAATTTGATAATGAACCTTTTCCAAATCAATGTAGTATAATTGCTAGAGCTACAGATTTCTAAAGATATTACGCGCGATTCCCATACGCATTGTTTAAGAAAGGGAAAAAGAATTCGTTTTTAACCCGCTTTTAAATTAGTCTAAAAATTTATAAGGATTATTTTTCTATTTTAATTATGGGCATGCAAAAGAGAAAATTAAAAATTTCCACTACACAGTCCAAGCTTGGCCAATGTAAAGAGGGTCAGATGAAACTATCTTTCGGGATGATTTTTTCAATAATTTTAATGATTATTTTTGTCAGTGTTGCATTCTATGCAATCCAAAAATTCTTAGTGCTTCAAAATTCAACTCAGATTGCAAAATTTGCTAGGGACTTACAAGGAGACATTGATAAAATGTGGAAAGGGTCCAAAGGATCCCAATCACAGGAATATTTTCTTCCAGGAAAAATAGAGTATGTTTGTTTCATAGATTATACTCCTTCTTCAGGGAATGGAAGATATGATGATTTTTTTGATGAATTGCGCCAGTTTAATTATGACGCTGAAAATTTGTTTTTCTATCCTCCTGGGTCCGCTGAAGGATTGGATTCAAAAGAAATGAAAAATCTTGACATTAATAAAATAACTGACTCTGAGAATCCTTTCTGTTTGAGAAATACAAAAGGGAAAGTTAAGATGGTAATTAAAAAAGAATTTGGTGAAGCACTCGTTACCATTACTGATTAAGATGAAAAAGCGATTGCATAACCCCAAGGGTCACAAGTACGCATCGGCTAAGAATAGGGAAAATAATTCTAGGAAAAAGGGTTTTTTGGGTATACCTTTTGCTTGGCTTTTTGCACTTATTGTCGGAGGAATGATTCTTTTTTTAGCAATCTTTGCAGTAACTAGAATTTCAGATACTCAGCAGATTGCTCTTGATGCTCAAACTTCAAAACAGATAGGAGTTTTGTTGAATCCATTAGAAATTGGTTTTGAAACTGCAAAAACAACTTCCATGGCACTTCCATCTGAGACTAGAATATATAATAGATGTGATGCAAAAGAAGATGAAGCTGATGATTATTTTGGAAGACAGATAATCAGGGTAGCTCAAAAAACATTCAACAAGTGGAGTGACACAAATGTGGACGTTGGGTTCTCAAACAAGTACATTTTTTCCGAAGACTTCGTAGAAGGGAAAAAATTCTATCTTTTTTCTAAACCATTTAATCTCCCATTCAAAGTAGCAGATGTAATTTATTTGACCTCGTTTGATAAAAATTATTGTTTTAGGGGCGCTCCAGATGAAGTAGTAGAAGAAATTGGAAATCTGAATCTGAACAATTTATTTTTTGAAGATTGTCCCGCTGGAAGTATTGAAGTTTGTTTTGGAGGAAACTGTGATATTGAAGTGGATTTAACTGCTTCAAATCCTTATGTAAAAAAAGGTGACAACCAGATGTATTTTGGAGGGGATAATTCTTTAATGTATGCTGCTATTTTTTCAGATCCTCAAGTGTATGAGTGTCAGTTAAAGAGGTTGATGAAAAGAGGTCGTCAATTATCCCAGTTATATATTGAAAAAGCTAATTTAGTTGCAAGAGAAGAATGTTTTTCAAATACAAATTTACAATTATCACAATTAGGGAGCGCAGAAAATGGTTTTATATCCTCAGTTGGTTTAAATTTTGTTTCAGGAATCGCTGATAGTGCTGAAAGTGCAAATGGGGTTGCAAGTTGTAAATTATGGTAGCCATTAATATAAAATATAAAAAAGGGCAAATGAAAATACAGCAAATGGCATTTATGTTGATAGCTGTGACTCTCTTTTTCGCTCTAGTTGGAATGTTTATGTTAGTTCTTCAGTTTTCTAATTTGCGAGAATCAGCAGAATCACTTTGTGAGAAGAATGCTTTATTATTAGTGACTAAGCTTGCTAATTCTCCAGAATTTTCCTGTGGGAATTCTTTTGGAAGTGGTAAATCTAATTGTGTAGACTCAGATAAAGTAATGGCACTTAAAGGAAAAAGTGAAGAATACAAAGATTTTTGGGGTGTTTCAAACATACAAATAAGAAAAATTTATCCTTCTGGGAATGTTGAGTGTAATACTGAAAATTATCCTAATTGCAATATAATCAAGATTAGAGAAGGAGGTATTAATTCCACTTATGAAAATTTTGTTTCTTTATGTAGAAAAGAAAATGTTGAGGGTGAAGTCGAAGATAAATGCGAACTAGCAAGGCTTATGGTGAGTTATGAAGGAGAACGATGTTAAATAAAAAAAATAGAAAGGCACAGGAAGAAATGATGGGATTTGCATTGATTATAATCATAGTTGCAGTCATCCTTTTAGTTTTTATTGGGTTCTCGTTAAGAGGAGCAACTAAAGAAACCGTTGAAAGTTATGAAGTTGAAAGTTTTATACAAGCTTTTTTACAATATACCACCGATTGCAGAGATAATACTAATGATGTATTAACAATAAGAGAACTAATCTTAGAATGTAATGATCTAGAAAAGTGTAGTGATGAAAGGGATACTTGTGTAGTATTAAATTCAGCCCTTAGTGGAATCATAAATGAAAGTTGGAAGATTGGAAATGATAGGCCTCTAAAAGGATATGGATTAAATATAAGTTCCCAAGAGAGAAATCTTTTGACAATAAGTCAGGGAGACCATTCAACAGGAAATTCAAAAGGAGCTTCTCAAGATTTTGTTAAAGGTGGAGAGAAAATATTTATTATCTTTGAGGTAGATTATTAGACATGCGATTGGGCATACGCGTCGCCTAAAACGCAGAATAAAGCAAAGAAAGAAAGCGATTGGGCATAGCCATTACGCATAGGCATCGCAGGAGAAATGGGAAAGAAGAGTTGCCTAAGAATGGAGAAATTAGGCACTACAATTTAACATTAATCAAAATATTATCCACTACAACTTCTGGGCGATGTCTAACCCTTAATTTTGTTTTTTCTTCGGTTAGTTCTATAAAACCAAATCGTTCAAGAAGTTTAAGATCATCATTCACTGATTTAAAACTTCTACCTAGTTTCTTAGCTAGTTCATAAATTGACTTAGGATTTTCATTTTTTATTGCATCTAAAATTCTCGCCTTCTCGTTACTTAATAACTGCCTTAAAGCAGAAATCCCTGAGAAATCATAATTGTCTTTGGAAGTTTTTCCTTTTCTAAATATGGAAAAAGTTCCTTGCGATTCCTTAATAGTTACTTCCCTTGTCTTAGTTCTAACAGCCATTTTTGTATAGAGGTTATTTTTAATTAGATATATCCATAGTATATTTTAGATATATCTATTCTTTTTTATAATATATTATTACTATATACCCTATGTTAATAAATCCTTCGATTTAGTAAAAAATCCTGTTTGTATTCATATGTTAGTGACAGCATAACCTTTATAAGTAAAACACTGAAATAAGATCATTATTAGGGGTAAATGGCAATCTGACACGAAAAGCTTTTTAAAGAAAATTGAGTTTCATAAAATACACTCATGAGAGTGATCTAATAGGGGATAAATATACTCAATCAGACAAAAGTTTTACCCTATAACTTTTGTTGAGTGAGAATTGTCGTAGACAAGGATGTTAAAACACATGAAAGGAGGTTTAAAATAAGAATGTTTAAAAAAATAACAGCAATAGGAGCTAGTGTACTTATGGTTGGTATGACTATGGGAGTAGCTGCCGCAGCAAATTTCCCTACACCTTTCTCTGGACAACCTTCCACAGGAGTGGCAATTGTTACAGGATCGAGTGCTAGTGCGGATGATAGTGTTGCAGCAGGAGATATCTCTAGTTATTTAGCATCAAGAGTTACTGGAGGCACAACATCAGTTAGTGGTGAAGGGGATTTATACAAATTTGAAAGAC
>CAZJDG010000017.1:2569-5653 GCA_964544725.1 Candidatus Woesearchaeota archaeon | reverse complement strand
TGATGAAATGCCAAATCTTTTAGCAGGAGGAACGTATATTGATGATGATAATGATGAATTTGATTTCGATCAAAAGATTGTTATGGAAGCTCTTCAATTAACCATGTTTGATGATGATGATTATAGAGTCGATGATCCAACAATTGGTTTTAGAATAGGTTCTGCAACAACAATATTAACATATACTCTTGACTTTACAGATGAACCTTTGATAAGTGATTTACCTACATCTGATTTAACATTTATGGGGAAAACCTATTATGTTCTATCAAATAGTAGTGGAGGTGCAGCAAATAAAATCTTTACACTTTTAGATTCTGCTGAAGAAGCTCTTCTTAGAGCCGGAGATACTGCAACAGTGTCTGGGCATCAAGTTTCAGTTTCAGTTTTAGCTTCTGGAACAGAAGTTAAACTTGATATAGATGGTGAAGTCACCAATACATTGAACGAAGGTGAAACACAGAAACTTTCTGACGGAAGTTATGTTGGAATAAAGGATATTTTATTCAACTCTGCTACAGGTGAAGGAAGCGTAGAATTTAGCATAGGAAGTGGTAAGTTAAAACTTACAAGTGGTTCAGATCTTGAAGTTAATGAAGATACCATCTCAGGACTTGGTGTTACAATAGTTAATGATTCTACTGGAAGTAAACTTACTAGTATAAGTCTTGCTTGGAGTGATGATAATGAAGATTTATTTATCGCTACAGATAGCTCTATAACTATGCCAATATTTGATTCTGTTAAAATATCTTTCGGAGGATTATCATTCCCTGTTGAAGAAGTTATAGAAGTTAAAGCAGGAGGTGAACTTTACATGACTTTGAATGATTTCCCTTATAGGGATGGAATTGAAGATATTCCAATTCTATACGGGACCGCATCAGCATTTACCGGAATTGGTAAAGATTCAGATGATGAAATAAAGACTGCGTGGGTTCCTGGAACAACAAATGTGACATGGAACAAAAGTGCAGGAGATAATTACTTTGTAGTTTCATGGACTGGTGTAAATGAGGGATCTTCTTATCTAGTTAGAGCAAATCAATTTGATGCAACAAATAGTCAAGTAGATTTCGAATACAGAGTTAATGGTGCATGGGCAGACCTTAAGAGTAATCGTGAAGCTGGTAATACTTTTGACATTGGAGCTGACGGTGCTCAAATAAGACTTGGTGAATTAAGTACTACTGCTAACAACCAATATGTGGTTGTGAATAATGCAAGTTCAGCAACAAATTTCCATACTTTGTATTCAAAAGAAGGTATGAAAATTTACTTACCTTACGCAGTAGAGAATGCTACTGCTGCTGAGGGAGCTATTGATTTAAATACTTCCGTCGATGGTGGAGGTCAAACTTTAGGACACAATGCAACTTCATTCTATCTTGCGATGTATGAAGAAGATAAAGACGAAAATGCTGCTTCAGGAGACTGGATTAATGTGACAATTGATTGGAATGCAGATGCTGAAGTTGAAACTGCTAGTGTAGATACGATGAATACAGATGCAACTTCTACAGAAATCGGAGATACAAAGGTATTTAGAGATTTCACTTACTCTGCACTTGCTACTGAAATTTTGTTTGACAAGCCTTCAGGTTCAGGTCAAAAGAGTGTTAAGTTAATATATCATGGTGGTGAATCCACTGCAGATGTATATATTGGAGCACCAGGAGTAAGCTTATCGGGAGTTCAAGCTGGAGATTTGGTCCTTAAGGACAATGAAAAATCCACTTGGAGTAGTAGACATGTTATTCTTGTAGGTGGAAGCTGTATTAATTCAGCTACCGCAGAAGTACTTGGAGTTTCATTAGGAACTTGTGGTACTGCTTTCACAGATGCTACAGGTGTTGGTTCAGGGGAATACATGATAAAGACTGTAGGTAATGCTTTCACATCTGGAAAAGTTGCTTTAGTTGTAGCGGGATACGAGCAAGCTGATACATTAGCTGCTGCACAACAATTGGTAAACAAACCTGGAGAAGTTGATACAACATCTGGGAAAGAGTATAGAGGACTTACTGGAGTAACTGGAACCTCAGCGTTTGTAGAAGTATAATAACTTTACGAATTTTTTTCTTTTTTCTTTTCTTTTTTTTCAACCTGGCGAGAGCCCTAATTTAGAAAAAACTTTTATACTCTAAGCGACAAATTGTTTTAATGAGAAAAATAATTTCAAAACATAAAGAAAGAAGGAAGAAAAAGCTAAAACAAGTTGTACTGAGTTTGATTTTGATATTTATTATGTTTTCGAGTATTTTAGGTTATGCTTTTCAAACATTCGGAGGAGATTCAGGAAACGATCCCAATGGGGAAGATTATGTTCCAGAAATTACTAATTTTAATGGATTTGATTTTACAGAACAAAATGGATTCTGGATTCTTGATTTTAATGGGATGAATTTGATTTTTAGATACAATCCCTCCCAACTCTTAGGAATTGAGAATGTGATTAACCCAATATTAAATTATGAGGCAAAGCCACTTTATATCTATTCAGAAAATATCCAAGCAAAATCTGAAATTAAAACTAATTTATTTGAATTTGTTGATGGAATAGAAGATGCTTGTTTGGAAGACAAATGTGAAGATAATCCAATAATAACTTGTAAGGATAATTTTGTAGTAATCCAAGAGAGTGATAAGTCAGAAATAAGACAACAGGATAATTGTGTATTTATCTCTGGAGAAAAAGAAGATTTGATAAAATTAACAGATGAATTTTTATATAAAATTTTAGGAGTAGCGTAGCCATTACGTGCGATTCCCATACGCATCGGGAAGACGGGCATCGCGATAAATAAACAAAACCTACATAAAGATTAAAAAGCCTGAAATTTAAGTTAAAAAATGATTAAAAAGAAAATAATTGAATTTTTTAAGATCTTGAAAAAAGGCAAAGAAAAATTGATTAAGAAAGAAGGTACTGAGAATGTTGAAGAAAAACCTTCTAAAAAACAAGTTAAAGATGAAAATAAAATCTTAAGGAACATATTCATTACTTTAGGAGTAATAATTCTTTTTGTATTCTTAAGTTATTTGTCCCTATATAATGCAAATAATTTTGAGTATAAAGGTATA
>CAZJDG010000017.1:0-2559 GCA_964544725.1 Candidatus Woesearchaeota archaeon | reverse complement strand
TTATTGAAGAAAAGCCAGTAAATTATAATGTTTACCTTAGGAATGATCCAAGAAAATTAGAAAAGGATATTCCTTTTGCTGGAAAAATTCGTTTACCTGAAATGTTTGTAGTCAATACCACTGAATCTTTTAGTTGCGAAGGTGATGGAGGGATCTCCATGTATAATCTTCAGCAAGTAATGAGAGTTTTTGATTCCCAATTCATAACTGATCCTGAAGCTAGCTGCGATATTAATGGAAGATATGGATATTTACAAATACAATCTGGTGAGATTTCAGGAATTGGGCAGTTTTTAGGGCCTTCGTGTTATATTTTACAAGTTAATGATTGTGAAATTTTGAAAGTCACCGAAAGATTTTTAGTTGAAGTGTTGGTTAAAGAAATTGGTGACGAATAGTTAAATGGATTTAAAACTTTTTTATGCACTTCTTTTAACAGTTATGCCTTTTACAGAATTAAGGGTTGGATTACCACTAGCAATAAATTACGCGCTTGAAAAAAGTATTCCAATTTTTCAAATTTTCTTACTAGTAGTATTGTTGAATATTCTTTTAATTTTCTTCATTTTTTATTTCTTAGATAACATCCATTTAGGATTGATGAATTTTGAGCTATATAGGAAGAATTTTGAGTTCTTCTTAAAACGATTTCAAAAAAGAGTCGATAAATTTGAAAAGAAGCATGAATCATTAGGATTTCTTGCATTAGTTTTATTTGTTGCTATTCCCCTTCCAATGACTGGAGCTTGGAGTGGTTGTTTAGTTTCTTGGATTTTAGGATTAGATCGGAAGAAAAGTATATTCTCAATATCTTTAGGTGTCTTAATCGCAGGTTTGCTTATTTTGATGGGAACTTTAGGTTTCCTTAACTTATTTTCTTAGATTAGATTTCTGGTATAAAAATTTCAAATCAGAATAGAAAGGTATTTCTTTTATTTTGAAAAGCTTTACTTCGAAGAACCATATTCCAACCACAAAGACAGTACTCATAACATACCAAAATATTTTGTGAGTTATAAGGAAGAGATTGAAATTAGAAAGTAACATAACTGATAAAATGAATATTCTTAAGATGTTAATTAAAAGGAAAATTAAGAAAGAGAGTGAAATCATTTTGATTCTATCTTTTAATTTTATTTTCGCGATAGATAAATTTAAAATTAATAATAAATAATACGCCGAACCTGCTACGCAAGCTGGAATTATTTCAATGGGAATTCGGTTATCTAAAATAATAACATTTCCAGTTAAAAGGGTATCAAAAAAAATACTTAGACTCAAGTGGACAAAATAAACAGTTAAAGGGGTGAAGATAGCGTAAAACAACCAAAAATTAGGTACAGCTACTAATAGAAGAATCAAATATCTAGTAATAATCTTTAGAAATTGTTTATTATCTTTGTTCATCAAAGTGAAAGTAAAAATCTATTTAAATAGTTTAATGCTAAATAGATAATGAAAGAGCGTAAACAGGTAGTATTATTTTTCTTAGTAATTCTCTTAGGATTTGTGAGTTTTTATTTTGACTCAGAGATTGTAAGAGGTGTTTCTTTGATGAGAAATAGTTTATTAAATGAATTTTTTATTGGATTGACTTTCTTAAGCTCAGAGATAATTATTTTTTTTCTATTAACTAGTTTATTTTTGTGGCAAGCAAACAAAAGGAGATGGATTCTTCCATTATGGGTTACTTTAGGATTATCAGTTGTTGTAAGTTTTTTGCTTAAGTTTTTAGTGCAAAGACAAAGGCCATTTCAGTTAGGAATTGTTTCTATTCTTCCTATTTTGGAAAAAGTGAGTCATTCTATATGGAATTTCTCATTTCCCTCTTTTCAAGCAATGTTGGTCTTTTGTGCAATTCCAATTTTATCTAAAGAATTCCCTAAACTAAAATATATATGGGTTGTTTTCGCAATCTTAGTAGCCTTCTCAAGAGTTTATTTTGGTTTGCACTTTATGAGTGATATAATTGCTGGAGGATTAATTGGATATCTTATCGGATTGATTATAGTCCAATATGAAGAAGAGAAAAACTTTGGAACTAAAATATATAATAAAATATTTGGGAAATAACTTTCTTAGATTTATAAGTTTAAGATCTTCTGAACATTCTTACTACTACAAATATGATTGCTAATACTAAAAGAACGTTAACAGCTCCGATTCCCCACAAGTACCAATTTCCACTGTTTGCTCCAACAACACTTCCAGTTATCTTGCTAAAGAACCCCTCTCTTTTTTCAATAAATACTGACACAGGTTGAGCAATTGCTAAATTATCTCCAACAAGTACTTCAATGTTAAAGTTTTGATTTCCAAAAGCTTTCTTATTTACATCAAATGTAACTGAAACAATTTTAGATTCTCCTGGACCTAAAGATAAAGTTGTAGAGCTTAAATCTGCTGAGTTAGCCCATGTTGAGTATCCTTCTACATTAAGAACATAATTAACTGTTTTATCTCCAGTATTAGCAATTGTAGCTTCAACAACTAAGTTTTCTCCAGCTTTTTCTCCACCAGATTTAACTTCTGCGTCCACTGAAACATCATACTGAACAA
>CAZJDG010000016.1:0-15380 GCA_964544725.1 Candidatus Woesearchaeota archaeon | reverse complement strand
GAACAAATATGATGGGTTGTTTATTAATTCCAACAATTTTTCTTTATTTAGTTTAGAACCACTTCTTCAAAGCTTCTAAACACTTCTGGTTTTTAGTATAAATAAATTTTTCCAGAAGCTTTCTTTTCTCTTAAAATATCGTGGTTTTCCAATAGCATCTAAAACTCTTTCATAAGGCTCTATAGAAATAGAACTTTCTCCAAAATTCAAATTATTGAGATCTTTAATAACAAATAGCAAGAGAAGTATGGCAGAAGTTACCGCTCCTGTAAAAATTATTGAAACAATTGAGGGTTCTTTGATGTAAAATAAAGACCATAATAAAAGTGAACCTAAAAACAAAATAACCAACCACTCGCCCCAAGACAATTTATCCTTACCATAAGAGACTAATTTTTCCCGAGCATCAGAATGATGTGCATGTAATTGTAGTAAATTTGAGTATGTATCCCCATCTTTATCAGAAGTATATTTTAATTCTTTCAAAGATTTACCAATTTCTCCAAATTCTTTTTCAGTTTCAGAATATTTATCCCATGGTAGAGGCATAAATTTCTTAATATAATTATTAATTTTTCTTTCAATATCTTTTAACCATTTTTTATTTTTTGCATTTTCTCCAATTATTGACGCCATAAAATAAAATTCGGAAAGCGAGCTTGAATCAATTGCAGAATTTTCTCTTATTCCCTGATATCTTGAATATAAATCAGCAATAAAAAAACCAACAATAATCCCAAAAAGAATTCCTAAAAATCCGATAGAATTTCCATCAATAACATCTCCCTTTCCTCCTGGAATATAATAGGCAGCTAAAAAAGACAAAACAATTAATAAAATCAATATGTGTTTTACATTCACCTTCATAACAAATAAATGGATATAGGTTATTTAAATATTCCCAACAAAATTATAAAAATTAAAAAACATTTATAAATATCTTTTAATTTAAAGGCAATGGTAAATATTCTTAATATTACAGCCCTTATTATTTATTTGGGTTTAGGAATTTATTTTTTAAATGCGCCTTTTAATTTTATTCCTCTTCCATCAATTAATGTTTGGTTTATATTTATTGGGGGTATCCTTCTTATTTTTGGAGGAATAAAATATTTACATTCTGCATTCAGGGGTTATTAATCCTAAAGGTTGAGATTAAAACCACTTCTTCAAAGCTTCTTGTTTTTCCATTTCCCTTCCAAAGACCGAATCAATATATCTCTTAATTAATTCCAAATTTTGTTTCATATAAGGAGAAACATTATACTTGTAAGCTAAATCCAAAGCAGGTTCCAAATATTTTTTGATTCCTCCTTCATTGATTGTAAAAATAATTTTCCCCCCACATTTTGTACAAACACCATTCAAGGGAACTCTTCTATGAATCTCATTACATCCTACACATCTAAAAGTCTGAGTTGAAAATCCTCTCAGATTTCCCCGCATATCCTTAATGAAATGCTTATCAATCACAAGTCTTGCAGTATCAGAAGTGTCTGCTGCCCTCAATCTTTCAACCAATTCCATTTGATGTTGTAATTTTTCTTGCATTGTCGCTAAAGTTTTATAAGACGAACACAAAACCCCATCATTAAAATTAGATGTATCATGAGTAAATCCTAAATTAACAAAAGGATCCTTCCCTTCTTTTAAATAAGATTTTACGGTTGGAATTTTAACTTCAGAAGAATGCTTCCTCTCTTCTGAAAGCCTATAAAGTTCTAAAGGATATTTGTAGGTTAACTCAAAATCCATAATCTGATCGTCAACTTCTCCCGCATCTATCTTTGCATTCAAAACTAATGGTGCATCCTGAGTTCCTCCCCTATGTCTTGGTAAAAATTCTCTTGAAAAATTGATCAAAACATCTAACAAAAGCATGACTGCCATTTCATCCCCATCACAATCCCTTCTAATCGCAGCATGCATGTATGGTGAAGCTAAAAGTCCTTGGGTGCTAGAAAAACCAATTATTCTACAAGCTACCCCTGCACAATTATGAGGCGCCATTCCAACTCCTAAATGCCCAACTAAATCTTCTTTTTTCTTAATATTGTAAAAGGGTTCTAAGCCATAAAATCTGGTTAACAAAGAATCTACAAATTGGCTAATTCTTACAAAGACATCTCCTGCGCCTTCTTCCCCATTTCCAGGAGGACAGGGAAGAACAACATCATGGGGCATCATTTCTACAATTTGTTCCTTATCTACAAGATCTTTCCCATAGGCATCTTTTGTATAACCTAATTCATTAAGTTTCTCAACACTAGTTCCAATTTCTTTTGGTTTGAAAGAAACTAAAGGTAATTCAGTAGCATCAAATCTTATTGTTCCATCTTTATTCACTTGTAAATTATATGCTGCTCTTAAAATTCCTTTAACCAGATTTTCCATTTTCCTATTTGCAGAAGATACTCCTTTAACTCCTTTAATCAAGTTAGGAATATTGACTCTTGGAATTTTTAATTTTTCAATTGCCTTCTCAAAATAATGGTTAATATCTAAACTTTGATTAGAATAAGTTAATCCTCTTTCATGCTCTTCACATATTTCAAAAGACTTTTTCTTACATTCATAACAATAAAACATTTCTTTAGTTTTAGTTTCACAATTCTCACACTTAGGATAAATTGTTTCATTGCTACAAGGTTCACAATAATAAAGGGGAAATGCACTTTTTATTTTTCCAACTTCACATGCAGCATTAATACTCCTGAATCTTCCCCCTTCCTCTCCAACCGGAAATAAAACATTTGGGCTTCCAATCAATTTTCTTAATTTTGCTTTCTCAGGTCTTCCCATTCTAGTCCCAATAAAATCTCCTGCCTTATCTTTAATTTCAAAATCAGAAAATTTATTTACAATTTCTAAAACACTTCCTTCAATTTCAAATTTCAAAGGATCAATTTCCCTAAAAACAAAACCTTCTTTGTCCAAAAGATTAACATCAAATCCTAAATTAACAAGTAAAGCCTTACTCCTAGATTCATTAAGAATAACATTCTCTATACTAACTTCATGCTCAATCCCTAGAAGTTCCAAAGTTCTTTTCCCTTGAGAATATTTTTCCTGTTCATTTCTAGAATAAGGAAAAATTATTTTTCCATTCCCAGTAGATCTTGAATTTTTCAGCCACTTAACCAAAGACAAAAGTTGTTCATTAGAAATTTCAGTCCAATAAAAAATAAAATTTGGATGTAAAGGAATTCCATATTTTTTACTTATTTCAACGGCCTCTTCAAATGAAGTTTCAAAATAATTTACATTTTTAGAGAATTTAATATCTTTCTCTTCTAATTCCAAATGCCACCATTCCTCAACATAACCTGGTTTTATCAAAGCAGAATTTCTATTTGCTAAATCTCCAAAAGGAAAAAGTAAATCTCCAGTGTAGATTATTTCTTCAACATCCGGATAAAGTTTTGTTGCCTCATCCCTACTGCTTAATTTTCTTACACCTCCATTGAATAATTTAACAATTGGTCCATCGATAGAATCACAAACAGTTATAGCACATCCTTTAGTTGGTTTTTCTATTTTCAACTGTGTCCCAATTGCAATGAACCCATCTGTAATTGCCATTGTCGCAGGATGTGCTGAAGCCGCACTAAACCCACTCACCCTACTTCGACCATATCTAAATCTAAATCCTCCTGATCTTGATGGGTGTCCGAAAACAGGTCTTCCTGCAACTAAATCATTAATGTAAGTTGGAGAGTCATCTACATTCCCCATATCTCTTTTTTTATGTAATTCTATAAACTCCTCAAGAAAACCCCAATTATTAATTTTGAAACCCTTTTCCTTCAACGAATCAATATATCTTTTAATTTTAGCAGCCTTCTGTGCAACCCCTTCCCCAATTGTCAAACAAAAACCACTCCTAATAAAATTAGTTTCAATTCTATCCAAATTTTTAAAATTAGAAACTTCAAGTTTCTCTGAAGCATCCCCATTTACTTGAACTGGTAAATTCTTTGCTAGAAAAATCATTTCTTCTTCTGTTGGAAGATATTGTAGATTAGTTATCCTCTCATGATAATCAAATAATTCTGTGATAGTTCGTTTTACTTCGTTTTCAGTAGGATCATATTTTGAAAATCCAAACATATCAGCCAAATAGTCAATAATCACGACCGAAAAAGCAGCCCCAGTTCCTCCTGCACTCCTTACAGGCCCCGAATAAAATGGGGAAAGATATTCTTTTCCATCTTTTCTTTTAAATATCTTTATTTCAGTTAAACCTTCTATTGGAGAAGAAACAACTCCTAAAGTGACATATGCAAATCCTATCCTTGCTCCTGCCTCAATAGATTCGAGTAAAGAATTAAATTTACAAAATTTCTGTTTTGCGACTTCCTCTGAAATTTGTAATGCAACTGCTGGATCTAATTTCCCATAATCTTTTTCCAATTCTAAAATCCTTTCAGAAATTCCTGAATCAGCCATTTGAGGATAAATAGTAGAAATTAAACCAACCACTTTTTCAGCCATACTCATTGCTAAAGGAATTTCAACTTTATCGGCAGGATCGTAACCTTTTTTTCTAGCTTTCCCAGCAACTTCATAAGCCTCTTTAACTTTTTTCTCAAAATTTACAAAATATTCTTGAGTACTCATTTTAAATGCTCCAAAACTTCTTGCCAATTATTAACTCGAGTAATTTCAGGGTGAAGATTTTCTTCCTGATTCCAAGGATGATTTAATAGGATAGACTTAATCCCCTTTTCCGCGCAAGGATTAGCATAAACTAAATCATCCTCAATTATAATTTCATATCCTTTTTCCATACAAATGTCAAATTTAGAGAGTTTTGATTCATCCCCAGAGTTAATATTTCTTGCAAAATGAATCTCTGAAAAAACATCTGGGAAAAATCGTTCAATCCATTCATTAGTTTTATCTTGAATATATTCTTTTCTAGCTGTAACAATCACAAGATGATTTCTTTTAGATAAGTGGGAAATTGCTTCTTGAGCACCCATAATTGGTTGGATGTTACTAAAAAAATCTGACTTAAAAAAGTCATCCAATAATTTTTTTTCTTCCTCACCATTTATCCCAAATAACTCCTTAAAATTGGTTGTATGAACATTCTCTAATCTAAAATTTGTTCCCTCTCTTTGATTATAATATTCCAAAAAAGGTTCTGTTAAATTTGCAAGCACACCATCAATATCAACTGCTATCTTTCTCATTTCCCACCTACCTCTTCGTCAGATTCATAAAAATCTAAAATTTTTAATTCCCTTGTCTTAAAATTAAACATAGGAACCTTACAAAAATCAGGTTTACTACCATACTTCTCTTGGATAAGAGTCAAACTTTCCCAACAAGTACTAGAAATAACTAAGATATTATTGTAATACGAAGCTGCACCCTTGTGTGTATGTCCTGAAACAAATATGTCTGGCGCTTTTCTAATTAATAGTGGATCTTTTTCATCAGGATAATATTGAACTGAGGAATTTGTTGGTGCTAAATGTCTATTTTGTAAAAGATAAGTCATAATTTTATCAGGAGAGTCTATAGCAGCATTTTCTTCTATCAAACTAGGGATATTATTCCCATAGAAAAAATATGAAAATCCATGATATGATAAAACATCAAATCCTGAAAAAGTCCCCTTTGCGCCAACATTAACAGTAGAAGGATTTGCAGTAAGGGTCACATTTTCCATACTATATAATGGCCAGGCATACTTCTCATCAAAAACTGGTTGCGGTTCCATCAACCTTACAGAATCATGATTTCCTGGAAGCATTATTATCTTGATATCTTTTCTTATTTTTCCAAAAAGTTCTGCAACACGAGCATACTGTCCTTCAATATCTGGGATAGCCAGTTCTCCTTCTTGTCCAGGATAAACCCCCACCCCTGCAACTAAATCTCCAACAACAAAAAGATATTTTATTTTCTTTGCCTCAGGAGTATTTGGTAATTTTCCATTCAAATAATCAATAAACTTTAAGAAATTTTTTTCAAAAAAAAATTTACTTCCAATATGAATATCACTAATAAAGACCGCACTTTCATCAAAAGGAGATTTTTTTCTTTCTGGAAGTTTTAAGTCAGGTAAAAACAAATCATTAACAAACAAAATGTCTCTACTTCCCGACCCCTTAAAACCCACAACTGAATCTAAAGCAAGGTTCTGTGCCTTTTCATAAACTTCTGTTTTATTTTGGTTAATCAAAACATTAATCCTTCCACTAATATCTTCAACTTCCAAAATTATATTTTTGTTCTTTGTAGTTTTTTTACTAGAGATCATCCCAATAATAGATATTCCTTGTCTATTTCCCACAATTTTATCAATTGAGATAAGATTATTCAATTCAGGTCGGTCTTGTAGATAGGATTTAATTTCAAAAAACCTATTTCTAAAATGAGTTACAAAATCCTTTACCACTAACTTCTTCCCAGGAGAAGGCATCAAAGAATTAATTTTCACAACCCCTTCAGGAATTTCATTTTGAATTTCATAAATTTCTTCTGTAGGTTTGTTAACTTCTTGAGAAATTTCAATACTTAATCCTAACTTAATTTTTAATCTTTTGATTTTTTCTTCAGGAATATTCGAAAAGAATTCTTCCATTTGATTTTGATTGTTATAAAAAACATCTTTAGTGATTATTCTCTGATTAGTATTTGTTTTTATTTTTTCAATAATTAATTTTACAGATTCAGTATCAACCGTTCCACTAAATAAATTCAAGACTTCTTTATCTATCAGGAGTCCTTTTTCCATACAAAATCCTAAAATTTCTTTTGGGTCCATTTTAATTTTTAAAATCACAAAACTCAAAAAATTTATTTGTTATTTCCTCTTGTTTATCACTCACACTAAAAATTGAAACAATTATTTGACTTTTTCCAAAAAAGACATCTATTTTATATTCTTTATTATCAAAATAAAAATATTTATCTTGATATAATTTACTAGAATATTTTTTTGCAGAATAATTATTATCAGAATCACCCAATAATCTTAGCAATTCAGTAGCAGTAATGTGTTTTTTGAATCCTAATTTATGTAAAAATTCCCTAAAATATTCAAGAAATATCTTTCTTTTCTCAATATAATAAACAGAATGATTACCTCCTTTACTTAGACCATAAAGTTCTAATTTTTTCATTTTAATAGTTTGATTTCATTTTAATTATATTGTAATGAATCTTCGATAATTTCTTTCACTTTTTCAACTATATTTTTTGTAATTGCTAATTTAATCTCCCTCATTCTTCCCCCTCTTCCTTTAGAGATAACTTTAACATTAATTATCCCTAACATATCAAATTCTTGAATAATATCAGAAACTCTTCTCTGTGTTAAAATTTCCATTTTATATTTTAAACATAAATCATGATAATAATTATAAATTTCACCTGTAAAAATAGAATTATTTGATTGGGATTTATTATTTGGATTTAATTTTGTTTGGGAATTATTATTATTTTGAGATAATTGAATTATAGAGTACAAAACCAACTGAAATTGTTTAGGTTCAGAACGCACAACATCTAAAATCTTATCCCTTTCTATTTTTCCATTAGCAGTATCTATATGTTTCAAGGAAACTATTTTACTTCCATCTCTTTCGGCTAATTCTCCCGCTATCCTAAACAAATCAAGGGCCCTTCTCGCGTCCCCATGCTCCCTAGCAGCAAAAGCAGCACATTTAGCAATAACCCCTTCTTCAACAACCCCTTCTTTGAAAACATCTTCAGATCTCTTTTTCAAAATTTCTTGTAATTGTATTGCATTATATGGTGGGAAAATAATCTCTTCTTCAGATAGAGAACTTCTTACCCTCGGATCTAAACCCTCTAAAAAAGTCAAATCATTACTAATTCCTACAACCGCTATTTGAGATTGAGATAATTCAGAGTTAAGTCTCGTTAAATTATACAAAAACCCATCTGAAATCTTTTTAACTGTTTGATCAATCTCATCAAGTATCAAAACTATCAATTGTTTCTCAGAATCTATAATATCTAGGAACTTGGTATAAACAGATTCTGTGGGCAAACCAGTACTAGGAACTTCCCCTCCAAGTTTCTTCACAAGTTCTGCTAAGATTCTATATTCAGTATCTGAAACTTTCTTTAATTTACAATTCAAATACTCTATCCTCAATTTTGATCCTGTCTCTTTACTTGCTCTTTTAAGTAATTCATCTTTAACATATTGAATAGAGAGTGTCTTTCCAGTCCCAGTTTTACCATAAAGAAATAAATTACTTGGCCTCTCTCCTCTTAAGATTGGCGCAAGAATAGAAGCTATTTGATTAATCTGTTCATCCCTATATAAAATTTCTTTAGGATTGTGATTAGTTTGAAGAATATTCTTATTTTTAAAAATCAAATTCTTATCAAACGATTCAAATATTTTATCTAATTCACTCATTTTTAACCCTCTACACTCACACCTATGTTTCTCTTGGAAAAACTAAATTAACCAAAATTACTATCGAGAAAAATTTTCTAATTATATAAACTCTTATAACTACTAAAAAAGAAAAACACCCATATTTCCTTTGGAACTTGAAAAATCTATGATTTAGAGATTATTATAATTGTAGTTAATATATAATTGTAGTTAATATATAATTGTAGTTAATATATAATATATATAATATAAATATTTTTAATAATAATATAATAATCAAAATTCAATTTTTTCTTTTTAAAACTTTCTACACGAAACAAAGGGGTGAGTGATCAATCTATCTTATTGATTATTCATTATTTTTTACAGAAAACTTTATATATTATTTTCTTATGAAATAACTATGCAAAATAAAAATCCTTTTAGTTCTCTTCTTGGAAAAATGATAGTAACTAAAGAAGGTAAAAGATTAGGTTTTGTTAGAGATTTAACATTTGAGACAAATTCAGGGGAAATTATTAATATTGTTCTGAAAGATCCAACTCCCTATATAAAAAACCTTAATTTAGAAAAGATAAGTAATAGTGAATTGTTAATCCCTTATAATTCTGTAATTGCTATAGGAGACTTTGTAATTGTTTCTGAAGAAGACCTTATTTGATTCTAGAAATATTTAAAAACAACTATTTTGATAAATTAACATGAAAATCATAGGATTCAATTTTAATAAGATCTTTGTAGAGAAGAAGTCTTCCGAATTTAGGGATGCTAAGATAAAGAATACTATAGATGTAACTAGTATAGATTCTGTAAAAAACGAGGTTTTATCTCAAAAAGAAGAGCTTGTTGGGGTGGCATTTAAATTTTCAATAGATTATACTGAAGATAAAGCAAAAATAGAACTAGAAGGGGTGGTTCTTTTAGCATTAAATTCAAAAGACTCAAAAAGGATAGTCAAGGAATGGAAAGAAAAAAACCTATCCAATGATTTCAAGTTACCTTTATTTAACCTTATTCTAAGGAAATCAAATATAAAGGCATTAACATTAAGCGATGAAATGAATCTTCCCCCTCATATGAAACTTCCCTCTCTAAAAATAGAAGACAAAGAATAATTCTTTAACAAAATTATATAAACTAATACCGAATAACTATTGGTATGAAAATTTCTCAAAATAAAAAAGACAAGATATCTGAACAAATTCTTATGGTTTTATTTTCTAAGTTCCCTCAACTTTTGTTTACCTCTAAAATAGCTTCAGAGATAGCAAGAGATGAAGAATTCATAAAACAGCTGTTATTTAGTCTAAAAGAAAAGAAACTAATTATAGAGGTTAAAAAGAATCCTCAAGGAGTAGTTTATCTTAAGAGATCTCGTTGGAAGATGGAAGATAATATTTACCAAAAATATAAAAACTATCAATCTACCTGAATAAGATGGATAATGAAAAGATTAAAGATGCTTTTCAGAAGGTAAAACTAGACATAGATTCACTTCATTTAACCCTAAATTCTTTAAAAAAAGAGATATTTGACCTTAGTTCTATTATAAAATCTCAAAAAGATACTTCGACACAAGAGTCAGAAATTACAACAATTAAGACTGATTCTTCGACAGAAAAGAGCTATTTTAAGCCTTTAAACCATCAAAATACTCCTATTTCCACAGGAAATGAAGGGGTTCCAACAGACAGACAGACAGACAGACAGACAGACAGACAGATGGAAATAAACACCATAAATGATGTTGCAGAAATCTTAGATACTCTTGATAATGTAAAGAAGGAATTAAGGCTTAAATTCAAACAACTTACCGATCAAGAGATTGTTATTTTTTCAACAATTTATCAACTCGACGAGGAATTTGGCCATTCTAACTACAAAACTATATCTGAAAAACTTTCCTTGACTGAGAGCTCCATAAGGGATTACGTCGGTAGATTAATCAAAAAAGGGGTTCCAATAGAGAAGAATAAAATAAATAATAAGAGCGTAAAACTCTCAATTTCCCCTAATTTAAAGAAAATAGCCCCCCTATCCACAATTTTACAATTAAGAGACCTCTAGTATTTTTTCGTTTAGCCGAATAACTAACTAAAAGAATCTCAATTACTATTTTTCCTCTTCACTTTTCCTCTTTTAACCACTAAAATCCTCAAATCTCTAACTTTCCCTTTAAACTAATTCTAGGGTTTTATGATTAACACTCTCTTTTCAATCTTTTTTATCCGATTCCTGAGCTTTTTTCTTATTCCTAACTCTCACTTTCGCCTTTTTTAGTAATATTTCCTTCATTTCTTCAGTAATAAACACTCTTTTCTTACCATTTTTCTCAACTATTTCCTCAACTATCTCACTTTTCTGTTTAATCGCATTTACTTGGCCTCTTATAGTGGCCCTCTCTTTTCCTAAAACAGCTGCAAGATCATCATAACCTAATTTTAATTCAGCATTTAATAATACCCATAGAATTGCTCTTTCTGATATTGAAAATTGGTCTAAATTTGGTGTTTGAACAGCTGTTTGAACAGCTGTTTGAACAGGATAAACACCTGTTTGTTTATTAAACACCCGTCTAGGTGTTTTAAACACCTGTTTAGGTTTCATCTCATTCATAAAAGAAAGGATGTTTTTTACCCCTTCAATTTCAGTTTTCATCGACGATAATTCTTCTCTAAGTGCATCTACATCTCTTTTCTGTAATTCTTTCTCAGAATCAAGGTGTTTAATCCAACCTCCAACACCACTTATGTCTTTTTTTACAGACTCGAAACTTTCTTTTACCTCTTCTTTTAACTTTTCAACCTCTTTTTTTCTAGAAAAAAACCAAATCATAATATTAATTATAAAATAATGTTTAAAAATGTTTTCCTTTTCGACGAGGATTTTACAAAATTTTCTTTAAAATTATTTTATAACTCTTGATCTTTTTCCACTTTTTTTGATAAAAATTGATTGTTTTTCTATGAAAAAAACACTAAAAAACATTAAAATAGCTGTTTGAACACCCTTAAACACCCTTAAACAACATAAACTTCTTCATATTATAACTAAGTTAACCTTAGTGCACAATCTCGGCCTACTTAAAAAATTAATGAAAAAATTTTACCAAATTTTTATAAATAATATTTTTCATTAATATCACATGAAAAGAGTCCTTAGGAATTATATGGGTGGCGAAAGTATGAAAAAAGAATTTCGGAGACAACTAAGACTCCTAATCCTTATTACTCTAGGGTTCACAATCGCATTCACATGGAGACAAACGGTTTTTGATCTTTCCCTTGCCCTAGTATCTTTTTTAACACATGTTCAAGATAGTTCAACTTTAAGCATTTTATCTTCAAGTTTAATTACAATAATCAGTGTAGTTCTTATCTATATTGCATCCCATTGGCTAAAAGAAAGGCACGAATTTACCTAATAAACAGCCGTTTAAACAAGCAATTAAGCTAACCTAAGTGCACAGAAGCAGAATATAAAAGGAGGGCTGAAAGGGATATTCTAGGTTTAGTTAAAAAAGGAAAATAAACAGTTAATAAAAATGTACAAAGACAGAATGATAAAGACTGGGGGGCCTTTTAGAAAAAACCCCTATAAACATGGTTGAGATCCACTCATCCCAATAAAAAATACTAATTTTCTCTAAAAATGAGTTTATGTGTGAATTGTTCGCACAAGATATATTGCCTGTACTTCTCTTTTTTTTCTAATGCGAACGTTATTATTAGAAAGTTGTCACAATAATTTAAATAGAACTTTTCTCTCTAATAGTATGGCCTTAATTAAATGTGAAAAATGTGGTGAGGAAAAAGAACATCAAGCAAAAGGACTTTGTCATAAGTGTTATAAAAAATATTCTTGGAAGCCAAAAAATATTGTTTGTGAAAGATGTCAAAGAGAATTGCCAATGAAGGCAAAAGGTCTTTGTGGGGGTTGTTATAATTTTGTTTTTCATTTGGAAAAAAACAAAGAATGGAATCATAGAAAATATCACAATATAGATTTAGAACTTTACAAAGAAGTTACAAAATCTTGTGTTGTTTGTGGTTTTGACAAAGTTGTAGATTTGCACCATTTAGATGAAAACAAGAAAAACAACAAAAAAGATAATCTTGTAGGTCTATGTCCCAACCATCACAAAATGTTTCATAATTTTAATTACAGAAAAGAAGTCCAAGAAGATTTGAGAAAAAAAGGCTTCAAAGTACCAGAAGATATTAAGATGGATTTTGAAAGCAGAAAAATCACAGATGATGATTGATGTTTAAAACAGCCGTTCAAACAGGCACTAAAACAATGATAAATTAAAATCGCACTTAGAATGTATTTGAGGCGTTAGAATCTGGCTTTAAGGAAAATTCTCAGGAACGAGAATTTGGAGTGGATTGCACATTTATGAAATTGTTACAAGTCTTTTAAGCTCTTGAAAATTTGCTTGTTTATTTTTTGGGTTATAATTTAAGTCCTTACAGATATCTAAAATTTTTACTACAAATTTATCAAACTCTTTTGGTTCCATGGTTATGTTTTCACCATCCCTTTCACTAGTATGCCATTCTGGATCAACATTCAATGGAGGTTTTGGGCTAAATCCTTTTATATTAAAAATATCTTGTTTACTCTGAGTTATCCATCCCGCACCAACTTCTGATACCGCATTCCATGACTTACTCATTTCATCACTTGTGACATAAATTACATACATTTTTTTATCCGAATAACTGTCTACAAAAAAAGTTCTAAGATATTGGAAAATACTCATTCTGTTTGGAATCCGGCAATCTACACTTTCTGAAGTAGTATAAATTATGTCTTTGTCTGGAACATTATTAAAAGAGAGCATTTTATAGATAATGTCCGCTAAATTTTTATCTTGACTACTGTGGCTTATTAAGATCCTTTTTTTCTGAGCATCAATTTTCTTTTTTATGCCCATCAAAGGAAAAGACTCATTCATCTCCCCTTCAATCATTTCTTTTACTCCTTCAGGCATTTTATCTTTGAATGTTTCTTTAAGTTTTTCTGTTACTTTTCTCGAAGCAGATTCTTTATATTTTTCAATACTTTTGATTAGTTTTTCTTCCTCTTTTTTTAAAATTTCTAATTTCCCTTCGTCTTCCTGATCTTTTTTATATCTTGCAAGGAGATTCCTCTTATCTACAATTTTTTCCAAAAGTTCTCTAGCACATTTAAGCAAAAATTCATATCTTTTATCATCTGTCTTGTATCCTTGCCGATTGCTAAGAGAAATGTCTGGCAACTCTGTTTCTTCTAAAAGATTTACATGTAATTGTCCAACAGTATATACTTCTGAAAGACGGTTTTTACCTATAGTGGGAAGAATATTGTATTCTCCTAATTTTCCATTCGAAATAATTGATATGAAGTTATCAGGAAAATCATTTACATCATCTTTCTTTCCCGCAGTTGTCCTGTATGCTCCGACCCATCCTCTTATTTCTAACATATATTCTTTTTCTTGACCCTCTTTATTTTTTAGTTTCATAGGAATTGATATGACCCCTTCTTTTTCAAGCAAGTCTTTCTCTAGTTCCCTATTTTCTAATCCACTATTAAAGTGTTTTGCTAAATGATGGAAATCATAACCTAATAAGATTAGTGCACCTAAGCCTTGAACCATTTCTTTATCAAAATCTTCAATAACAATCTCCTCTTTTTCAGTTTTTATATGTATTTTAAAGTCATTATCTACTAAAGGGAACATTTTAAGGAGATTTTTTTTAATTGATTTTGCTGTTTTATGTAAGCTATATTCTGGGTGAGTCATAACCACTGAAGTTCCATTATCTTTAATTTTTTCAAAGTTAATTTTTTCCTCATTAATAGGGTCTAATTTGTTATCTTCTCCAACATGCCTTGAGAGAATAAAACCAGATTTATCTCCTTCTCTGATTGTCATTATCTTTACTTTTTCTGATACGGCTAGAGCAGCTAATTTTCCCACACCCTTTCTACCCATCTTCTTCCTATTCATTCCATCAACATACGAATCTTCTTCATTAGTTCTGGTTTCTACTGCAACATCAAGATATTTTTCAATATCTCCTTTTTGATAAGACATGCCTGTTCCATCATCTTCAACAACTATTGAATCTCCTTTTTCTATTATATAAACATTTTTTGCACCAGCATCATAAGAATTAGCTATAAGTTCTGCTAAAACATAATAAATATTAGTATAAAGACTAGGGCCTAAAAGTTCCAAAATTCGAGGATTAATTTTTATTATGTATTCTTTCTCAATAGCATCTTCCGCCATCTTTTTCTAATCAAATACTTTCTTTAATACTTTTCGCTATTATTTCACCTAGTTTAACAGGAACGGCATTTCCAATATGCTTCCCAATTTTAGAAAAATAAATCTCTTCACCTTCTTTAAAAAATTTATAATTTTCTGGGAATGTTTGTAAAATTGCTCCCTCTCTCAGAGAGATTGCTCGATTTTGTGTGGGATGTCCAAATCTTCCTGTTCCGTAACTATAAAACTGTGTTGTGATTGTTGGAGAAGGTTGATCCCATTTCATTCTCCCATAAACTGCTTTGAAAGTTGACCCGCTCTTTTTTTTGTGACATTCTAAGACTAAATTTTCATCCCAGTCAAGCCAAGAACCACCTTGTTTAGATTGCTTAATTCTTTTTTTATTAATTTCACTCAATCTCCAAGATCGATGTAATGGGTCTTTTTTGTTAATTCCTCCAGCTTTAATTCTTGAAAGATCTTTTAATGCATCTTGAACAGTAAGATAATTACTTGAATTATGGGTTTCTGGAATCAACTTTATTTTTTGAATCTTTGATGCCAGCAAAACCAATCTAGTTCTTCTTTGAGGCATTCCATATTTTTGACAGTAAACAAGTTCATAATTTACAAAGTATCCTTTTTCTTCCAAACCTTCTACAAATTCTTCAAACACCTTATACTTTCTTAACTGGGGGACATTTTCCATAGAGACTATATCTGGAT
>CAZJDG010000015.1:7696-15697 GCA_964544725.1 Candidatus Woesearchaeota archaeon | reverse complement strand
GGGTTCGGACCATTGCCCTGTTGGGATTGTTATAGAATAATGGAAATTTTCATTTTATTGTTCTCCGAATTGCGAGTCGAAGCTATTTTTGTGATATGGAAGAAAAATCCCCAATTATTTCTGGTTTGTCTGAAAGAATATCTTTAGCATTAAGTATCTCAATGGCTAGAGGGTTACCCTTTGCATCATAATCTATTATTAATCCTTCTTTGATTTTATCGCTTTCAGCTATTTCGCCTTCTTTAAAACGTACATAAATTACATTAGCTTCTTCATCATATTTTATTTTCATTTCCAATATTTCCTTATTTTAGATGTTTTATATACCGTAATACCAATTCTTAAATCTTTCTTTTCTCTAAAAATAACTCTAATTAAATATTGTTTGTTATCAATAGAATATCTTTTTTGAGCTATTTTCAAACCCTTTGCTTCTGGAACAATTTGCTCTGGATTTGAAAGAGTTTCTTTGATAAATTTTAGGTTTATTCTTCTTTCTTTTAATTGATCTTTTAAATGTTTTAATAATTTAACTTTCACTTAACTCATAATTAATCTATGTTTTTATTATTTTTCTTTTATAAAATTTACTCTATTGTTCTCCGAATGCTATAATATTTTTTGCTTTAAAAAGGTAATTCATAAACTATTATATTAAAAAAATCACTAGCATCAATGGATACTGTGAATCCAGTAGTGTCTAATGTTATTGTATGGCTTCCAGCACTAATGCCTGTAACAACTAGCATATTTGAAACAAATGATTTATGTGATGACAGTTCATTTGTAAAACTCTTTACCTCACCTTTTTTAACATCATCAATATCAACATTCATTCCAATAACCCCTGATGTAGATGTTCTATACCCTGAACCAGATGCAAATATCAGTAATGTTCCCCCATTAGTTGTAAATGAAGAACTTGTAATTGGTAAACCCCCAATTTGATATTAAATACTTGAGTTACTTTCCAATTTGGACTTTTAATATTCCCAGAAATCGTTACATTCCCTGTAAAATTTCCATTCCCATCAACACTTAATCCAGTAGAATTAATTTCTCCTGTAACATTTAAATTCCCTCCCACACTAAGATTATTTGTTACACTTAAATTCCCAGTTACATTAACATCCCCTTCAAAAGTCAAATTATCCAAAGTTCTATAAGATGAATTTGTTGAATTCCAAGTATGCAAATCTGAAATCTGACTTTCAGTTATCGAAACATTCGTCCAATTATTTCCCCTTATTAATCCACTAACATTCAAATCACCTTCAACAGTTACATTCTTATGTCCCCCAGTTGAAGTGTGTTCTTGACTCAAATAATTATTCAAAACAGTTCCCCAACTTCCAGAACTTCCCCCGACCGTTGGCAAAGCTCCAGAAGCAAATCCTGTAATTGAGAAATCGCTTTGCAAAAAGAAACTTCCAATAAATATCCCTATGAATAATGTTGTAACTAAAATCAAAACTTTTCTAACTCTTTCAAACTTCTTTCTTCTTTGTTCCCTTTCTCTTACAATTTTATTTAGTGATTTTTGTATGTTCATTTTAATTTTTTACACATACCAATAGCTGTATGTAAGGAGCATTTGTTCCCGCGACAGAACCATTTTCTGTATTTGTTCCAGTTGGCGTTCCAGCACTTACACTCTCTACATTACCTGCGGCTAAAGGAGATTGTCCTGTCGCATCAAATTTAACAGATAATTCCTCCGTACTCCCTCCAGCACCAACAAACCTTTGAAGAATATGAGTATGAGTTGGTAAATCGTCTCCTGTAAAAGTGTGGGTATGTTCTCCTACCGTTCTATTTTCTAAATTTGTAGTAAACGCTGTTCCTGCAATTCCATTATCCCCAATTGTCCTTCCCGTTCCGGAAACACCTACAAGATATCTACCTTGCGCACTAACCATCTCATTCCAACCTGTAGGACAAGTGGTTAAATTAAAGTACATAACGGCTCCAGAAGGAATACTGATTATTCCCCCTGAAGAATCTGTTAAATTTCCAGTTAGGTTGATATTTCCATTAACATTCAATCCTGTAGAATTAATTTCTCCAGAAACATTTAAACCCCCAGTAATTGTAATAAAACCATCAACAATATTATCAATAATTTCTCCCAATCTGAAAGTTATTTTATCTCCAACACTCAAATTCCCTATCAAATTAAAATTTCCAGAAACATTCAAATTCTCAGCAGTCACATTCCCATGAGTTCCATTTGTTGTATGCTCTTGCAATAGGTAATTATTCAAGATCGTTCCCCAATTACTTTCACCAACATCTGGAAGATTTCCTGTAACATATCCTGTCAGAGAGATTTCATTTCCTACAAAGAAACTTCCAATAAAAATTCCAATGAAAAGAACAACAGCTAAAGCTACAAAATTCTTAATTCTTCTAGACTTTTCTCCCTGTAATTCCCTATGCCTTCTTATTTTTTGAATTGAATAATTTATGTTCATTTTTTAGGATTCCAGAAATAAATCTTTGCCATTCCAGTTTGACGTATTTTTACTTTTCTTGCACCTTCTAAGAAGGCAAACACATTAGCAATAGTATGTCTAGATATTTTGAGTTTTTTTGAGAGCTCAGAAACAGTATATCCAGTAGGATTTTTCTTTAGTTCTTCGATTACCTTTTTTCTTATGATGTTTTCCATTTTATTGCTAACCAATATTGGTTATCAATAGAAGTACTTAAAGCTTATTGGTTGTTGGTTTTTTGTATAAAATACTGATTTTTTGAAAACTAATTTAAACTCTTGTTTTTTTGTTGCAGAATGTTCGAAAAAGATTTTGATGAACAATGTTATGATCTTCTTAAGAAAGTTCCAAAAGGAAAAGTTACAACTTACAAAGCACTTGCAGAAAAGCTAAATTCAAAAGCATATCGGCATATCGGGAAAATTATGAATAAAAATCCGTATTCTTTTAACAAAAATGGAGATGTTCCTTGTCATAGAGTTATTGGTTCTAGCGGAAAATTAGTTGGGTTTGCCCATGGTTTAAAGAAAAAAGAAGAAATGTTGAAAAAAGAAGGCGTTGAAATTAAAAATGGAAAGGTGGATTTGGAAAAGTATGGTTTTAATACCTAGTCACATATTAACTCTTCTTTAAGTTTTTCATGCGAGAAACTATAAAATTTTTTGATAACATGATCTATTATTCCGTCATTTTTCCCTTCAACAATCCCAGATTTATTTTCTTTCCCAACATCTAAATATGCAATTCTTTCAGTCTTTGAATCCCCCAAATAAAAAATTGCAGAGTGTCTTTTTAACGTTTTTTTGTTACAAATATAGAATATTGCAGCACCTTCTACAAACTTTTTAGTTTTATCTTTATAAAAATAAATTCTTTTAACCCAATCTAAATCATCAATATTTTTTTTGAAAATCTTTTCTTCAGTAGGTTTGTTTATTGGGAGATTTGGCATTTGGTCACCAACTTCTGATACTTCTAATAATTCTTTCGAAAATACGCTCCCAGATATTAGGGAAAAAGCCAACATAGATAGTAATGTTTTTTTCATATACTTTGCGTTATAAAAACATTTAAATAATTTACTTATACCTGTAATTATGGAAAAAGACATTGGAAAGATAAACAAGGGTGAGTATCAGGGAATTGTAACTGACATCGTTGTTGGAGTCAAAGAATACAATGGGAGAGTGGGTGTTGATATAAGGGAATTTGTTACAAGTGAAAAGTATACTGGACCTACAAAAAAAGGATTGAGAATTCCAGCAGAAAGTTTTGACAAGTTTAAGGAAATGATTAATTCCATTACTCCAGATGATTTGAAAGCTTCAGAACCTACAGAAGCGCCAGCAGAACAATCTGCTGCTGAAGAAGCGACTCCAGCTACAAATCCTGAACAAGAATCATTGCCCGATTATTAAAATAAGAATCTAACAGAATAGTAACTAATTCCTGTTGCAATTACTCCTAGAGCTATACTTTTAGCGATTTCTAGTTTCTCTATTTTAAGATAATATAATGCTCCAATGAATAATATGAATACTATTCTTGCAAACCAAGTAAAGCCAGGACTGTCATAATAAATAGTTATGAAAATTAGAAGAACAACTCCTAGTCCTGCCCTTTTATCTGTTTTGAGCAATATGGTAAAAGTATAAAATAAAATTCCTGCAATTATGAATTGACTTAAGTATTCTAAATTAGAAAGTGTAGCAACTCTTGCAAGAACTACAATAAAGAATATTGGACTCCCTAATGCAATCAAGTCTCTTGCTGCTTCCTTGAAATATTCAGTTTTCATTAAGATGTAATTGAGATTCCTTGGACTCCTTTAATTTCTAATTGTTTTACCATTCCATCAATTTTGAATTTTCCTCTTTCAATACTCATATCTCCTTGGAAATTTTTCATGATTATTTCTTCATTTTCAACCCTAAATATATTTTTATCATCATTTACTCTTATTGTTCCAGAGGTTATGTAGTCTAATTCTTTTATTGAAACGCCTCCTTTAATTTCCAATAAACTATATTTGAAATCTTCATCAAGTTTCACACTTAACGTTTTACCCATTTCAGGAGTTATTGTAATCCCATTTACGGACACTTCAGTTGCTTTTCCTTTGAAGTATAATATTCTATTTGAGTCTAGGAAAATTTTTCCATTGTATTTCTTTAAAATAATAAGGTTACTATCTGAATTTCCAAGGTAGAATTTTTGATTTCCAACAAATAAATTTGAATTGGAACCCCCCTTGATTTTTATTTCACCAAGGTTTCCTTTTAATTCTAAATTTGGAATTGTTAAATCGGCTTTTAATTCAATTGAGCTATTTCCTCCTCCAGAACCCCAGTTTTTTATTGCATTCCCTGTGAAGTTAAATCCGTAGAATGCGGTTAGGATTAAGAATCCCATTATTAATAGGAAAATCGTAATTGTAACCATTTTGAAATCTTTTTTTGGAGCTTTTAGATGCATTATTTGATTCATTTGACATACCTCTTATGGCGAATGAACGAAAATCTTCCTTTGGACTTACTTGGATGATTTACTTTCATCTTCCCATTCCTCCGCCACTACCAGTTGACCTTTTTTTACTCATTTTGTCTTCCAAAAATTCTATGAATGCTGAAGGCTTATCAATATTTCTTACATACATAGTACTATCCTGTGAGAAGACTCTTACACTTACATTCCCATAGCCCAACATCATTTGCCATAGATTTTGAGATTGGTCCGCATCACTTACTGCTAAAAGATCGGTTCTTCTTATAACTTTCTTAAGAAGTCCTTTAACGTGAACTAATGCGTTTGAATGTATTTCGTAAAGATTATTGAATCTATGTAACTCTGTAATAAGTAGGACCAAGAATGAGAATATTATTGTAGCTTGAAGTGCTAAGATGTTTAATTCTCTTCCAGAAAATTGAATGAATGCGATTGTTCCGAATAAAATAAAAATCATAACATAGATTGGGATGTATAATTTTCGAGAATTTCTTGTTCTGTAAACTTCCTCTTCTTCCATTGATAAATAATTCTTTTCATGATTATAAATATTATGTTTGTGAAGAATTTTAATATTATAGAAATCTATTTCTACTGCTGTAGCGCCCATTACCCACTAGTCTATTATGTGTCGCTGGCAAACTAAGTTTTTTAGCTAGGGCATCAATTCTTTCGGTTTCCTTTCCTTCTTCAAATAAATGAATAGTCCTCACTTTCCAATTTTCGGCATTTTGATAATTAAGAATTGCCAAACATCCGTCGATCAAAATTCCTTGGGGGATAGCAACACCTGGATTATATCTTGCTGCCATATCCCTTCCTTTATCAATAGACCATCCCCTCCTTGAGAGAATTTTCCTCGCATTCTGGTATTCCTCAGTGCTAATAAAATAGGCTCCTTCAAAAACGGATCCCGGAGAATTTCCAACAAGAAATCTTAGAACACTTGCCTCCTTTGGAAGAGGTAAACTTCCTGGAGGAACATATTGTTTTATAGCGTTTCTCATAAGATCTATCTACTATTAACCTTTAAAAATACTATTTTAATCCATTATATATGACAAATAAGAAAATTAGACAGCCAATTGTCACAGTTTGCGGGCATGTAGATCATGGAAAGACAAGCATTTTGGATGCTCTTAGAGGTAGCTCTATTCAAGAAGGAGAAGCGGGAGGAATTACTCAAAAAATATCATTTACACTTTATCCTGCTGAACAATTGAAGGCTTCTTGCCCCTTGATTGAGAAATCTGGAATTAAGCTGAATATACCTGGGTTTTTGTTCATAGATACTCCTGGACACGCTGCATTTACTAATTTAAGGAAAAGGGGTGGAAGCTTAGCTGATTTGGCCGTTTTGGTTATTAGCATAAATGAAGGAATAAAACCTCAAACTGCGGAAGTTATACAGATTTTAAAGCATAACAAAACTCCCTTTGTGATTGCTTTGAATAAAATAGATAATATTTCTGGTTGGACTAAAAAAGACGAAAGCTTGAAAAAAAGTATTGAATCTCAGTCATTGAATGTGAAGCAAAATTTTGATGAAAAACTTTATACTCTTATGGGGAGCCTTAGCAGTTTAGGATTTGATACCGATTTGTTTTACAATATATCTGATTTTACACAAAAGATTGCTTTGATTCCATGTTCTGCAAAAACGGGAGAAGGAATTCCTGAGTTAATTATGATGTTATGTGGTTTGAGTCAAAAATATCTCTCAGATAAACTTATTTTAGGCGATGAAGTGAAAGGAGTTATTTTAGAAGTTAAAAAAGATAAGACTTCAAATTATGTTGAGGCAATTTTACATGATGGTAAATTATCTAAAAAAGATGAAATTGCAGTTTCAAGTTTTTCAGGAGAACCTATAATTTCTAAAATTAGAGTTTTGGAAGAAATAGAACCACTTTCTTCAAGATTTAAATCAAAGGAAGAAGTTACTGCATCTACTGGATTAAGATTACAATTAGTGAGTAAGGAAGAAATTTTATCTGGAATGCCTTTTATCTCTTTTAAGGGAGATAAAGAGAAAATTCAAAAAATGTTCAAAAAAGAACTTGCAGAAAATATTCAAACTAAAAAACAAGGAATCATTGCAAAGGCTGATTCTTTAGGAAGTTTGGAGGCATTGCTTTTACTTTTAGGACAAAATAATATTCCAGTTGTTAAAGCGGGAATTGGAAATGTTAATAAAAGCGATTTAATTTCTGCAAAAGCTAATTTAGAAATAAATGAACTTGATGCAATCGTTGTAGGTTTTAATACTGGGATTGATGAAGAGGCAAAGGAAATTCAAGGAAATCTAAAAGTTTTGACGAATGAAGTTATTTACAAACTGATTGAAAATTTAACAGAATATAGGAATGAAAAAAGAAAAGAACTTGAGAAAAAGAGATTGATGGGTTTGACTACTTTGTGTAAATTGAAGATTTTGCCACAATATGTTTTCCGAAATACTAAGCCTGCGATTTTTGGGGTAAAAGTTGAAGTTGGGAAATTGATTTCAAATTTAAGTTTGATTGATGATAAGCTTGAAAAAATTGGAAGAGTTAAAAATATACAATCTGAAAATAAATCTGTTAGTGAAGCTTCTGAGGGAATGGAGATTGCTATTTCAATTCCAGGGGTTAATTTTGAAAGACAAGTGAAGGATATTAAATTTTTATTTACAGATATTTCAGAATCTCAGTTTAGGAATTTTAAAAAAAATAAAGATTTGTTGTCTTCTGGAGAGCTTTCTCTTTTGCAGGAAATTGAAGAGGTTAAGAGAATCAAGAAAGCTGATTGGGGAAATTGATTTCTAGCAGGGAAAAACAAAGAAATTATAAAATGAAGTTTTTACATTAAATTTATAAATGAATATTCCTTGTTTAGCTGATGGAGTTCGCTCCTACGGTAGTTCAAGATTTAATTCTCGAATTACCAAAGACTTGAGAAATCAAGAACTGCCGTTTATATTCACCTTCACGCCGAAAGGCATTTCACAAAATCACATTCA
>CAZJDG010000015.1:0-7686 GCA_964544725.1 Candidatus Woesearchaeota archaeon | reverse complement strand
GGCTTAAAAGATAGCGTGAGCCTTATCATAAATTACGATCCTTTTAAGGATAAAATCCCCTCGTGGTGTTAATGGTAACATACTGGAGCCGTCACTCCAGAGCCCCCCGTTCGAATCGGGGTGAGGGGATTTTATATTCATTCACGTGATGAATGACTATGATTTAGAGACTTGTTTCTCTCTGTTCAATTTTTCTTTGAAAAATAGTAGTTCTCATTGGGTCTCTTATATGAGATAACATACATATACATATATGATATTAAGATAGAATATTTTGTATTTTAAAAACTTTCGCTTTTTTATTTTGGGATTTTATTGAAATGGATATTTCTACCTGATAATGCGGAGTGGAGAAAAGTTTATAAATAAATTCTTCATAATATTTTTAATTAACTCCCTTTTGTTACAAGTCGTAAGGCGAGTAACAGAAGGTTAAATTCTGACGAAGATATTTTATCTCTCGAGGGTTATTAATGATGCCAAAAAAGAAAGTGTATGCTTATTTTGATGGAAGTAATTTTTATCATAGTTCTAAAAGAGCTTATCAGATAACAAATCTACAATTTCAGCATCTTACAAATAAGATGCTCTACTTAGATGAAGAAGAACTGGTAAAGATAAGGTATTTTAACTCTCCAACAAATCAAGAAGATAATCCTACATTATATTCCAAACAACAAAAATTTTTTGAAAGATTGAGGGCCACCCCTCTCCTTAGGTTACATTTAGGGAGATTAGTTAAAAGGCCAATGGGCCGAATAAATCTTGAATGTAGATACTGTGGTCGTCAGAAAGCACAATCTTTTATTTGTCCAAAATGCAATAAACATACTTCTGTTAATAACGCCTACAAAATAGTTGAAAAAGGTGTTGACATTAAAATAGGGATCTCTTTATTATTAGATGCAATTGCAAATAAATATGATGTGGCTTTGTTATTTAGTGGCGATGCTGATTTCTGTCCTGCAATAAGATATATTATAAAAGAGCTTGGAAAAGAAATAATTTTCTGTCATTTTCCTAATCAAGAAACTGAAGAGTTATTCCAATCTTGTTCAGGTGATAGGATTATTACTAAAGAAATAATTCAAGATTCTAGGGCTGAAGATTAATTATTCATTCATTCTCTTTTTGGTTCTACTTCAACTAAAAACCTTTAAAAACCAACTGAAATAAGAATTACTATGACATTTAAAATTAACATTGGAGAAAAATCAGGGAAAACTTATAAGTTAGAATTAGAAGGGGAAGCTTTAGTTGGTAAGGAACTTCATAATAAAATTGATGGGAAATTGATTTCTCCAGATTTAGAAGGATATGAGTTTGAAATTACTGGAACTAGTGATAAGGCTGGTTTTACTTCGATGAAAGAAGTGGAAGGTATTGGATTGAAAAAAATATTTTTGAAAGATTATGGTAAAGGACTTAAGAAAAGACCAAAAAAAGAAGGAAAAAAGAAACGTTCAGATACAACTCCTAAGGGGCTTAGATTAAGAAAAACTGTCAGAGGAAAAATTATTTCCAAGGATATTGTTCAAGTTAATTTGAAAATCTTGAAAGAAGGAACAAAGAAACTTTCTGAAGTTTTTCCAGATCAAGGAAATAAAGAAGTTAAGTTGAATAGAGTTGAAAGAAGAAAGCCATTACGCATAGGCATCGCGAGGAAGGAAGAGGTGAGTACACCAAAAAGCGATTTAGCATACGCATCGCCTAAGAAAGGGGAAGAAGAAAAGGGGCAGAAAGCTGCTGAACCTAAAATTGAGGAAGCACCAGTTGAAGAATCTAAAGAAGAAGTTCCTCAAGAAACAGAGACTCCCGTTGAAATGAAGTTAAACATGAAGAACCTGTGAAGGAAGAAACTCTTAAAGAAGAAAAACTTGAAGCAAGTTAATTACTATAACTATCCATAAGTTTAGCATCCTCTTCTTTCAATTCAACCCCTAATTCTTGATACATTCCTAGCACTTTTGCCTTTGTTCTTAAAACAGGACCAGTAGGCATTTGTCTTCCCCCATCAGATACGGGAGCCTGACTTAATTCTGTTTCATATAACTGATTTAATCTATTTAGGTATTCTCTACCCATTCCTTTTTCAGACGCATGCATTAAAATTCCAAGAATATCTGTTTCACGTCCAGCCCAATCTTGAACAGCTTTACTAACTTTGTCATAATTTAAAGAAGAATCTTTCTTAACAAGATCACTAATTATTGGAGCAACATCAGTTCCTTCTATCTGGGGATCTTTTGCAATTATTTCTAATGATTCCATGTTAAAATAAACTTATTCATCTCTTTTAAAAATTTATTTGATATTATATACTCTTTAGAACATATGTTTTAGATAGAATGTCCTGTAAAAACCCTTAAAAACTAATTATCTTATCCTATTTTATGAATAAACAAATTCCTGAAATAAATGTAGGCATTGTTGGGCATATTGATCATGGTAAAACTAGCTTGCTTAGCAAACTTACTGGAAAATTTACAGACACCCATTCTGAAGAATTGAAGAGGGGGATTACCATTAAATTAGGTTATGCAGATATGACTATTTACAAATGCGGGAATAAATATTCAACTAAAAAAGAAAAAGGATGTATTCCTGAAAGGTATGTTAGTTTTATTGATGCACCTGGGCACGAAATGCTTATGGTAACTATGCTTTCTGGTGCTGCAATAATTGATGCGGCTATTTTAGTTGTTGCTGCGAACGAAGGAATTAAACCTCAAACAAGAGAACACTTTATGGCCTTACAAGCAAAAGGTATTAGAAATATAATTATTGTTCAGAACAAAATTGATTTAGTGAGTTCAGAAAAAGCTATGGAGAACTATGGGAAAATCAAGGAATTCGTTAAAGGAACTATTGCTGAAAATGCTCCTGTGATCCCTGTTTCAACTTTACAAGAAATTAATATTGATAAGTTAATTGAAGAAATTTTAAAAATAGAAATTCCTAAAAGAGATTCTGAATCTGACCCAATTTTTTTAGTTGCTAGAAGTTTTGATATAAACAAACCTGGAACTGAAATTCAAGGATTAAATGGAGGAGTTTTAGGGGGAATTTTGAAAAAAGGAAAATTTAAGATTGGAGATGAAATTGAAATAAAACCTGGTTTGAGTACAAAGAAAGGAAATCAACAAATCTATCAAACTTTAACGACAAAAATTGTTTCATTGTTTAAGGGAAGAGAATCTGTAAAAGAAGTTCTTCCTGGAGCAAGTATTTCTATTGAAACTTCATTAGATCCTTTTTTGACAAAAACAGATTCTTTAACTGGCTGTTTGGTTTCTAAAAAAGGAATATTACCTGAAATAACTTATAATACGAGATTGAAAATAAAACTTTTTACAGAAGTTTCTGGGACTAGGGAACATCAAAAAACTGATCCTATTAAAACTAAAGAAATGCTAATGTTGAGTGTAAATACTACAATTACTGTTGGAACTGTTGAAAAAATTAAAGGAGATGAAGTTGAATTGAATTTGAATATTCCAATTGTTGCGCTTAAAGGAGATAACACTGGAATTGCGAGGAATATTAACGGGCATTGGAGATTGATTGGTTGGGGAGAAATTTTTGAATAAACTAGTCTACTTGATTTGTAGCCAACACTCCAACTCTTTTTATACTAACATCTCTTTTAATTCTTCTTTCAGTTTCATCAAGGTCTCTTAAATTTTTTCCTTTGATTCTTTTTGCAAATTCACCCAACTTCTCTTTTTCCAATATTTTTTCCTGCAATCTTTCTTTTAATTCTGCTTCTCTTCTCTCTTTAAATGCAAAAATATTCCATCTAGATGGCCTTATTATTTTTGGTATTATTATTTTTGTTTTTGCGACTGCAGTAATGCTCCACTCTCCGTTATAATTCCCAGAATTAAGGGTTAAGGTTCCAAACCACAAGGTTATTCTTTCGTATTTTTTTGGTGTTAATTTTAATTCTCCAGCATTTTCACCTTCCCTATTTAACAGGTTAAAAATTACTTCTTCTTCACTGTTCTCTTTCAGTCTTATTTTGAATTTTTCTTTTTCATTTCCAACACCAATCACAACAAAACCAAATCGGTTTGTTTTTATGTTATTTTCATCAACATCTGCCAAGTTATCTGCTTTTTCTACAAATCTTCTAACTATCCATCTTCCTCTAAAAAATTGAGCATCAGATTCATCATCTTTCATAATAAATCCTCCCGCAGTAGTCACCCTTGAAAGTCTAAAGATTGCTCCTTTTTCATCTTCTGTAATTTCTTCTAATTCTTCAATTTCTTCTTCATCTTCTATTTCGTCTTCTCCAACAACTTCAATTTCACTTGTTTCAATTACATCTATCTCTCCTATGTTATCTTCTTGAGCAAGGATGTTTAATGGGAGCACGCTTACTAGTAAAATAAAAGTCAAAAATAATGTAAGGGTTTTGTTTTTCATCCTCTTTTTATTACACATGAAAAAGTATTTTTAAATCTTTGTGATTATCTAGATTTACCCCAGTTAATTTTATAAGTAGCTTTTTTTAATTCTTAATATGGAAAATAAAGTGGTAAAAACATTTTCTCATTCAAGGCTGGGTACTTTTGAACAATGTAAATTGAAATATAAATTTAGGTACATTGATAAGATAGTACCTGAAATTGAGAAAACTATTGAATCTCATTTGGGAAATGTTGCGCATAATGCTCTTGAATGGTTGTATAAACAAGTTCAGAAGGGGAAAGTTCCAACTTTAGAAGAAATGATAATGTTTTATTCTGAAAACTGGAATGAAAATTACGATTCTGAAATTCTTATTGTCAGAAAAGATATGACTGTTAAAGATTATTTTAATAGGGGAGTAGAATTTTTGATTAGCTATTATACTCAACATCATCCTTTTGAGGACAATACTCTTTCTATTGAAGAGGAAATTTTATTTGATTTAGATGAAAGTGGAGAATATAAGATAAGGGGATTCATTGATAGGCTTTCATTTAATATTGAAAAACAAGAATATGAAATTCACGATTACAAAACTTCTGGGAATCTTCCTAATAATGGTAGTTTAGATGAAGATAGACAATTGGCTCTTTATGCAATTGCCGTTAAGGAAAAGTATGGGAATCACAAAAAAGTGAAATTAGTTTGGCATTATTTGTTTTTCAATAAAATAATTGAATCAAGAAGAACTGATGAACAGTTAAATCAATTGAAAAAAGATACTCTGAAACTGATTAAGGAAATTGGGACTACTGCTGAATTTGTTCCCACAAAATCTCCTTTATGTTCTTGGTGTGAATATAAAGATATTTGTCCTGCATGGGGAAACAAACCTCCTGTTAAACAAACTAACTTAGGTGATTTTTAGGGTTTTAAAATAAAAGAAGATGAGATGAATGGGGATTGAAGATAAAACAAACATTTATCAATTATTTTAGTTTTGATTGAAAATGAAAGGGAAGAAACAATCACAATATTCTATTGAAAATCCAGAAGTGTGGATTCCAAGTAGTGAAGAAGATGCAAAAAAAGAAATTCCTTTCTTAGTCAAATTGTTAAAGAAATATGGGAAAGTTAAGACGATTTTAGATGTTGGTTCCGGAATGGGTGGGCATGCTTATTTTTTATCTAAAAGAGGATATGTTTGCGAAGGGGTAGAGCCCCACCCAAAAATGGTTGAATATGCAAAAAAACATTATCTTGAAGTAGATTATAAAGTAAAAGGCATGCAAGATATAAAATATAAAAATAAATTTGATGCAATCACTTGTGTTTTTAGTGTTATTGTCTTTAATTATTCTAATGAAGAAGCAATAAAAACTTTCAAAAATTTCCATAAAGCATTAAAACCAGGAGGCATCTTAATTCTTGAAACTTTTAATGCTATTAATTGGCTGGCCAATAATTCTTTTAAAAGCCATTTTACAGACATTGATCGTAAACAAAATCAGAAAACTATAGTTAATGAATGGATTAATACAAATAATCAAAGTTATGTAAGTGAAAGAACATATTACAATTTAAAAAATAATAAAAAATTAGGTTCGTTCACTAAAGAATCTAGAATGTTTTTCCCTTTAGAATTGAAGTTTTTCTTAGAATCTGCTGGATTTAAAATTTTGACGATGTTAAGTTCAAATGATTTTAGTAAGATGACCTTTAAGGACACTAAGTTGGATAAAAGAAGACTTCTAGTTGTTACTAAGAAAATTAAATGAATTAGTTATTTATACCCCAATTTCTTATCAAGAAATCTTCAAGTAATTCATTTTATTTTTTACGTGGAAATTTAACCCCATATCCATTTGCCTTTAAAGAATATATCTCAAATTTATTGTCCACATATCTTCCAGATAACTCTATAGGTTCTTTGTCTCCATCGTTAATCTCCGATTGGATTAAGGCTGCTGAATCTACAAATTTTTGTGACCTTACACGGGCCCCATATGGAATGTATGCCAGCACTTTCTTTCCATTAGCATCAAGTACTGTTGAAATGGAAGTGGGTCCAAATCTAGTTTCGAATAAAGAAACACTTAGTGGAATACCAACTAATTTCGTTAAATTTATCTTTGATTCTTTCTCTAGTTCTTCTTTTTTCATCAGAAAACACCCTGTCAAAGTTCCCACTATTGTCGTTCCTATTGCAGCTTTTTTCATAAAATTTTTCCAGTTCATTTTATTTTTTAACTCCTATTAAGTTATAACATGTAGATAATCGTATTATATTAAACTTTTCATCCTATTTTACCTAATTTACCGATAAATTTAAATAATAATTAGGTATTTTACTTAATATGGGGGAAATAATTAGACTTTCAGGTTCAGAAACGTTACCCATAAAATTGGATTTGAAGGATAAAAAGATAATGGCCATTTTGATAGATGACGCAAGAGTAAGCTTTACACAACTTGCCAAAAAAGTGGGGCTTAAAAGAGAAACAGTTGATTATCGAGTAAAAAAATTAATGGAACAGAAATTTATTACTGGATTTGCCCCAATTATTAATTTTAAGCTTTTAGGTTATTCTTTCTTTGAATTTTTTATTCTTCTTAATGAAGCTGGAGAGAAAAAGAAAGAATTTATAATTAAAAAATTGGCAGATATTCCAAATACTTCTGGTGTTTTAGAATATAATGATAGATGGGACATAAAACAAACAATAATTGCAAGAAGCATGGAAGAATTTGATTCTATTAATGAAAAATTTCAATTGGAATATGGAAAATATATCTCTGATAAGGATAGATCTGCTTTGCTTAAAAGTTATTCAAAATCATCTTTATCAAATTTATTTCTTCCCGAATATGAAAATCCAAAAAATTCTAATTTTAAAAAAAATTCAGAAGTGAAATTTGATGATAAAGATATTGCCATTCTAAAGTATTTATCTGAAAATTGCAGACAATCAACATACTTAATTAGTGATAAAGTTAAGCTTAGTCCAGATGGAGTTGGAATAAGAATAAAAAAAATGGTAGAAAATGGCATTATTGAAAAATTCACAACTTTTTTTGATAATAGTAAATTGTCGCTTTATTGGTATACATTCTCCGTTCAATTAAGAAATTTTGATATAGAAGCGACCGACGTTCAAATTTTAATGGGTCATGCCGATCTTAAAACAACAATAAAATACAAACGTGATTCAAGCACTGGCCTTGATGATACGGTTTTCAATCCTGAAGATTTATAAAATAAGTATAATG
>CAZJDG010000014.1:14650-16317 GCA_964544725.1 Candidatus Woesearchaeota archaeon | reverse complement strand
CCACAATAATGTCTATTCCCTTAGAGGTTCCAAACTCCCTGTATAGTTCACACATTCTAGAATCGGATAATTTTTCTCTTGCTCCGCCCTGAGGATTCCTTTCAAAACCGGCGGCATCCCAGATTTTTCTTATAAATGCCTTGCTTACAAAATATCCTTTCTCCTTTTTAAATAATTCCCTAGCAGCGCTTTGACTATTCCCTGTTTGCTCATGGAGACTTCGGACATATTCTTTATCTTCTTCAGGATATCCCATAGGACTTTTCTCATAAAATAGTATAAAAAGATTATTGTAAGTTAATCCCCAATATTAGAAGTGTTAGAAAAAGAGAAGTGAAGTTGATTTTGCAGCTTAACGAAGGAAGATTTTTATACTTTGAAATACTGTAATTTTGCGTAGCAAAATTATAGCGAAAGGAGTTAGATTTATAAAATATAAATATTTATAACTGCTACAAAAGAGTTGAATGTAATAAACATGGAAGATTTAGATTGGGATTTTGTTTTGTCAAGTAATGATGTTTCCATAATTACTAATGAAACGCAGATTAAAGAATTTCTTAAAGAACTGAACAATAATGTTGATGGGGAAAATTTTGTATTGGATTCTGATGAAAAGAAGGTGATTTCTCAAGATGGAGGGGAAATTAAAATTACAGAATTGGGAAGTATCTCTTCAGGTTCAAAAAATTTTATAAAAGATAATCTTGCAAGCTACGCTGAATTTCTAGCCCAAAAAAGAAATCTTTAATCATGGCTGTAGAAATTCTTTCTGCCCTACCTATTCTTAAAACATTATGGGACTCTATAAGGGGCACTGGAAAAGTAAAAAAAGAGGAAACAAACCTTTTAGCAGATAGTGGGATAAGAAAAGATTTTCTAAATAACAACCCAGATTCAACAATTATTTATGTTCAAGGAGATTTTTATATGGCGGATAAAAGCCAGTTAACTAGCTCAGATAAAGATAAATTAAAAAAAATATATGAAAACAATGATGGAGATTCTAACAAAAATTTTGAAATAATTAAAACTGATTTTTTTGATAGGGTCCAGGAATTCAAAAAAGAACTCCCAAACAACAAAAAGATTAATCCTTTCTTAAAATTTTTAGACTCTGACCTAAAAACTATACTTAACCTTTCAATGTATACTAAAAAACTTTTTGATAATAGGAATTTTAAGGAAGCTCAAAAAGTCAAAGAAGATATCGGATTCCAATACGGAAAAGAAGGGAGAAAATTATGTAATCTTTATTTGTCAGGATATATTGGGGGTATGACTGAATTTTTAATTCAATTATATGAGGGGAACATGGAAGAAATAAATAAAAGTATAAATTCTAAGATAAAGAAATTTGTTCATGATTCAGATTATATAATCTTTATTCATCAAGCTTCAAATATTGAAGATGTTTCAAATGAAATCAGGATGCTTATAATAAGAAACAAACCCTACATTGCAATCCATGGTGCAGGATCTATGAATATTGAAAAAATTAAGGTTATGCTAAATGAGTTAGAAGAAGAGATATTAGGTACTAACTATGATGTAACTGAAGAAAATTTAAGAACTCTTTCTTTATGCCCCTTATTGAATGTTTATCTTAAAAAAAAATAATTTCCTCCATCAATTCTGTATACAATCCCCCCAACAAAACCCTTATA
>CAZJDG010000014.1:0-14640 GCA_964544725.1 Candidatus Woesearchaeota archaeon | reverse complement strand
AATCACATAGAAGAAATAAGGAGATTTACCATTTTATTAATTATCTTGGGAGTTTTAACTTTCTATTTAAATTTTAATCTAATGCTTAAAGCACTATTTTTCTCCTAAAAATTCAATATACAAAACCCTTATAAACCACTACTTTCTTCAATATTTATTCCAGGGAAAAAAACATAAAATGTTATCCGCGATAATAAGAAATGCCAAGCAAGAAAGGACCGAGGAAAGGAAGTTTGCAGTTCTGGCCAAGAAAACGGGCCAGTAAGTTTTTACCTAGTGTGAACTGGAATGCGATAAAATCTGATTCTAATAAAAATCTCAAAGGATTCATTTGTTATAAGGCTGGGATGGCTTCTGCTTATGTAATGGACAACACTGAAAAATCCATGACTAAAGGAAAAGGTATCGCAGTTCCTGTGACGATCCTTGAATGCCCAACTATGAAGATCTTTTCTATAAGGTTCTACAAAGGTGGAAAAGTCATGAGTGAAGTTTTGGTTGAAGGTTTAGACAAAGAATTAAAGAGGAAGATTAAACTTCCAAAGAAAAAAGGAAAGAGTGTTGATGAAATTTCTGATTACGATGATATTCGAGTTATTGCTTATTCTCAAGTAAAGAAAACTAATTTGAAGAAAACTCCCGATATGATTGAGATTGGATTAAAAGGAAGAGTTGATGAAAAACTTAATTTTGTTAAAGAAAACTCAAACAAGGAAATTTCTGTTACTGAAGTTTTAGAAAAAGGAAATTTAATCGACTTAAGAGGTCTAACTACTGGAAGAGGTTTACAAGGTCCTGTAAGAAGATTTGGAATCACATTAAAATCTCACAAATCTGAAAAAGGAAGAAGGAGACCAGGTTCATTGGGACCATGGCATCCTGCAAGAGTTACTTTCCGTGCTCCACAAGCAGGACAACTTGGAATGTTCACTCGTGTCGTATATAATAACAAAATAATCGACATGGGAAAAGCTGAAGACAAATTCAAGAACATCAAAAATTATGGGGACATAAAAACAGATTATGTGATTATTCAAGGAAGTGTTCAAGGTCCAAGCAAAAGGCAATTAGTACTTACTGCTCCTTTAAGGGAAACTAAAAAACAATTAAAGAAAAATTTTGAATTGGTGGAATTAAGATGAAAGCTGAAATTTTAGATATTAACGGAAATAAAACAAAAGAAATAACTTTGCCTAAATTATTTTCTACAAGAGTTAGAGAAGACATTGTTGCAAAAGTTTTGGAATCGCAAAAAACCCAGCAACCTTATGCTCCAAGTCCTGTTGCAGGAAAACAACAATCTGCTAAAGGAAAGATAAAACATAGAAGGCATGTTTGGGGAACTCACTATGGTAAAGGAATTTCAAGAGTTCCAAGAAAAACTATGTGGAGAAGAGGAAGTCAATTTTATTGGATTGCTGCAGAAGCGCCTTTAGCAAGAGGGGGAATGAGAGCACATCCTCCAAAAGTACTTTCAATGTTAAACAAGAATAAAATTAATAAAAAAGAATTGAAAATCGCGTTTGCTTCCGCTTTGAGTGCAACAGCTAATTCAAAAATGGTTCAAGAAAGATATGCTTCTTTAGAAAATGAAAAAATAGAAAGACTCCCTTTAATAGTTGAATCTAAGCTAATTACTCTTAAAGCAAAAGAGTTCTTAGGAAGTTTGAAAAAAATTCTTGGGAAAAAATTGTTTGAGCTTGCAATTCCAAAAAAATCTGTAAGAAGTGGTAAAGGAAAAATGAGAGGAAGGAAATATAAGAAAACTGCGGGATTATTGCTGGTAACTGGAGAGAATGAAAACATCAAGACAAAATCAGTGGAAACAAAAAATATTCAAAACCTTAGTGTTACAGACTTAGCAAAAGGCTCCCCAGGGAGACTTGTTTTGTATACTGAAAATGCGATTAAATTTTTGGAGACTTTAAAATGAGTTTAAATCCGATAGTTTTAGATTTAGAAATGAGTGGATTGTTTCCTACAAAGAAGGGGATATGGCAAATAGGGGCTGTGGACTTAAATACAATGGAAGAATATCTTGATGAATCAAAGATAGATGGTGATGATGAAGTTGATGAAGAAGCGTTAAAGGTTATTGGAAAAACTGAAGAAGAATTAAGAGATTCAACTAAACAGTCACAAAAAGAAATGTTAGAGAAATTTTTTGATTGGGTTGGACAAAGACAAATGAGAAACATGCTATGCCAAAACCCTCAATTTGATGTTGGATTTTTGTACGAAAAAGCTCAGAAATATGGATTAAGAAAAACTGTCCCTTTCAGAAGTTTTGATTTACATACTGTTGCTCAAATAAAGTATCATGAATTAAATGGGAGATTCAAAACTGAAGGGGACCATAGCACAATGAATCTGAAAAGCATCCTTGAATTTTGTGGCCTTCCTGATAAAAGAATTCAAATAGTGGACGGGGAAGTTGTTCAAGAAGGAAATCCTCACAATGCATTAGAAGATGCAAAATTAACTGCGGAATGTTTTTCAAGAATTATTAAGGGAGAAAATTTGTTTGAAGAATATTCTCAATATCCTGTTCCAGATTATTTGTCCCAAGGAGGGAAAAAATGAAAACAGTAGTAACTGAAAAAGCAGTGATGATGATAGAAACAATGAATGTTCTAACATTTGAAATGGACTTGAAAATGACAAAGGACGAAATAAAAAAAGAAATTGAGGAAATATTTAATGTTAAAGTGGATGGAATCAGAACTTTGAACAAAGGAAACAAAAAATATGCTTATGTTAAACTAAAGAAAAATTTCCCTGCTATAGATGTAGCAACGAAATTGGGGATAATGTAAAGATGAAAAATAAATTTTTCAAAGATACAAAATTAGGAGATTTTGCATAATGGGTAAAAGAATAATTCAACAGGCGCGTGGAAAGGGAAGTAGCACTTATAGAGTTAGAAAAAAAGCATTCTTGCATAAATTACAATTCCCAAAGAAACTTACTGGAGAAGGAACAATTATCAAATTACTAAACTCCGCAGGACATAGTGCGCCTTTAGCAAAAATAAAATACAGTGAAGGGGCTTTTTTTATTCCTGCTTTTGAGAAAATGGTTGAAGGAGAAAAAATAAGCTTTGATGAAAAAGAGGTCAAAAAAGGAAATATAATGAAATTGAAAAATATTCCAGTAAAGACAGAGATTTATTCTGTTGAGTCAAGGCCAGGAGATGGAGGAGTTTTCATAAAAAGTGCGGGGTCTGCAGGAACAGTTACAAGAATTGTTGGAGGAAAGGTTTTCGTTGCCATGCCTTCTAAAAAGGAAAAAGAATTTAACCCTAATTGTAGAGCAGTTGTTGGGAGAATTGCAGGAGATGGAAGATTGGAAAAGCCTGTAGTTAAGGCAGGAAGAAAATTTTTCATGAAAAAGTCAAAGGGAAAATTATGGCCAAGAACCTCTGCAGTGAAGATGAATGCAATAGATCACCCATTCGGGTCGGGAAGAGCTAAGAATCCAAAGAGTAAAATCGCTAAAAGAAATGCTCCACCTGGAAGAAAAGTAGGTCACCTAAGACCAAGGAGAACAGGAAAGAAATAAAATGGAACTAAGAAAGAAAGAAAACACATTCAGAGGAAAGACGCTTGAAGAATTGAAAAAGCTAGATGTAAGGGAGTTTGCAAAATTCCTAACTTCAAGACAAAAAAGATTTGTGCTTAGACAATTCCATGAAATTGATGAATTTGTAAACAGGGCTAGAAATAAAATAGAGAAAAATAGACCAATAAAAACTCACCGAAGAACTATGGTAGTTGTTCCAGAATTGGTGGGTATGAGAGTTCAAATTTACAATGGAAGAGCATTTACCCCCATCGATTTGAAGTGGGATATGTTAGGACATAAATTTGGTGAATTCGCACCAACAAGAGCAAGGATTAAACATGGAAAGAGCGGAGTTGGAGCAACCAAAGGAAGTAAATCAAAATCTAAAAAATAAAAATGACAGAAAAAGATTATAACCCCGAACAAAGGAATGCGAAGTCCATGGCTAAACCAGTGAAGACTTCAAAGAAAACAGATAAAGTTGATGCCCCTGTAAAAAAGATAGTTGAGGCTCCAAAAGAAGAAAAAATAGAAAACGTAAACGAGAAAGTTGAAATTGTAGAAACAAAAGATACCCTAAAGGACACAAGTGATGTAAAAGTTGAAGCTCCAAAAGAAGAGAAGAAAATCACAAAGCCAAAAGAAAAGAAAACTGAAGCAGTGGTTAACTCACATTCCTTGCCAATTTCAACAAAACATTCAGTTGCAGTTTGTAAATTTATCAAACACAAAAGAATTGAAACTGCAATAGCAAATCTTCAGCAAGTAATTAATAGGAAAAAAGCAATTCCAATGAAGGGGGAAATTCCTCATAGAAAAGGAAGAATAATGTCAGGAAGATTCCCTAAGAATGCGGCGGAACATTTTATAAAAGTCTTGAAAACTTTAACTGCAAACGCTAATGTAAATGGTTTAACAAACCCTGTAATTTCTGAAGCAATTGCAAATTTAGCACAGAGGCCTCGTGGAAAAGGTGGAAGGGCGAAAAAGAAAAGGACACATGTAAAAATAGTTGCTGTAGAAAAGTCTAGTAAAAAGGAGAAAAAGAAATAATGGAAACAAAAGGCGTTGTAAAATTCAAGAAAGACGAATTTGCTATTAAAGAATATGTCAAAAAGACTTTAGGAAAAGGAAAGATAAGTAGAGTAGTCATAGAATATACTCCTGTTGGAGAAAAAATAATTATTGCTACTGATAAACCCGGATTAGTTATTGGGAGAGGAGGAGAGAAGATTAACCAATTAACTAGAACTTTGAAAAAAAGATTCAAACTTGAAAATCCTTTAATAGAAATTGAAGAAATACAAATTCCAGAATATGATGCTCAATTAATGGCTGATGAAATTGCCCTTACCCTTGAGAGAATGGGGCCTTTAAAATTCAAAGTTATTGCATATAGAACTCTTCAAAAAATAATGAACGCAGGAGCACTTGGAGCTGAAATAAGACTTAATGGAAAGATTCCGAGTTCAAGAGCCAAACATTGGAGATTCGCACAAGGTTACCTTAAAAAAGTTGGAGATAGTGCAAAGGTTGTTGATAGGGCGCAAGCCAGAGCAGAAACTAAGCCAGGAACTGTTGGGGTAAAAGTAAGCGTTCTTTCCCCAGATGCTAAACTATTCGATAAAATAGTCATCGATGACAAATTCATAGAAGAATTAAAATCTCAACATCAGGAAGAATAAAATGGCAACATTAAAAGCAAAAGAAATAAGAGAAATGGGAAAAGTAGAAAGGGAAAAGAAACTTAAAGAACTTAAATTCGAATTAATAAAATCGAAAGCCAGTGCAGCGAAAACTGGTAATTCAAGAACTAAGGAAATTAAAAAAATTATCGCGAGAATACTTACCTTAAATAAATAATATGGAAATATGTCCAAAATGTGGTCTGCCACAGCAGGCCTGTGTATGTGAGCAAATCGTAAAAAGCTCGCAAAAGATAAAGGTAACGACTGACAAGAAGCGTTATGGTAAGATAGTTACCGTAGTGTCTGGTTTCGAGAGTGGAATCGATGTAAAGAAAATCGCAAAGGCTCTGAAAAATGAGTTGGCTTGCGGTGGGACTTACAAAGATAACATGATCGAACTCCAAGGGGAGCACACCAAGAAGATAAAGCCGATTTTGGCTAAGCTTGGTTTTGACGAAGAGTCGATAAGCGAATAAACATACACACAAAAAATGAAAATGGAAAGCAAAACAAAAGATAAAGAAAGCAAACTACCAGTTGGAACTTTGGAAGATTGTAAAGATAGAAATTGTCACATTCATGGTGACTTGAAAACCAGGGGTAGGGTTTTTGAAGGGAAGGTCATCAGGAAACTTCATAAGAGAATTGCAATTGAATTCGAAAGAATGATTTATGTAAGGAAATATGAAAGATATGCAAAGTCAAAAGTGAGAATACATGCTAGACTTCCAGTTTGTATGGAAGACCTAATTCATGTTGGGGATTTGATAAAAGTTATGGAATGTAGACCCCTAAGCAAGATCATCCATTTTGTAGTTATAGATAAAATAAAGGATAAAAGCGAAAAATGAGATCAAATAAAAAATTTTCACTCATCCGCCATAGGAGGTATGTCGAATGAAAGCAATAAGCGCAAGAGCAACTCGGGGACTGAATCTAGGAGCAAGAATGACTTCTGCTGATAATAGCGGAGCGAAAATTGTTAGACTAGTTGGAGTTAAGAGGGGTAAAACTAAGAAAGGAAGACAACAGTATGCAAAAATGGCTGATTGGGTAAAAGTCAGCGTTAAGAAAGGTGTCCCAGATATGAAGGGAAAGGTTTTCGACGCAGTAATCATCAGACAAAAGAGACCTTACAGAAGACTTAATGGAGAAAGAATTGCATTTGAAGATAACGCAGTCGCAATCTTGAAGGATGATAAAGGAAATCCGAAAGGAACTCAAATAAAAGGACCAATTGCAAGAGAAGTTATGGAAAGATGGCCACAAGTAGCTAAAATTGCATCCATTGTATATTAAAATGAAACAAAAATTCAGCAAAGTTTGGAAAGCAAGTAAGCAACCAAGAAAGCAAAGAAAATACTTAGCAAATGCTCCATTACATATTAAAAAGAAATTCGTAAGTGTAAGTTTAACTAAGGAATTGAAAGAAAAATATGGCAAGAGAAATGTTTCAGTAAAGAAAGGAGATACTGTGAAAATATTGAGAGGAAAATTCAATAAGAAACAAGGAAAAGTATTAGAAGTAAAATTGAAAAAATCTAAAATAACTATAGAAGGAATTCAAACAAAGAAACAAGATGGCTCAAAGGTTAATGTGAGACTACAGCCTTCAAATTTAAGAATCGTTGAACTAAATTTAGAAGATAAGAAAAGATTTAAAGATAAGGTTAAATCAGGAAAAATAGAAGAAAAGGTTCCTAAAGAAAAAAAGGAAGAAGTAAACAAGGAAAAAACGGGAAAATAAAATGCACCTAAAAAGACAAAAAGCGCCAAAGAAATGGCCAATAACCAGGAAGGGTACGGCATTTGTAGTTAGACCTTTGTCAAATTTAAATAAAGGTATTCCATTACTGATTGTTTTAAGAGATATGTTAAAACTAGCCCAAAATAGGAAAGAAGTAAAAAAAGCAATTTATGAAAAAAATATTTTAGTAAATCTAAAGCCAATCAAAGACGAGAGGCATGCTATTTTACTATTTGATTTAATTACAATTGTGCCTGAAAAGAAATCATATAGAATTGGTTTAAATGAAAATGGGAAGTTCAATATTGAAGAAACAAAGGATTCTCCTGAAATGAAAATTGCGAAAGTCGTTAATAAAAAAATAATCAAAGGTAAAAAAGTTCAATTGAATCTTAGTGATGGAAATAATTTCTTATCCAATGTAAAATGTGAAGTTAATGACTCTGTTTTGATAGATTTGAAAAACAAAAAAATACAGAAATGTTTTCCATTGAAAGAAAAAGTTAATGTGTTTGTATTTGAAGGGAAGCACGCAGGTAAGAGAGGGATCGTTAATAAGATAATTCCTGAAATGAAAATGGTTGAATTAAGTCAAGACAAACAAGTTTCAAACGTACTAACTAAACAGTTAATGGTAATAGAATGATGTCAAATGAAAGATTCTCACTCATTCGCCATAAGAGATATGTCAAATGAAAGATAATAAACTTAGAGAAGTAAAAATTGAGAAAGTTGTTCTGCATATCGGAGGAATTGGAGAAGAATTGGAGAAAGGAGTAAAATTACTGGGATTGCTAACTGGAAGAAAAATTGCAAAAATGAGAACAGTCAAAAGAATTCCTTCATTAAATGTTAGACCAAATTTAGAAATTGGAGCGGTTGTTACAATAAGAAAAGAAGCTGAAGAAATCTTGAAAAAGATGCTTATGGCTGTAGAAAATGTTTTGAAAAAGAAACAGATTAGTGAGAATAATTTTTCATTTGGAATAAAAGAATATCTAGAAATTCCAGGAGTTGAATATCAAAGAGACATTGGGATTATTGGGCTGGATGTTACTGTTGTATTCAAAAGAGCTGGAAGAAGAACTAAAATAAAAAAAATCAAAAGTGGGAAAATCCCAAAAAGACAAATAATCTCTAAAGAAGAGATAATTAAATTCATGGAGGAAAAATTCGGAACCGGATTCATATAAAATGACAGCAAGTAATTGGAGAAAAACATTGAATAATTTGAGAAGTAAGCCAGTAATCGCTGAAAGATTCGTGAAACACAACAAACCAAAAGACAGAAAAATGGGAGTTGCAAGTAAAAAATGTGAACGATGTGAGAGATTTGGGGCTCATATTCAATCGTATGGATTAAACCTTTGCCGACAATGCTTCAGAGAAATAGCTGTGGAAATCGGTTTCAAAAAATATAGTTAAAATGTCAAGAGATATCGTCGCTGATGCGCTAAACATGATAAGAAATGCCAAAAGAGCTAGAAAAAACTCCCTTAAAATAAATCAAATTTCAAATTTATTGATTGAGGTTCTTAAAATTATGAAGCACAAAGATGTGATAAAAAAATACAAAGTTAATAGTCAAGAGAAAAATGTGGAAATTACAATTGGAGATTTAAGCGATTGTAAGGCTATAAAACCAAGATTTACTGTGACTAAAGACCAAATAGAAAAATATAGAAGAAGATATCTGCCTGCAAGAAATTTAGGAACTGTAATAGTCTCTACAAACAAAGGTTTGATGACACACGAAGAGGCATTAGAAGAAAATATTGGAGGATGTTTAATCGCATACTTTTACTAAAATGAAAGCAAATCAACCAAGTAGGTCTGAAAGAAGATTTTCATTCATTCGCCATAGGAGGCATGTCAAATGAAACGAGAAATTTTTCAAGAAGTAGAAATCCCTGAAGGGGTAGAAGTAAGCCTAGATGAAAATGTCCTAACAGTGAAGGGAAAGAAAGGAGAAATCAAAAAAGAATTCAATATTAGCAAACTTTCATTTGAAAAAAAGGAAAACAAGATGGTAATTGGAAGTAAAACTGCATCAAAAAATGAGAAAAGAATGATTAATACAATTGTTGCGCATATGAGAAACATGATTAAGGGAGTTCAAGAAGGATATGAATATATTTTGAAAATTGCAAATAGTCACTTCCCTATGAATGTAACTCTTCAAGAAAAAGAAGCAACAATTAAAAATTTCTTGGGTGAAAAGATTCCTAGAAAATTAAAAATTCTTGATAATGTAGAGGTTAAAATTGCAAAAGATATTATCATAATTAACTCATGCGACAAAGAACTTGCAGGACAAACCGCTGCAAATTTTGAAAAGGCAACAAGAATAAGAATGAAAGACAGAAGAGTTTTCCAAGATGGTATTTTCATCACAAGTAAAGCGGGAAAAGAAATATGACTAAAACATTTTTAAGAAGAATTTGGAGCAGATATTCAAAATTGGGAAGAAAAAGAAAGAGTAAACAAACTTGGAGAAGACCTACGGGTAGAGATAATAAGATGAGGGAAAGAAGAAGAGGATATCCTGCAAGAGTAAGTATTGGGTATAAGCAAAATACAGAAATGAGAGGAAAAATAGAAGAAAGAATTCCGAAAATGGTTTACAATTTAAATGATTTAAAAAAATCTGACAAGAATGATTTATTGATTCTTGGGAAGATTGGAGCAAAGAAAAAAATCGAAATGATAAAAATGGCAAAGGAAATGAAAATAGAATTCCACAAAGTAAATTTGGACAAGTCTCTTAAAAAGCTTGAGAAGAAAAAGTGAAAATTAAAAATTTACACGTTTCCAGACGTGACTTAGGAAAATGAATTTAGCAAATAAGAAAGCATTAGCTGCAAGAACCTTGAACGTTGGTAAGTCAAGAATTACATTCGTAAGAGCAAGACTTGATGAAATTAAGGAAGCAATTACTAAACAGGATATAAGAGGTTTGAAAGAAGAAGGGGCAATAGTTTTGAAGGAAGTTAAAGGAAGAAAAACAATTGTTGGAAGAAAAAGAAGAAGGGGTCCTGGGAAAATAAAGAAAAAAGTTAACAAAAGAAAAGAAGAATACATGACTATGACAAGAAAATTAAGGAAATATGTTGCAGGAGTAAGACAACAAGAAAAAATAACTGATGAAGATAAAATAGATATTAGAAAAAAAATAAGAAATAAAATTTTTAGAAGTAAAGCTCACTTAAAAGAATATATTGGAGGAATTAAAAGATGAGAACATTAAAACGAAGAAGAAAAGAAAGTAAGACTGATTATGGGAATAGGCTCAAGCTGCTTAAAGGAGAAAGGCCAAGAATAGTTTTTAGAAAAACAAACAAGTATGTTATTGGACAATATGTTGTAAGTGATGAAACAAAAGATAGAGTTGAGATAGGAGTTAATTCAAAACAACTCTTGAATTATGGTTGGCCAGAAGAGTTTAGTGGAAGTTTGAAATCATTACCTGCCTCATATCTTACTGGATTATTGTTAGGAAAAAAAATTTCTAAGGATAAAAGACTCTCGCAAGCTCAGTCTGGCTCGTCTGAAAGCCAAACCAAAGAAAATCCAATTGTTGACTTGGGAATGATTAGAAATATTCATAAAACAAAAACTTTTGCGTTTTTGAAGGGGCTTGTCGATGCTGGAGTTAATGTAAAACATAAAGTAGAAACTCTTCCAGAAGAAGATAGAATTAAAGGAAAGAACTTGAAAAAAGATTTTTCTGATGTTTTTGAAAAAATTAAATCAAATGTGGAGAAAGAATAATGGCAGAAAAACCCAAACAAGAACCAAAGGATGAATTTGCAGAAGAAATCCCTGAAGATCTTGAAAAAGAATTTCTAGAAAAGTCTGAAGAGAAACCTCAAGAGGAAATCAAAGCTGTAGCTGAAGAAGTTCCAAAAACAGAGGAAACTACAGAGATTCCTGAAGAAAGAAAAAGAGGAACTAAAGAAAAATCTAGATGGGATAAAGATAATGATGTTTCTGGATGGATTCCTAAAACTAAATTGGGTAAGGAAGTTAAGAGAGGAGAAATCAAAAGTATCGATGAAATTTTAGATGGAAATAAAAAAATAATGGAACCTGAAATAGTGGATTCACTTATAGATGTTCAATCAGATTTATTGGCTATTGGCCAGTCTAAAGGTAAGTTTGGAGGTGGAAAGAGAAGGGCTTGGAGACAAACTCAAAGAAAAACTAAAGAAGGAAATGTTGCAACTTTCTCAACTTTAGCAGTAGTTGGTGATGGAAAGGGCCATGTAGGTGTTGGAGCTGGAAGAGCAAAAGAAACATTACCAGCAAGGGAAAAATCAGTTAGAAAAGCTAAGTTAAACTTAATCAAAGTAAAAAGAACTTGTAGTGCATTCGATTGTTCATGTACTGAATTACATACCATTCCTTTTAAAACTGAAGGAAAGGCAGGAAGTGTTAGAGTTATCTTAATCCCTGCACCCCAAGGAACAGGACTTGTAGTTGCTAATGAATTAAAAAAAATATTATCGCTTGCAGGAATTAAAGACGTCTATAGTCAAACTTTTGGTAAGAAAAGAACAACTTTTAACTTAGTAAAAGCTTGTATGGATGCGTTAGAAAAAACAAATAAAAAAGTGATTGGGCATACGCATCGCCAAGAAGGGAGAATTTAAAGAATGATATGCATAATTAGAATTCGAGGAGAAGTTGGATTGAATCGAGATGTAGTTGAAACTTTAAACAGATTAAGAATAAGAAAAAAATATTCTTGTGTTGTTTTCGAACCAACTGATGTGCAATTGGGAATGTTAAAGAAAGTAAAGAATTTTGTTGCTTGGGGAGAAATAAACGATGAAACCTTGGAAAAATTAATTGAAGGTAGGGGAAAGTTAATCGATAAAGCGAAAAAGTTTGATGTTAAGAAAATAGTTGAAGGAATCAAAGCTAGGAAAAAATATTCTGAGTTAAACTTAACCCCCTTCTTTAGATTGCACCCTCCTCGAGGAGGAATTAAGACTAAGTTGCATTTTCCAAAGGGGGTTTTAGGAAACCATAAAGATAAAATAAATGAATTAGTGGAGAGGATGTTATGAAACTAAAGAAAAGAACAAAATCTTCAAGAATGCATGGTCATAATATGGGAACTCATGGATGGGGTGCGAGAAAAAAGCACAAAAAAACAGGACATAGAGGTGGAAAAGGTATGTCTGGGAGCGGAAAGAGAGCAGACCATAAAAAAACACTAGTTACAAAACTTTTTGGAAATAAGTATTTTGGAAAGCAAGGAATAACTAGTAAAGGAACAAAAAGAGATACTCTTAAAAAAATAAATCTTAGAGAAATTGAGTTTAATATTGGAACTTATATTAAGAAAGGATTAGCAAAAGAGGTTTCTGGAGGATTTGAAGTTAATTTAGGAGACCATAAGATTCTTGGAACTGGAGAAGTGAAAGGAAAATTAATGATTAAGGCAAAGACTGCTTCAAAGTCAGCTATTGAGAAAGTTAAGAGAGCCGGAGGACAAATAGCCCTCGTCACTGGTTCGCCTAAGAATAGTCAAACCAAAGCTGGCGGTGAAATTGAATTTACGAAATAATTTATATATTCTAAAAATAAGTAATGTTATGGATAAAAAGGGGTTTTTACTTGCTGAAGAAACTTTGAAAATGATTATTGCTGTAATTGGGATAAGCTTCTTAGTTCTTTTTCTAGTATCTTTGTATTTTACTAACATAAATCAAAAAAAATTAGAACAGGCAAATCAGGAACTTAAAAATTCTGAAGAGAGTATCCAAAAAATTATTGCTAACATAGATAGTGAAGAAAGAGAAAAAAATTTAGTTAGTCCTGCGGGTTGGTTTTTGTTTAGTTTTACAGGGGAGAAGAAACCAGATCAATGTCTGAAGCAAAATTGCATATGTATTTGTGGGGGAGTTTATGATAATTTTGTGAGTAATGCTTGGGAAGCATTAGAAATTAGACAAGCAAAAGAATGCAAAGAATCTGGATCCTGTCTTGTTGTTAAAAATTTAAAATCTTTTGAAAAAATTGAAATAAAAAACCCCAAAGAGAAATTAACAAAAATATTAATCAAAAAAGAATCAGGCGAGATAACCTTGAAAGAAAAGGAGTAGAACAAGTTTTAAAAATACTTTCTCACCATAATTATAATGGATTTAAGAGGAATTTTCAACTATATTCCGGAAGTTAAGAAACCTGAAGAGAAAAAATTAAGCTTCAGTGTAAAGCTAAAATGGACTCTAACCGTTTTGATTTTATTCTTCGTTCTTGCAAATATTTCTCTTTTTGGACTTTCAAATAATGCTCTTGAAAGATTTGAATATTTAGCGATAATCCTTGGAACGGATTTTGGAAGTATAATTTCGCTAGGTGTTGGTCCAATCGTAATGGCCTCTATTATTCTACAGCTTTTGACAGGTTCAGGAATTTTGAATATAGATACAACAACTACAGAGGGGAAAAAATTTTTCCAAGGGCTACAAAAACTTTTGGTTTTCTTTTTTATAGTTTTTGAAGCAATAGTTTATGTTTTAATGGAGGGGCTTCAGGCAGTCCCGGGATTTACTTATGTGGTTATTTCCCAACTGATTTTGGGGGGTTTAGCGATTTTCTATATGGCGGAAGTCTCTGAAAAATGGGGATTCGGTTCAGGAGTTAGTCTATTTATTGGAGCAGGAGTTAGTTGGAGACTTATCACAAGTGCTTTCCAATTTGTAACGCAACAAGGTAGAAATTGCCTTGTTGACTTTGGAGTAACTCCTTGTCCAGGAAAAGTTTTTGTTTTAGTTCAGTCTGTTATGAATAGATACCCTATAGAGTTTATTTCTGCGCTTGCTGCAATCATAGCGACAGTTATAGTCTTCTTAATAGTAGTTTGGGCGCAATCTTTGAAAGTAGAGATTCCTTTATCTTTTGGGAAAATTAGAGGGTATGGAGTTAAATGGCCTTTATCCTTTTTCTATTCTTCAGTTATTCCAGTTATTTTAACGGCAGCATTAATTGCTAATCTACAACTCTTCGGAGGTTTGTTAGAAAATGCTGCAGCTCCATGTAATATTGGAGAATGTGGTGGAATGGCCAAATTTGCTTCTTACTTTGGTTTCTTGGGAAGTTTTGTTCAAGGGCAAGCAGTTTCAGGTTTAGCATTTTGGTTAGGATCAACAAATTTATTGGAATTAATAATTAGGGGAGGTTTCTTACCGATTTACTTATTACAAGGATTAACGCATGTTTTTTTCTTTATGCTTTTCTCGACGATATTTGCCGTCTTTTGGGTTAAAACTTCAGGTATGGACTCAAAGAGTCAAGCTCATAAAATAGCTGCTTCAGGTTTGCAAGTTGCAGGATTTAGACAGGATGAAAGAGTTTTAGAGAGTATTTTAGACAGATATATCCTTCCTTTGACTATTATGGGAGGAATGGCAATCGGATTGCTTGCATCAATTACCGACTTAGTTGGAGCTTTAGTTTCAGGAACTGCAATTTTATTAGTGATTATGATTATGTTCCAGTTCTATCAAAACATAGTTCAGCAACATCAAACAGATATGAATCCTGTAATGAGAAAATTCATTGGAAGTTAAAATCCATTGACATAGGCAGCGATTAACATACGCATCGTTTAAGAAAGGGGAATGGAAA
>CAZJDG010000013.1:0-19148 GCA_964544725.1 Candidatus Woesearchaeota archaeon | reverse complement strand
AAATTATCTTATTATCTTTAGTCGTTTTTGTTCCAAGTATAACTCCCATTTTATTATGAATCAAAATGAATATTTAAATTCTTTGAGATTTTGTTATTACATTAAATAGAAAAAGTTTTATGTTTTGTTCTTTATTATGGATAAAATTTAAGAAAATTTATCCTGTAAGATTGATAAGCAAGCTTTATAAATTTAGAAATTTAAATTTAAATATGGGTGAGGTGATAAATACGAGAACTTCCTCGGATAAAATAATTTATAGAATTGAATTAACCGAGGGGGAAGCGCGTCAATTGAAGAATCATGTAACAAATGTTCATATTCTCTCGGAAAATTTATGTAACCATAATTCTAGGATTATTGAACGGGGAGTTAAAGGTGGAGCAAAGTATTTTGTAATCCCTTTAAGTTTAAAATCAAGAAAAAAGAAATATAGTAAAGTTTCTTACCAAAAAATTGAAATTGAAGATAAGATTTTCTTTATTTGTGTGGTTGAAAAAGATCCTTTGTTTTAGTAAAAATTACAATTTTCTTGAGATTATTGATTCTTTTTGTGATACAAATCTAAAATATAAACGACCTCTTCTTTAATATTATGCAAATAGGATAATCTAAAAGGAGGAATATAAAGTTCTCTGGAACCTTTTTTATCATATCTCATTGGTTTTCCTATTTTAGGATTTAGTTTAATTTTTCTAATTTGTTTTATTATCTTTTCCTTAAGTAGATTATCTTTAATTTTGGAAAAAATATCTTGAAATTTATTTAGAAAAACAACTTTCACCATTTTTCCATTTCTTTAATGAAATCGTCAAATTCCATAGTTATTCCTTCTCCAGCTTCAATTCTTCTATAAGCCTCTTCTGTTCTTTTTGCAAATTCCAAGTCTTCTTTGAGATTATTTGTTAAATTCTGTACTTTTTTAAGAATAAATCTTTCGTCATCTTTTATTATCATTAATTCTTCTCCTTCACTTAAATTTTCTCTCATGTTGGAAGGGATCACTATTTGTCCTTTTGAACTCATTCTGATTATATCAAAACTAACCATGGTAAGACGTATCTTACAAGGTATTTAAATTTTTTGATTTGTGATTATGTAAATTTTCTAAAGGATAAAAATTTTTAAGTTATATCCCAGAAGATTATCTTTTATCTTTTTTTCCAAATAAGACTTAATAAAAATTAATTTGTCATTATTAACAATATTGTTGATGAAGTTGTTGATGAAGTTGTTGACGACTTTGTTGATGACATTATGCACAATGATTAAAAAAAGAGAGTCTGCCGAGGGTGAAATTCTTAAAATGTTAAAAAGATTTGGGGAAGGTTTAACAATTACTGAGCTTGTCAATAAAACAAATTTAAATCGTTCGGCTATAAGAACTGTTCTTGCAAAACTTGATGGTGCCGATAAAGTTTCTATTAAAAAAATTGGCATGGCAAAAGTTTATTCATTAGGGAAGAAGAGAAAATGAATAACCTAATAACCTTAAGGTCACGAGAGGTCACAAGAAAAATTGAAATTACACTCCAAGTTGAGAAGGAAGGTTTTGTGATAGAAAATGTAGAATCGGGTTCTTCAGAAAATAAATTGTTAATGAATTTGAGAAAAGGAGTTAATAAAAATGAATAATTTAATTAAAAATAAGAAAGGGGATTTAGATGTTAGGAAAACTTTTTTATTAATAGGTTTTGTTGGAATTTTAATTAGTTTTGTTTATTTGGTTATGGCGGCTCCTGCTGATTTAACGTCAGTTGTTTTAAATTCAACAACATCTAATAATTATACAAGTGAAAATATTACTGTTTATACAGATCAGGATAGTAATTCTTCTTTGAGGTTGATTTATGATTGGAGAAAAGAAGGCAATAGTATTGCTATTGTGAATATGCCTTTTGATGCGAACACAACTACAAGTTCAACTCCTGATTTTTCAGGGGTAGATGATATTCCTTTGATTTTGCCGTCGAGTGCCCCTCCAACATATAATTCTACTTTTGGTTTTAAGGGAGGATCATTGCATTTTACTGGAGACACTGGTGATGAGAGAATAACTATTGTTGGAAATTCAAGTTCTGAATTGTATAATTTAGCTAATGAAGTTACTGTTTCTATGTGGGTATATCCTGAAGCTCTTTCTGGGGATGGTTATTCAGTTTTTTATCAAGAGTATAGTTCCAATACGGAGCGTTATCAATTTGGTATTAAGTCTAATAATGAACTTTATCTTTATGATGATATAGATGATGGCGGGGCAACTATTGCGTCAGGTTATAATTTGATATTTAATCAATGGTATCATATAGCTGTTGTCGGGAAGGGAAGTAATTGGAAGATTTATGTTAATGGAACTTTGGTTAAAGATCAAAATCAGAAAGGTATAGGCTCAATGACACATGCTGATTCAAAACATTATTTTGGATTAAGACATTATACGAAGACTGGAGACAATAAAGAACAGGAATTTAGGGGATTTATGGATGAAGCTATGATATTTAATAGAGCATTATCTCCCGAACAAATCTCTGCACTTTATAATAATCAATCCAATTTAATTGTTTCTCAGGAGACAATTTATGGAGATTCTTGGAAATCTTGTGTTACACCTGTTGAAGGAAATGAGAGTGGTACAACTACTTGTAGTAATAGTTTGAGTGTTGCAAATATCAGTGTTATACTAAATTCAACAGATGTTTCAACTAATTATTCAACCGATAATTTAACTGCTTATGTTTCTAATTTAGCAAGTGGGGATAAAGCAATCTATGATTGGAAAGTTGATGGAAGCTCAATAATGTTGGTGAATATGCCTATGGATGGCGGGGCTTTGTGTTCTGGGAAGGTTTGTGATTATTCTGATGGGGGAAGTAATGGAAGTTTTTCTGGAGTGGTTTATAATGCAACTGGAGGTTATAATAGTAATGGAGCATATGAATTTGATGGAGATTACAGTCATATTAATTTTACACTTTCGCAGTCAAATTTGGAAGATTTTACAATAGCCCTTTGGGTAAAAACTGTTAATGTTACTCCTTCACAACATTTGGTTACTCAGAGTGGAACAGCAACGGATTTCTTTTATATAAGTAGTGGTTTTTTGAGGTCTTCTGATTGCGCATTTAATTCAAATTTTTCATTAGATACTAATTGGCATCACCTTGTTTATTCTAGAGATTATTCAGGTAATGTTATTAACTATTATATTGACGGTGTTCTTGATAATTCAAATTCTTGTGCTTCTTCCACTGAGAAATTTACTTTTAATAGGTTAGGTATCGAGGGGAATTTTGGAGGGGTTGGGGGGCAATCTTTGAATGGAACAATGGATGAAATTTTAATATTTGATAGAGAATTAACTCCTGAGCAGATTTCTGCAATGTATAATGGCGGAAGCTATAGGGCAAATTTAATTCTTTCGAGTGAAACTCTTACAGATGAAGATTGGCAAGCATGTGTTACTGCAAATACAGGAGAAGGAGATGGTAAGGAAGTATGTAGTAGTGTTTTGACAGTTATGGCAGATATGACTCTTAATACAAGTGTGAATCCCCATATTGTAACAAATGGCTCAAGCGTAACTCTTGATATGAGTGTATTAACTAATGTTAGTGCTATCAATTTTACTTGGGCAAATTTGACTTATCCGAATACAACAGTTCTAACTATTAATTCATTTCCTTATGTGTTTAATGATACAAATACTACTGGAAGATACAATGTAACCTTCTTTGCAAATGATACTTCTGGAGATAGGGTTAGTAATGATGATTATTTTGAATCTTTTGAAGGAGTCACTTTTAACTTCACAATTATTGATTTTGAAACTACTGGAGTTGATTCAAGCTGGGAACTTTATTATAGGGATGAAATAATTAGATCAAATAGTTCTTCAGCTGGAACTCATTCTTCTGCATTTCCTGATGCCTTAAGTGATTTAAAGGTTAAGTCATATAGTGATAGATTGCAAATCACATTAACAGACATCAATGTTACTTTGGAAAACGGAAAGAATTTCGGAATGGATAAACTTTCCACACCTGCAACTGGATATTTGGTTACTTATGGTGTTAATAATTCATATTCTTTTACTAACGCTATTGTGAGAATTTATTATGATGATTTAAGTGGAAGTATTAGTGATGAAGCTAATTTGCAGTTATGGAAGTGTGATGATTATAATTTTACTGGACAAAGTTGTTCTGGAACTTGGGGGGATGTAACTTCAAGTTCAACTCAAAATACAGGAAGTGATTATTTCGAATATAATGCAACTTCGTTTTCTGGATTTAGTATTAAGCAATATGTTGTTTCTGTGACTACAACTACGACTACTAGTGAAGGAGGAGGGGGTGGACTTGCCTGTAAAGAAGGTTACAAATACATAAATGGAACGTGTGTTGAAATAAGTGAAGAAATTCCAGAAGAACTATTTGATATTACTTGGAATTTAGAGGACTATACAATTGTTGGCTCTAATGAGTTGACAGGAATAATAACTTTTGAAAGTTTTGGTAATGTTCCAACTTTTGTTGATTTAATATTTATCATTAAAGATGAATTTGGAAAAATAGTTTACAGGGAAGAAAACAATATTACTGTTACAACTGAGGAAGTTTTGAGATGGAAATATGAAAATCTTGAAGAGTTACCTGAAGGAGAATACACTGCGATACTTGAGACATTGTATAATACTGGGGTTTCTGATGAGTTTAAACAGAGATTTAAAGTGGGAAAGGAAGTGGATTTACTTTTTGATATAAAGAGAAATTGGGTTTGGTACCTAAGTGGATTGGTTGCAACTATTTTGTTGGTTGTTTTAGTTTGGTGGTTGATTAAAAGATTTAGAAATGTACGTAGAAAAAAATCAATTTCTTTTGAAGGAAAAGTTTCGAAAATACTTCAAGGGGCAAAAGTAAAATGAAAGGAGGTAAAAAATTGGAAAAAAAATCTAAACAAAAAAAATCTAATTTTTTAGATAAAGAAAGAAAGCTCAGGTTTAAAGAGATGAAGCTTAAGTCTAAAGGTGAAAAGTTAGAAAAACAAAAGACTGATTTGCATATAAAAATGGCTAAAACGGTTATTAAGAAATCTGGTTCAGCAAGTAAGAAATTGAGATCTTTAGATCAGAAACTAGAAATTAAACGTTTTCCTGTAACTAGAAAAATAGCATCATTAAGCAATCATTTAAAAAAATTACGTGTGCAAGAAAAAAATCTGAATGTGAAAAAAACTTACCTAAGAAGTTTGATGAATAAATTAAAGTCTGATATAGAAAGGGAAAAGAAGAAAATTGGGAATTTAAGGAAGGAGTAGAAAGAGTCTGGTGAAAAGTAGGAAGCTGAATGGGGGGATAGAAATGAAAAAAATTCAAAGAAATACAATAGTGATAATTGCATTGGCAGTCTTGTTGGCTGTAGCTGGAGGATATATTATAGTGGAGAAGTATAATAAAATGAAACAGGAAAAGAATTTGGGAATTTTTCAGCAGGGGGCCCAGTATGGTTACGAGCAGGCCGTCATTCAAATAACTGGGATGGCTGTCAGTTGCGAGCAAGTCCCATTGAGAATTGAAAATCAGACAATAAATATGATTGCAGTTGATTGTCTAAAGTAAAGGGGATAAAAATGAATGAAGAAAATACTCAAACTAATAGAGAACATTGTAAAGTTAGTGCCCGTGAGAGGCGGGCTTTGCAATGTTCTTAAAGTGGAATCATAATTTATATTCAAAAGAGAGAAATATTGAAAGTTTGTTTTTGTTCTTAGCTGGAGCTGGATTTTTTAAAGAGTATGATAATATTTCTGATTTTGAACAAGCTTATACTCATGTTCTCTGTGAAAATGTGTTTAAAACCCCTCCAAATAAATCTGGAATTAATGGCCAGAAAATACAACTAGAGAATGGGAGTCTGATTCAACTAATGATTCAACTCCCTTCTCTGAAAAAGGAATCAAGAAGTGAAATATTAGGGGTGAAAAATGAATGATGAAATTAAACGAATCAATTTGTGGAAGGTGTTTATGGTAATGTTAGTTTTAACTCCCTTTATTTCAGCTTCTTTAAACGTTCAGTTGTCTGATCAAGGAACGGGCGTTGTTTACACAAATGGAACTGCTTTAGGTTCAGGGGATTTGACTGTTCTAATTTATACTTCTTCGAGTGGTGGGACTTTAATCTATAATGAGACATTTTCAGATGCAATTTCTAATGGTTCATGGAATGTCATGTTGGGTTCAGGGGTTAATCTATCTCTTGAATTTGGGAAGATTTATTACAAGGATTATTTAATTGCTGGTGAAAATGCAAGTTTTGATGGCTTAGACAGGCAAGCATTTTATTCGCCTTTAGGAGATATTAATGGAAGCGATTTAGCAAATGACTTTTATATTAACACTACTGGAAATCTAAGTACAACTGGAATTGGATTCTTTTCTTTTCTTGGAGATTTAGTTTCTAGAATTACAAGTTTATTTGTGCAAGATATTGATTTTAGCGGAATAATTAGTGGAGATAGTGGGGAAATAAATATTACTTCCAATACAGGGAATATTGAAACTTCAGGGAATATTACTTTTAGTGAAGGAAGTAATCAATCTCAAATATATCTGAAAGGAGGTGAATTAATAATTGAGTATTAAAATGAGATCTAAAGGGGGAATGGTGTTTTTGTTTGCGTTTGTATTTGTTTTGAGTCTTGGATTAAGTTCAGCAGTTACCTATAGACATAATGGAACTGATACGATGATTTTGGATGATGATGGGAATTTGACGGTTTCAGGAAATGTTAGTGCAGACTATTTCGTTGGAGATGGTTCACAGTTGACAAATGTCCCTAGCGGAACTCTTGGAACCAGTATTAACACAACAGAGATTGAAGATGGCACAATTCAATCTGTAGATATGGGAAGTGATTCTGTTAATGGGACACATATAGTGGATAATGTTGGTCTTTTGGGAAATGTGACTGTTTCTGAGGATCTGAATGCGACTGGAACCGGATTTTTTGGTTGGCTTGGAAGTTTAGCTTCAAGAATAACTAAGTTGTTTGTTACAGATATAGACTTTAGCGGAACTCTTATTGGGGGAACTGTTAATGTGAGTGCATCTGACGGAAATATAGATACATCTGGAAATGTGACAGCAGGTTATTTTTCAGGGGATGGAAGTTTGTTAACAAATCTTCCTAGTGGAGCTCTAGGAACTAGTATTAACACAACAGAGATTGAAGACGGCACAATAGCGGCAGTGGATTTAGCAGCAGATTCTGTTAATGGAACACATATCATAGATAATGTGGTTCTTAGGAATACTGAGATAAACGGAAATCTGAACGTAACGCAAAATGTGACTATTGGAACTTCAACAGTCTATGAAGAAGCAGGAGAGTTAATAATTGATTATTAATTTCTGGGTTATTTTTTTATTTTTTAGACCCAAGAAATTTTGATCTTTTACAAGTCGAAATAAAAACAAGGAGAAATAGATGAAAAACGAAAAGAGAATAGTCTTAGTAGGGCTGATGGTGATTGTAACTTTGGTTAGTCTTAGCTTGGCTTCTGCGATTACTTGGAGAGCTAATGGAACACAGACTATGGGTTTGGATGATTTTGGGAATTTAACAGTTATAGGAAACATAACTCTAGGACAAAAAATTACTTTTGCTTTTGGTGAAATAATTGATAATATTGTGGATGGTTGGATTAGAGTTACTGGAGGGTTGAATGTTACTGGGGGATTGAATGTTGATTCGGGAACTTTGTTTGTTGATTCTGGTAATAATAGGGTTGGTATCGGAACATCAAGTCCAAGTGCAGCATTAGATGTTATTGGAGTTTTAGATGTTTCTAATGAAATTCAAATATTAGATAATGGTAGTTCTACTGATCCAAGTTTCACTTGGGAAAATGATGGAAATACAGGTATTTTTAAACCAGGTGCAGATATATTGGGATTAACTACTGGAGGGTCAGAAGCTGTGCGTATTGATGCTTCTGGAAACGTTGGAATCAACACAACAACACCAAGCCACACATTAAACGTTGTCGGGGATTTAAATGTTACAGGAAATTCTTATTTTGATAAGTTAATGATAACTAACAACCAACTTAAAAGACTTGTAGGTAATATGGAAGTTGTTGCTGAAGATGGTGCTCTTTATTTGGAATCTTATACTGCTGATGTCAGCATTGATGCTTATGGAAATGAAATACAGCTTTGGTCAACAGTTAATGTGGGTACTGGTTATAATTTATCACTAAACGCTAATGTTGGTAAGGAGGTTTATTTTCATTTTAGGGATAATCTAAATGTTCCATATGCATATCTAAGATTCACAGATGATGCAGGTAACGGAAATTTGGACATGCATTCTGGAGGTCCATTGGGTATATCAAGCGATGAAGGTATATCTTTTAGTGGAAGTAATTTTAGTGTTAATAATTCTGATTTGTTTGTTGATGTTAGTACAGGGAATGTTGGTATTGGAACAACCACTCCAATTCAGAAATTAGATGTTAGAAATGGAGCAATAAGAGTGGGGTATGAAACTGATACGTTTGGCCAATTAATTGAGTTTTACAGGAATAATACAAAGGTAGGAGCAATTGACAATGACGGAGGTGATATTAAACTCTTATCACAAAATGGCAATGATGTTAAGATAGGTGATACTGATGGGACAAAATTCATTTTAAAACATGGGGGGAATGTTGGTATTGGAACTATAACTCCAAATAACTTAATGCATATTCAAGCTGGGATAGATGGACAAGGTTTAACAATCCAAAGAGAAAACACATCCGCAGATAGTTATGTTGATTTAAATTTCTTGATGACAACATCTGATAGTGCTACTCCAGTAACTTACATAAGAAGTTATAGAAGGACAAGTTCTTCTGATAACGATATGCTTTTCCATGTTGGGGGAACTGATATAATGTATTTAGATGATAATGGAAGTGTTGGAATTGGAACAACAAGTCCTGATATGAAGTTGGAGATAGAAGGCACAACAAGTAATTCACCAGCAACTTCAGGAACTTCTCAGAGTGGAAGTTTGAGGTTATCTAATTCAGGAAATAATTTGTCTTTGGATTTTGGGCAGACTTCTTCTTCACCATGGGGGACTTGGATTCAATCAACAGATAAAACAGATTTATCAAATGTACATAATTTAATTCTTAACCCAAATGGTGGGTCACTTATAATTGATGGCAGTAACGTTATAACCGATAAAGTTCAGGGTTCAGTTAATAATATAAACTTTGGGCCTGCTACCCTTCAAAAGATAACTGCCTTGGGCTTTAGAAATGTTGCCATCGGTTTTCAAGCGATGGAAGAAAATACGGATGGTGATGAAAACACTGCTGTAGGTTATTGGGCGTTACGGAAGAATACGGTAGGTATAGATAATACGGCACTTGGTAGGGCGGCGTTGTTTTATAGTGTAACAGGAAATAATAGCGTTGCTGTTGGTAAGTCTGCTGGGTTTAACTTTGTTGGAACTCAAGGAACATTTCTTGGTTCGTTAGCTGGGTATGATGCAAATAGTGGGACTGGTAATATACTGATTGGCTACAATGTTCAACATTCAACGAGTGTTGTTAGTAATGAGTTAAATATAGGAAATGTTATTTATGGAAATTTGAGTTCTGGAAGCATTGGTATTGGAACAAGCAGTCCTGGCAGTTATAGATTATACGTTTCTGGAGCTGATGCATATTGTGATCAGGCAACTTGTTGGAACGATGCTTCAGATATTGCATTAAAAAAAGATATTGTAGATTCAAATTATGGCTTGTCTGAAGTTTTGAAGTTAAAACCAAGAAAATACAAATATAAAAAAAATAATGAAGAAAGTTTTGGTTTGATTGCTCAAGAGGTTGAATTAATAATTCCTGAGGTCGTTTCTGGAGAGGAAGGTTCAAAGGGAATTGCTTATGGAAGTTTAACACCTGTTTTAATAAAAGCAATTCAGGAACAACAAGAAGAAATTGAAAATCTAGAAGATGAAAACGATGCTCTAAAAATAACGCTTTGCGATATGGGTAGGGAAGAATGGTGTTAAAAAATGAGGTTGATATTGGAACAGGAAAAATTATTGTAAATACTGGAGGAACTTTGACTTTAACTAACTGTGCTAATCTTTCTTCTAATGGTCTTGAAATAAATCGTATAGGGGATGATGTTTTTGTTAATCAATGTTCTGAATTGAGGTTGGGATGAATTTCTTGGATGTAATAATTTGGATAGGAGTTAGTTGATGGGACAGGAATTGATGATGAATAATAAAGAAATTGAAAAAGAAACAAATAATAATTTAGTAAGCTTTGTCGTGGTGGCCAAAGAAAATAAATGTAACGATTTTATTTTGTTCGTTGATTATAAATTTGAGTACAAAATTTTTCAGGATGTGGACTCTTCTTTCTCCAGAGAGATCATTTCTGAGGGGCTTGTAATGATGAGGGTTTTGATTAATCTCAGAAATTTTTCTATCAAGAACTTTTTCAAGGATAGAATTTTTCTTACAGAGTTTACTAATCTTTTTTTCACAAGAATCAGTGAAAGTAAATTTGTAGTTCATTTTGATGAGTTTAACTCACTAAAAAATTCTTCAGTAGAATTATATATTTTTCCAGTTTTTTCTTTTAATGCCTTTTTCAATTCTTCAATATGTTCTGGCTTAGGGGGAAGTTCATCAACAGGATGCCAATCAATTTCTTCACAGAATTCCCAATCTTCGTCGGTAACTTCTCTGGTTTTTTTGTATCGCTCTAGTATGTCTTGTTTCATTAGTTTGACTACTGCTTTGGCTACAAATTTTGGATTTAACTCTGATTCAGATAAAGATAAACTTTTTTGTTTCATAATTAGTCACAACAATCCAGATTATTTAAGTTTTTTGGGGGTAAAAATATGGGTGAAAAGACAAATTTGATTATTGCAAGGGTTGTTTTAGTTTTAATTTTTGCTTTGATGTTTCTTTCAATTACTATTTCTGCGTTAACAATAGAAACGACTTCGTATTCAGTTAGTTCAACTCATCTAGGAAGTTCTGGGACTGGAAATATTTCAACTACAAACTATACGGCACGTGATACAATAACTTATCAACAAGCAGGAACAAGAAATGTTGCAACGGCAAATTATAGTGCAAATTCGGGATGGTTTTCTGTTGAAAGTATTACTGTTGGCGAGGTTAATATAACGGAAATTTTCTTTTCAAATGAAACTGCATTCAATTATTCAAATGTGTTCAATTCAACAAATATAGTTTATGACATGAATTTAACTTATATTGGAGTTAATTGTACTTCAATCGAGGGAGACGTTGCTAATGTGACATTCAGTTTGTTCAATACGGAGGATAATACAACCTATGTTAATGAAACAGCTTATACCTATAGTGTTGGGGATTTGTATATTTGGAACTCTTCCTATCAAATTAGAGATTCAGGTAATTGGACTTTGAATGTTTCTTGTTCTGCAACTGGTAGCGGATCCATTGATAGTGATGCAACATTATGGGAAATTGCATGGGGAACAATCATGATTAATTTAATTAATCCTATAATTGATACTACAGTTCAGATTTATGAGTTCTTTACTTTTGAAGCGAATGTGACTTGTTCAGGAGGAGAATGTGGGACTGTTAATGTGACTCTTGATCCTGAAGAAGTTGGTTTAGATTGTGATACCCTATACCCTGAAGGGCACGAGAATGGCACGAGAGAAATTGAAATTTGTACAAATATAACAATGGGAAGTGATTGCATTAATACCCTTTCAGGGCACGAGGACCTGCAAGCAGGTGAAACTGCGCAAAATTGTGAAGATATAATTGAGCAAAATTGCACATCCTGGGAGGGTGCGAGGACCTCTGGCGAGGCAACTGAAACTATATGTAATACTTATTCTGAAGACCATGCAGAAATCCCCTCTGATGAGATTTCTTTAGAAGATGAAAGACTTAACAATGTAGGGGAGAGTGAGCCAAAAATAACTACTGAAGATGAAAAGGTCAAGGTTGCTCTCCCCGCAAATAACCAAACTGAGATTGATTTGATTGGAGAAGAATTTGATGAAGAAATTTTGGAAACTGAATCGACTGAACTTACATTGAATTTACCTAGTGGAAAGGAAGCTAGAGTTATTTTTGATTCAAATGTTTCAGTTTTGAAAAGACAATTATTAATGCCTAATAAAAATAATAAATCTGGGAAAAAGATATTTGATATTGAGAGAGAATTTGAATACTTAACGCCAATACTTGCTATAGAATTGGAAAACATGAGTTCTGCGATTGTTTATTTGCCTAAGTTAGAAATTAAAGATATAAATATGATTCAGAAATGTGATAATTGGAATTTTGATATTGATGAATGTGATTCTGGATGGTATAATTATAAATCATTCTCAGATTTAATGCAGAATGATAAAAATGTTTGGTTTGAAGTTAATTCATTTAGTGCTTATGCAGGCGGAAACTTAACTGCAGGAGAAACTGCCTTCTTGACAATTTGGGATTATAATGATATTGGAATGCCAAATGCCTCTGATTCAACTATTACAAAAATAGCAAATGAAACGGTTCAGTTTTTTGCAGATTATGAGTTGGCCAGAAACGGAACAAAACTAACAAATGGAGATTGTTCGATTGATTTTGATGACGGTAATGCAAGTATGATTTATAATTCCACTTATACATATTTCTTATATGAGAGAAATTTTACTTCTAATGGAGATTATTCTTATACTGTGAATTGTACTCACCCAAGTTATACTAATTTGAGTGATGGCGATTCAATCAGAATTGGGCAATTTGCAAATTCAACTAAGGGAGCGGTTTCAACAATTACTGGAGCGGTCCCATTTTATACAATAAATGCAAATCCTCAGCAATGTACATTGAAAGGTGGGGAAACTTGTAATGTTAGTTGGAGTGTAAATGTCACTGGGATATTGAATAAGATTTATGATTTCTTTGTTGAAGTTATTGGGTTGTTTATTCCTTATACAACTTCAAGTCATGTAAATCTTACAATTTCTGTAAATGATTCAACAGTTCCAATATTGGTTTCAATTATTTCTTCTCCTTCTGCAGTTATTAATGGAAGTAATGTAATAATTAATGCAAATGTTGATGATAATTTTCAAGTAGATAATGTCTGGGGAATAATAACTAGACCTGATGGTGCTAATGTTAGTATGGACTATTTACAATATATTTATACAACTCCTTCAAATATTTTTGGAAGATATAATGTGACTTATTATGCAAATGATACTTCTGGAAATAATGCATCTTCTTCTTCTTGGTTTGAAGTTGCGGAATCTTTAAATGCAACAATCAATTTGTCTGTTGATGCCGATGTTGAGGTTGGAGTAAATATTTCTAATTTCACGTTCAAATTGGTCCATCCTGAATTTGGGGACACTATTTTTGAAACAGAAACTAATGGTACTTTTAGCGCAAATGTTCCAAATATTGTATATGATGTTTTGTTATCAGAAGCCTTTGGTGGTACAATGAATTTAACTTTAAGAGAAGTTAATTTATCCGCAAATGTAAATAACTCAATAAATCTAGATAAACATAAACAGGAATCTGGGTATCTTGTGACTTATGTTATCAATACAGGTTATTCATTTGATGTTTCTGAGGTAACATTCAGTTATTATGGGGAGAGCTATGCAACGGAGGGAAATTTGCAATTATGGAAGTGCGATAGTTATGATTTGGAGGGAAGAAGTTGTTCTGGAAGTTGGATAGATGTAACTTCAAGTGCGATTCAAAACACAGATAATAATCATTTTGAATATTCGACAACAAGCTTTAGTGGATTTAGTATTAAAGAATATGTTGCAACTGTTACATCTACTGGTGGTGGAGGAGGTAGTTGTACATATAATGAAAATTACGATTGGCAATGCGGTGGATGGAGTTTTTGTGTTGAGGGAATCCAAACAAGAACATGTAGCGAAAGAAATAATTGTGGTGATAATTATGGCAGACTTGAAGTAGAAAGAAATTGTGAAGAAGAGAAAATTCCAGAAGAACTATTTGATATTACGTTTAGTTTAGATAATCTGGTGATAGAAAACAATAATGAACTTTCAGGAGTTGTTACTTTTGAAAGTTTTGGTACTGTTCCAACTCCAGTGGATTTGACTTTTATAATTTTGAACGAAGCTGGAGGTGAAATTTATAAGGAAAAAAGCGACGTTACTGTTACGACTGAAGAAATTTTAAGATGGAATTATGAAACTTTGGGAGAGCTGTCTGAAGGAAAATACACGGCAATTTTGGAGACTTTGTATAATGTTGATATTTATGACGAGTTTAGGCAAGAGTTTAGGATTGATGAAGAAAAAGGAATTCTTTCAAAATTTAAAGGAAATAAAAAAGTGATAGTAATTATTTTCGGATCAGCATTAATCTTATTTCTTATGATAATAGTTGTTTTGATTTATTTAATAAAAATTAAACCAGAGCGGAGACATGAGGAGATTAACAGAAATAATCTTTTAAATCAAATAGTTGAGAATAATCGACAACTTTAGAGAAATGAAACAAAAAAAAGTTCTTAGAACTAAACTATTGAAGAAATTAGCCAATTGGATAAAATAATGTGAGAGAGGATAACTTTTTATTGAGAATATCAAGAAATTCGAATTAAGTATATAACATAGTTAACTACTATTAACGTTAGCGTTAACTTTAATGTTACTGAATTAACTGAAAATGTTTGACAAAAAGATGGGTAAAATAATTGGGATTCTTGAAAGAAGTCTTAATAATGGCTTAACAATAACTGAACTTGTTAAAGTTTCTAAATTTTCTCGTCATACTGTTATAACTATCCTAACAAAACTAGAAGGTGCTGAAAAAGTCTTTATTAGGAAAGCAGGTATGGCAAAGATTTATTCATTGAAAAAAAGGAGTAAATACTGAAAAAATGAAAGGAAAAGTTGGAGGAATATCTGAAAAATTTGAGACAATTCCTGGAATCTTAATTGCGTTTTACATTACAATGATTTTTCTAATGATTATGGTATTAGATATATTTCAAGAAGATTCTTTTAAAAAAATTGAACAAGAAGAAACTGATCAAAAAGTTTTTGAAAAAGAAAATTCTGCAAAAGAACAAAAAGTTTGTATTGGTGAAGAATGCAATCTTCCCACGCAATTGTTTGATATTACATTTAATTTGGATGATAAAACAATCAAATCCATTTATGAGTTGGAAGGAATTATAATCTTTGAGAGTTTTGGAACAGAACCCACTCCTGTTGATTTGGCTTTCATAATATTAGATGCAAATGAAAATGAAATTTATAGGGCAGAAAATAAAATTATTGTTACAACTGAGGAAGTTGTGAGGTGGAAATATGAATCTCTTTCTGAATTTTCTGAAGGAAAATACACGGCAATTTTAGAGACTTTGTATAATATAAATGTGACTGATGAGTTCAGGCAGGAATTTGAGATTAGTTCCAAGAAGAAAAACGTTTTAGGGATTTTTGGTTTTGATACAATTATAACAAGTATTTTGATAATTGGTTTTTTAATTAAAATGGGGAAAAAGAAAAATGAAGAATAAAAATAAAAAAAATAATTCTTCAACGATTTTAGTAATTGGTTCTTTTATTTTATTAGTTGCCATTGGATATATTATTTTTGATGTTTACTCTAAAAATATTATTGACAATTCATTAAGTAGCTGGGAGCAAGAAATTAATTATAAGGTAAAAATTGTGGATAAATCTTTAATAGATTCTGGAAATGATGTGCTGTTTTTAAGTCAAGTACCTCCTATTCAAGGAATCATAAGAGCCAGAGATAATAATGAATTTGAGGAGGTTGGGAGTTCATCATATAAAGTTTGGGTAGAAAGACTTAATGTTATATTTTCTCAACTAGGTGAGATAAAACAAATTTATAGTCAACTCAGATATATTGATGAAAAGGGGAATGAAATGGTGAGAGTGGACTTCAAGAGCGGAGATATCATTGTTGTTTCTGAAGATGATTTACAAAATAAAGCAGATACTTCTTATTTTAAAAATACTATTAAACTTAAGGAAGGGGAAGTCTTTATTTCCTCCCTTGATTTAAATCTTGAACATGGTGAGATTGAAAATCAAGGTACAGAAGCGAATCCTAATTATATTCCAGTTATTCGATATTCCACTCCTATTTTTGATGATTCTGGAAACACAAGAGGAATGGTTATATTAAATGTTCGCGCGGATTCCTTTCTTGAAGAAATTCAAAAAACTAATAAGGAAATAGGAAAGATTTTTTTAATTAACGCAAAAGGGTTTTATTTATCGCATCCAAATTCTAAAAAAGAATTTGAATTTATGTTTGACAAAAAGGCAAGTTTTTATGAAGACTATCCAGAAGAGCTTACTGAAGTTCTTTTAGCAAATAAAGGAAAAACTTATTTAGAAACAGAAGAATTGATTGTCATTTTCAAGTATATTTATCCTGTTTTTGAAAGTGTAGAGGAAATTAATTTTCAAAACATTCCTCAAGAAAATTATTTTTGGGTTTTGGCAATTGTTTTAGAGAAAGATGAAATAAATGAAATTGTGGATGAACAATGAAACTAGCAACCCTATTTACAATAGTTATATTTTTTATTGCGTTAGTTGGATCCATTATGGCTGCAAGTAATTCTATTTATTCTGCAAACAAAGTTTTAAAGGAACATATTCAAGAACATTTGGAAAGTGTAGCTGAGTTGAAAGCACAGCAGGTTAAATTTTTTCTAGAAGCAAAAAAGGGACGAATAGTTGATTTTAGTTCTGATGGATTTATTAAAAATAGTTTAATCAAATTAAGGGATAATTTGTCAGAGGAAACGATGGAAAAATTAAACAATCATTTGATTGTTAATAAGATGTCAATAGATGAAGATATTTATGAAATTATGGTTTTTGATGTGAATGGTGAAGTTGTCGGTACAACAGATCCAGAGGAACCTTCCTATAATGAATTTAATGACCTGATTTTTTTGGAAGGGAAAAAAGGAATTTATATTAAAGAAGTTTTTTACGACAAGGAATTTGAAAAGGAAGTTCTTACTTTCTCCAACCCAATTTTAGATGGAGAAGAATTTTTGGGAGTAATTGTTATTAAAATCCCATTGGAAATTTTAGCAGAGATAACTACTGAAAAAACAGGATTTGGAGAAACTGATGAAGTTTATATTGTAAACAATGAAAAATTTTTACTTACTCCTTCCAAATTTTTAAAAGGAGAAAATAAAGGTATTCTAACTCAAATTGTTGACACTGAAAATTCAAGAGATTGTTTAGAAGATCTTGAAGAGTTTCTTGAAGTTGGAGTAACTGAAATTGAAGAACATGAGGAGGAGATTCTTATTTTTAAAGATTACAGGGGAGAAGATGTTTTTGGATCACATAATTATATAGAAGAGATAAGATGGTGTTTATTGGTAGAAATTGATAAATCAGAAGCAATAGATATTCCAAGAATTAAGTTTATTAGGAATCAAATTATGATTTCTATATTTTTTCTGGTTTTTTTTACATTAGTTGGATTTTTTATTGGGAAATTTTTAGACAAAAAATATTTATTAAAAAAGAAGGGAAAAAATGATTCTAAAAAATAAATTCATTAATAGAAAATTTTTGGTTGGTTTAATCTGCATACTTTTCCTTGCTCTTTCGGCTTTTTTGATAACAGACGGTTACTTTAATTTAAATAGAGATATAAAGCTATATTCTGCTGAAAGGATGGATGTTATTGATTACAGGATGACTTCTCTTTTATCTGAAATAAATATTTTTCCACAATATATTGGTGACGATCTTGTATTTCTGAGTAAATTATCTAGTTTAAAAAAAATAATTTTTAGGGAAGAAAAAGCTGAAGATAGTCCTTTAGAAGATTTAGAAAATGATTTTTTGGAATTTTTGAAACAAAGTGATTCTTATTATCAACTGGGTTATATTGATGAAGAGGGAAATGAGGTTGTAAAGGTAGAATTTAATGGAAATGTTTATAGAATAGTCCCAAAAGAAAATTTAGAGAATAAGAAAAATGTAGATTATTTTAATAAAACAATTGAATTTGACTATAGGGAAGTATTTATTTCTAAGATTAATTTGAATATGAAAGGCGGAGAAATAGAATCAAGAAATAATGAATATGTTCCCATTATTTTATCAGCCATTCCTGTATTTACTGATAATATGAAAAAAACAGGAGTTATTTTTTTGAGTTATTATGTTGATTATTTTTTAGAGGATATTAGAAGATCTCAAAGAGAAGGAGAAGAAGTTTTCTTGGTTAACAATGAAGGATTTTATCTTGCTCACGAAAATAGGGAAAAAGAATTCGGGTTTGTTTTTGGAAATGAAGAGAGTATTTATAATGATTATCCTGGGATTTCCAAAGAAATTTTATTTGATTATAATAAAAGAAAATTTGAAACAGATGATTTGATTTTTTCTTTTAGATATCTTTATCCAACTGCAGGGGATTTTTGGATTCATAAAGGATCAGAGAAGGTTTTTGGAGAAAACCCTGAAGAAAATTATTTTTGGGTTTTAGTAATTATTTCGGATAAAAATGAGGTGAATAAAACAATTGATGGGTTAAATAAAGAATATATTTATTTCTTATTATTTTCTGGATTGATTGTTTTAATAATTATTCTTCTGGTATTTATTGCTGTTTTTAGAGGTTTTGAAGATAAGATTTTAGTGGGGGAAAAGATGAAATTAGAAAAGAGAGATTTGGCTTTTGGATTTTTATTTGCAATAATTTTTGCAATCGTTTATTATTTTTTTATGGTTTTTCTTTTTGGATGGAAACAAATTTTTAATCATTATATGATTTTTCCAAATTTGATTTGCATGACTATTGCAATAATTATTTTTATATATACTTTCAAATTGACTAGCTCTCCTATGAAAAAATTTGCTATTTATGGTTCTTCATTTTTAATCATAGGTGAATTGATTAAGATATTCCTTAGAGAATACGACAAAATATCTTTCTTTAATGATTTTTACTGGGTGATTACAGGCATTATTATTAATTCAGGGTTTTTGTTTTTATTAGCATCTTTTAGGAGGGGTGTAAAATGACAGAATTTTCAGTTATCCT
>CAZJDG010000012.1:1455-19559 GCA_964544725.1 Candidatus Woesearchaeota archaeon | reverse complement strand
GAATAAAATGTTTAAACAAGTTGGTAGAGTTTTAAAAAAAGGAGGATATTTTATTTTTTCAACGGGAAATCCAGTTTCAGAGATTGTAGAGAAAGTTAGGGTGGGCAAAAACAAGTACAAAGTATTGGGAATATCTAATTATTTTAAGGATAAAAAAATAAATTCTGTTTGGAAGGTTAATGATGGCATAAGAAAATATGACATAAAAATATCTGCTTATCATAAAACATATGAAGACATTATTAAAACTATTCTGAAGAATGATTTCGAAATTGTAGGTTACAAAGACACTTTTCCGTTGAAAAAATCAAAGAAATTATTTCCAGAAGAATATGATTATACTTCTAAAGTTCCTTTTTTCTGTGTTTGGAAGGTGATGAAAAAATGAAAGTAATTCTTGTAAGACATGGAGAATCAGAACATAATATTGGAAAAAGTACTAATTTAGATTCCACACTAACAAAAAATGGGGAAAGGCAGGCAGAGCTTTTAGGTAAAAAATTAAAAAAAGAAAAAGTCAAAATTGATACTATCTATACAAGTAGTATGATTAGGAGCAAACAAACGGGAGAAATTATTTCCAAAATTATTAAAGTTCCAATTAAGGAAAATTTTGAGGGTTTAAGCGAATATCCCAGCCAACATCTCAAAAGCAAATTAAGGATATTATTTAATTTAAGATTAAGAAGATTAAAAAAATTTCTTAAGGAGATTACAAAAGTCAGAGAAAAAGATAAAACAATAATGATTGTTGCTCATGGGATTACTAATAGAATAATTATTGGGGTTTTATTACAAATTCCTCTTAAAAGACAATTACTTCGTTTACAACAAAAGAATACGGCACTAAATATTCTAGACTGGAATCAAGACTTTAAAAATTGGAGATTGGATTCAATGAATGATATTTCCCATCTGAAGGATAAATTTAAATGAAAATAATAATTTTTGATTCGGGAACTTTAATTAGCTTTACAATGGCAGGCATTGTTCCAGAACTCAGAGAACTAAAAAAAATCTTTGACGGAAAATTCATAATCACTCCAGAAGTAAAAATAGAACTAGTTGATAAGCCGATGAATAATAAAAAATTTGAACTTGAGGCTATGAAAATCCAACAGTTACTAGATGACAAAATTTTAGAACTCCCAGAATCCATTGGGGTGAAGAGTTCAGAAATTAAAAGAGAGATTGACTCTATTTTGAAGGTAGCAAATAATCTTTTTACGACAAAAAGAGGCCCAGTAAAACTAATTCATTTTGGAGAAACTTCCTGTTTAGCTTTAAGTAAAATTCTAAACAGAAAAAAAATAGAGAATGTTATTGCAGTTGATGAGCGTACAACAAGAATGCTTGGAGAAAAACCAGAAAACCTAAAGAAATTTATGGAAAGCAGATTACATTCAAATATAAATGCAAAATCAGAAAATTACAAATTCTTCAAAGAATTCAAATTCATACGTTCAACAGAATTGATTTACGTAGCTTATAAGAAAAAACTTGTAAGATTCAAAAAAGGCCCAGTTCTTGATGCTTTACTTTATGCATTAAAATTCAAAGGCGCAGCAATTTCTGGCGAAGAAATTAGAGAGATAAAAAGAATTGGTTAGTTGAAAAATTTAGATTCATTAAAAAATTCAACTACTTTTGGGAACCCCTTTTCCAACATTTCTCTGCTTATATCTCCAATGGGACTTTTTTTAGATTCATTTGCAACAAAAACATTGTACCTACAGCATTTATTGGAGAGATGAAAGGGTCCAGAAGAATACCTTTCTGCTAACACTTCTCTTGCTCTTTTGTTGTAGGTTCCAGTATTAATACTTGCAAATAATTCTCCATTCTCATTATCTTGAATAAGAACATAATGCCTTTCGTCAATTTTCTCTCCAGTCTCAAAATCAACTTTGGTCATCTCAAAATCTTCCAATCTATTAGACATATTTCATTTAAAGTTTTTAATTTTTTAAGAATATCTGTGATAAGAAAACATTAAAAACACAAACTATTTCTTAAAAACAAGGGTGCGTAGTATACTGGTAGAATGTCTGCCTCCAGAGCAGAAGAAGGGGGTTCGATTCCCTCCGTGCCCATTCAAATGGTCAAAGACCATTTTGGGATGTCGGACAAATGCGTTTAAATCAGAAGGGAAAGTTAAGCGAAGAAAACCGTAGGTTGTCTCGCGGTTGATTCCCTCCGTGCCCATATAATAAACAATTTACGTTTAATTCAGAAATATTTAAATACTCATATGATATGTTTATCATATGAAAGAAATATCTTATAATTTATTCTTTAAAGCATTTTCAAATAATACTAGATTTGAAATTATTAAATTACTCAAAAAAAAGCACATGGGTGTTTCAGAAATAGTTAAAGAAACGGGATTTGAACAAAGTAGAGTCTCCCATAATTTAAAATGTCTTGAAGATTGCGGTTTTGTTGTAATTAAAAAAAATGGTAAAGAAAGAATATATGAATTAGATAAAAAACACATTATTCCAATACTCAATGAAATTAATAAACACCTAGAATCATATAATAATAGACTCATAAATTGTGGGGTGATTAAAAAATGAAAAAATACGATTTAATAGTTATTGGAACAGGTTCTACAGGGGCTACAGTTGCTTACATGGTAAAAGAAGTTAAATGGAAAGTTGCAATAATTGATTCTCTTCCTTTTGGAGGAACATGCGCTTTACGTGGTTGTGACCCAAAAAAAATTCTTGTTGGAGCTACAGAAATAATTGAAAGGGAAATCGGAATAAAAAATAAAGGGATTTCGGAAATTTCTAAATTAAATTGGGGAGAATTAATAAAATTCAAGAATTCATTTACAAATTCCATTCCAAAAAGCAATGAATCTGCATTCAGAAAGGCTGGGATAGATGTTTATCATGGACTAGTTTCATTTACTGATAAAAATAAGATTAAAGTAGGTAATGATGAACTTGAAGGAAAATATATAGTTATAGCTACAGGTTCCACACCAAGAATACTAAACATTCCTGGAGAAGAACTCATTACAAAAAGTGATGAGTTTTTAGAAATAAAAAAACTGCCAAAAGAAATTATTTTTACAGGAGGAGGTTATATCTCTTTTGAGTTAGCTCATGTTGCGGCACTCGCAGGAGCAAAAGTGAAAATAATACATAAGAGCAATGAAGTCTTAAAACGATTTGACCAAGATTTAGTTAAAATGCTTGTAAAAGAATTTAATGAAATTGGAATAGAAATTATTTTCAATTCACCTGTTAAATCTGTTGAAAAGAAAGGGGATAAATTAATTCTCAAAGCAGGAAATAAAACATATAAAACAGATATGGTTGTCCATGGAGCAGGAAGAGTTCCAAATATTGAAAATTTAAAACTAGAAAATACAAATGTTAAATCTAATGAAAAAGGAATTATTGTTAATGCTCATTTACAAACTTCAAATCCAAAAATTTATGCTGGAGGAGATGTTGCTACATTAGGCTTACCATTAACACCTGTTGCTGGATTACAAGGAAGAATAATTGGAAATAATTTATTAAATAAAAGTAAAATTAAATTTGATGGAGGTATAACTGCAAGTGCTGTTTTTACTTATCCTCCTCTAGCTTCTGTAGGATTAACAGAAAAGGAACTGAAGAAGAAAGGAATAAAATATCTAAAAAAATTCGCAGAAACTTCTTCATGGTATAATCCAAAAAGAATCGGACTAAAATATTCAGGATACAAAATATTAACAGATAAAAAAGATAAAATATTGGGAGCTCATATTTTATATCCCAATTCAGATGAAATAATTAATTTATTCTTATTTGCTATGAAAAATAATATTAAAAGTAAAGAAATAAAAGATTATTCAATGGTGTATCCAAGTTCATCTTATGATATTAAATACATGATTTAAAAATGGTAAAAAAAGAAATAGTCAACAACAAAACATATTATCAATGTGAAATATGTAAATTTTATTACAAAGAAAAAAAGTGGGCTGAAAAATGCCAAATAAGTTGTAAAAAATATCAAGCTTGCGATACAGAAGTAACTAAACATGCTGTTGAAATTAAATAAAATGATAAAGTTAGATTCATTAAAAACAGGCATAGGAGCAGGATTTTTAGGTTCGTTATGTTGTACTCTTCCAGTGTTACTAGTAGCTTTAGGCATTGGAAGTATTGGCTTCGCATTAGGATTTGCTAAATATAGACCATTCTTTATAATTCTTGGAGTTATATTCATTATCTTCGCTCTTTATAGGCAAATTAAAAAGAAACATGGGGTCTGTAATATAAGAACGGTTAAACAAAATTTATCTATGATTGTTATTGCAATTATCACTGCTGTAATTGTCTGGACTTTGTTAATTTATATCATAGCTCCTCTTCTAGCAAGGTTAGTATATGGATAAGAAAATATTGCTATGGATTGTTGTAGGAATTTTACTAATAGGTTCTTTTTTAGTTGTTAAAAATATAGGAAATCCTACTGGAAATGTTATAATTGAAGAAAATATAGAGAATCTTCATAAGGTTAGTTTGGACATTAAAGACATGTACTGCGATGCGTGTGCTCTTGGCGTAAAAGCCCAAATGGAAGAATTGGATGGAGTTGTGAGCGCTGATATTAATGCTTGGACAGCCAGTGGTGTTGTTTTATATGATGCAGATAAAGTTGATTCTCAAAGAATAGCAGATGCTTCAACTGTTTATCCTGCAAGTGTTGTAAATGATGAGAAAGTGATTTTCTAATCCATATTTTCCAGAGAACCCGAAGTAAAATTTAGTGTTCCCTCCGTGCCCATTCTCCCAAATTAAAAGCTACTAATTAGTAGTAACAAGATAATAAGATTTATAAAGGTAGATCAGTATAATATAATATGAATACAGAAGATAGTTTACTAAAATTGAGCAAGCAAGAGCTAATAAAAGTAATAGATACTTACAAACAGAAACTTTCCTCAATGGAAGAGTACATGAGCGTCATAGGCTCTGATTCTGGTAAGAATTCTTTTTAGATTAATTATACTCTATTCGTCATCTTCCATATCGTCAAGGGTTAATTTCCATTGATTTTCTTTCCAATCCTTAAATTCTTTCTTATTTTTCTCAGAACATTTATCACAGTATTTCCTCTTGAATTTAGGATTTTGCATTACTTCAACTTCTTTTCCACAATCCTTACATTCAATACTTACTTTTTTTGCCATTTATTTTTTTATAATCAAAAATATATAAACTCTTCTTTTCCTTTATCATATCTACAAAATTTTATAAATAATCTTTTCTTAAAATATCTATGAAAAAGAAGTATAAGGTGGCTCTTGATGAAAATGTGGTTGATGAAGCAAAAAGTAAAACTAAAGGTTCAAAAATTTCTCCTCTTGTAAATAATCTTCTGAAAGTTTGGAGTTCATACAAAACAGAAGTTGAATCATTATATCATAAATTAAGAAGTAATGAAAAAACAAAATCAAAAGATGTTAAGAAGAAGGAGATTGTATCTGAATTGAAGAAAATATCTGGGGAAAAATAATTAAGTAATTATTTTTTCTATTTTTCATTCTTGTGTACTTTTATTGGTTTAAAAATCTATCTTGAGATTTTATCACAATAATGGTTTTAAACTCTTTTTCTTTTTTTAAAAAATGAACGACAAGGTCTTGGAATTAAGATTAGATTCTATTTCCCCTATTGATGGAAAATATGCGGAATCAATTGATCCTATACGAGAGTATCTTAGTGGAAGAGCAGAATGGCTTACTTGCGCCATGGTTCAAGGGATTCTTATAGAAACAAGGGCAGAATTTGGACAGGCAACAAACGAACAAGTTAGGGAAGTTCATGGAGCAATAAAAAAAGTTAGCGCTTTAAATATGAGTAAATTGGAAGCAGAAGTAACAAAACATGATCAACTGGCAGTTATTGAAGAAATAGGAAATTTTGTATCTCCTGAAACAAAAGCACTTCTTCACCCTGGAACAACATCTTATGATATTTTAGACACTGCAAGATCTTACCTATTTAGGGGGGCGTGGAAAAATGCGCTTAGGCCTGAAATTTCTAAAGCACTTAATAGTTTATCTGATATAGCAGAAAGGTCTTTCGATATATTACAAGTTGGAAGAACTCACTTACAAGACACATCTCCAGTGGTCTTTGGTTCAATGATTTCAGGATACGCTGCAAGGATCGCAGAAAGAGCAGAAAAATGTGACTCTTATTTTAAAGGACTAAAGGGAAAAGTAAGTGGAATTGTTGGAACGGGCGCAAGCATCGATATGGTAATTGGGGAAGGAAAATCCTTAGAATTCGAAAAGGCGGTTCTTAATAAACTAGGGCTTGAACCAGATTACACTTCTACACAAATTGTTCAAAAAGAAGCACTAGCAGATGTTGGTCATGGAATAACAACTTTAATGCATGTATTAGGAGATTTCTCAGAGGATACGAGAAAGATGTACTCTTCTGCAATAAATGAAGTTACTTCTAGAGATAACGCAGAAAGACTTGGAGGGTCGAGTGCAGATGCAACGAAAAACAATCCAATAAATTGGGAAAATATGTCTGGAAACGCGGCAATTGTTGAAAGTGGGATGAGAATTTTGTATGAAATGATTCAAACAGATTTTGAAAGAGATTTAAGGGGATCTGTTCAGGCAAGGTATCAACCTCAATCAATGATGGCCCAGGTTTACGAATCCTTTAGGAGATTAAACAAATCTTTACCTCAATTGTCAATTAATGAAGACGTTATGGCTAGGAACCTTGAACCTGTGAGGAATAACCCAAGTGAAGCAATGGTTGCTATTTTAAAAAGTGAGCAATGGATTCATCCTAAATATGGTGTCGGGCATGATTTTGTAAAGGAGATTGGAAAAAGAGCAAAAAAAGAGAAAAGAAGCTTAACAGAAGTTGCTTTGGAAGACGTGGAATTCTCAAGACTATATGAACAGCTTCCAGGAACACATCAAAGAATTTTGCAAGGAGAATTAGAATTATACACTGGCTCTGCAATAGAAAAGGGTCAACTAAATGTAAAATATGCACGAGAAGTTGCGGAAAAAGGGATTTGAATGACAAGAGACACGGCAGATTATGAACAAAGCGAGGCAAAAGCTATTTCTTCAGGAAAAAAGGCATTTGAAAGAGCCCCCTGGTTGTTCAATAGGGCAGATCCTAGATCAAAAAAGTTTTTTGTTGAGTTAAGAAGAAATGAAAAGGTTCATCCTGGATTTTTAGCAGTATACTGTGTTGATGGAAATGGTACAAAGCTCTTTATGAGTTCGTGGAGCGATTACTATAGAGACGCCCCTATTGACGGCATGGCGATGAACGCAAATGATTTTGCGACAATTATTAATGGATTTCCCAGTGAATTAAATTTATACTTAGCATGTCAAACTAGAGTTGAAGAAGAGAAGATGGGGGAAGTGATGAATGGCTTTGTCGATGCTGCGGAAAGAATGAGGATTCCCCATGCTCCATGGGATTTGAACATAGGAAAGTTAGAGACTGCTTCATTGGATGAAATGATCTCTCTGGGAATTCCTGGCAGGGGTATTGATTTTGGAATATTTCTAAATGGATTCATAGCGGAGGATAAAGTTCCTTCTCTTGATCCAAAAAAAGGGTATTTTATAGTTGGGATTAGCTCCACAGGGATGCATAGTAATGGATATACTAGTGCAAGACATACCTTGTTAGCACCCAATCCGAAACTTGAAGTTAATGAAGAATGGAGAAATCAATATCATGGAAGATTTAGCTTAAAAGACAAACCAAGTCTTTTGGAAGGAAAAACAATTTTAGAAGCATTACAGGTTCCTACTGCAGATTATTTAGTTGAAGCCTCATTAATTGGGCAGATGTTTGATAATAGGGATATTTATGGAGTTAACATTACTGGGAATGGGCTACATAATTTTAATCGAGCAGGAGAAGGAGTTTCATTTGAAATAACAGATCCTTTTGAGCCATTACCCATCCATGAATTATTAGTTCAAGAATCTAAGTGGGATACTAAAACGGCTTACACAAAACAAAACATGGGAATGGGTTTTGCATATATAGTTCCATCACAAGAAATTGCAGAGAGAATTGTAAAACTTATTAATGGACGGGACCAAAACACAGCTAAAATTGTCGGAGGGGTAAGAGAAAGTAGGGAAAGTAAATTGAAAACAGTGTTACATACACCCTATGAAAGGGAACCTATAGAATTCGTTGATTATTAATCATAATCTCCTAACTAATTGAGATTTCTAAGTTTCCCAAAATCCAAAACTTCCCCGTTATCATTGATTGCATGAACTACAAAATTTCTTAAAAACTGGAGAGGAATTATTGAAAACCCTTTTTTCAATCGATCCACTTGTTCATAAGTCAATTGATTCATACCAAATCCCCTTGTGATATTTAAAAAACTTGGAGCAATAACAACTTCTTTTCCTTTATATTTTCCAACTAGAAAACATCTATACTTTTCTCGCTTTATATTTGATTTATCTGAAATAATCACTGAAGGATGTAAATGTGCCATAATAATCATCTTAACTCTCTTCTCAAAGGTCTGTGGAAATTCTTTATGCCCATGTGTAAAAAGTATTCCATCTTTAAAATACGAATTTTTCATTGGCTTACCACTAAAATCAAATTTATCATGATTCCCTTTTATCAAAATAATATCCTCTTCTTTAATGTACTTTTTCAAAAACTCTACAATCTTATTAAAATTAAATCTTTCACTGGGCTCGTAATTAAAGAAATGTTTTATATCTCCAAGAAAAATAATCTTCTTTATTTTCTTTCCTTCGAGTCTTATTTTATTGATAATTTTTTCTAAGTCCTCGAGAATATCTTTAACTTGAATTTCAGGCATTAAAATTCCAGACTTCATCATCGCTTTTTCATAACCAATATGTAAATCTCCGATTGCTAAAATCCCCTTCTCTGGGAAAAATATAGTTTTGTCAATAAATTCATACTCCATAATAACTGAACCAAATAAATACTTAAAAAGCTTATTCAAATGAAAGAAACATGACAACTTTTCATGGAGAAGTTAAAGAAGATAATTTACTTCTCATGGACAAATTTGATGTTTTTATTTCATACAAGAGTTGGTTTTGGTTTAAAACTAAAAAAGTTGAAGAATTTCATTCACCAGAAATTAACAAAGCATATGATAAAAGCAAAGGTAATCTGGAAACTGAATCAGGCCTTACAAAAAGAATAGCAGATCATCTAGATAATGAAGGATCTTTGGTTATAAAATTCTTTAATAAACCTGGAACATATGCAATTCCTTATTTTAATATAGGGAATATTCATGTTACTGAGAAAAATACTGATAATGCATCAAAATCAGAGAAAGTTCATTCTTGGGTAAATGGAAAATTATACTAAAACAAATATTTAAAAAATATCAATTTATGATGATAAAATGACAGAACAAAGAGATCAATATGAAAATTCTCAGTATAGTTGTAACGGGGGAGAAGATTCAGCTATTTATGATGAAGAGACACAAGTTCTTGATCTTGATACGTCCACAGATAATGTAACTTGGTTTAACGAGCAAATAGAACAAAGTAGGGCTCGTGGTCAAAATTATGAATTAAAGATAGGTTATGGTGAAGATCCTTCTAGGGACTCAGAATGGTTAGTTGTAAAAGAAGTAAGAAAATTACAAAAACCCTCTCTTGTGATAAAAGTTATTGGCAATGTTCCATTGTTAATTGAAGAATGTTGAACTAATTATTACAAATCTAAATATTTAAAAAGCATTTAATCATGGAAAAAACATGGAATATGAGATAATATATAAAAATAGAAATGGTAGAACCATTTTTAATGGAATATACTCTGGCCCTCTTGAAGATCTTTTGACTCTTAGAAAGGATCCTTTAGACCAAGTTTTTAGAGAAAACCCGAATGTTGTTGTAAAAGAAGTGGCTAAACATATGAAATCTGGAGATCCTTTTTTAGTTAGGGTGCCAGAGGATCTGGTTCCTGGTGGAACTCCAAAATTAGTCCTCGTTAATTCCAAAGATATTTCTAATATATCTTTACCTTATGAAGATTAATCTTTTCCTTCAATAATCCTCAAATGTTCTTTATGAATTCTTTTTAAAAAATCTTGTCTATCTTCAATCCTGATTAAATCACTGTATCCTTGAAGAATCAAATTTGTAGCGAAGGGGGAAGGGATATTTGTTTCTTTTATTTTAATCTTGATTCTTCCTGTTTTAATCCAATCTAAAACCTTTCTTGTATTCTCAATGTCCATCAAATCTTCTAAGACTTCTCTACGAGCTTCTCTTAAAATTGGAAACTCGCTTGTTAATTTTTTTACTGCATGATACAAGAAGTGACTTTTCATTTGCTGTTTTCCAACAGTTTTTTTATTTCCCTTATAGTTTCTTAAAATCATCAAACTCCTCCCTGCACAATGTCTAAACCTCCTCGCAAGAACATCTGACTTCTCGATAGCTTCTTTCAAGATTTCATCTAAATTATCAGGATTCAAGAACTTCAGAACTTTTTCTATATTCATTTTTTCTCCAGCAATATAAAATCCATTATCATTAATACCAACTTCAACATCTCTACCTCCAGCCTTTCCCATCACAAAACCAATAGCTCTAGATAAAGCATCATTAACTCTCCTTCCATAAACATTGTGAAAAATTAAATAATTCTTTTCATGTTTGTATTTTTCAATAAGCATCAAATTTTTATGAGGAATTTCCAAGAATCTGTGCTGCTCATTAAAATAATTGTAAATGGTTTCGGCAGTTTTTCCCTTAACATAAAGTTGTTCCATAATCAATTCTAAAATCTCTTTTTTTGATTTTTTAGCCTTGAATTTTTCATCCATTAATTGTCTGAATCTTCCAATTTCCAAACCAGAGTCAAAACTCAATGGCAACATCTCTGAAAACCAAGAGGGAATTGTTGGAGACCTATTTTCCGCAGCACCAACATAAAGATTCATCCCTTTAGTGTATCGATACATATACTTCTTACCTCCTAAAACAAAAACATCCCCTTTCTTCATCTTTTCTAAGAAACCTTCATCAATATATCCAATTGGCTGATCTGGTCCGAGCTTAACAGTTATAAAAGATTCTTCAGGAATTGTTCCAATATTTGTAAGATACATAACTCTTGCCATCATTCCTCTTTTACCAATTTGTTTAGTAATGGGATCATACCAAATCTTCCCATAAATAAAATTTTTCTCCAAGTCATATGCTCCAGAAAGATAACTTATAACGTCTAAAAAATCACTTCTTGTTAGATTTGAATAACAATAACTTTTCTTAATCAATTCAAAAATTTCCTCAATGTCCCAAATCTTGTAAATTGCCATTCCATAGATTTGCTGCGATAGAACATCAAGGCAATTTTTCGGGAAAGTGATTTCATTTATCTTTCCCTCAATCATTTCTTTTTGAATTACAGAACATTCAACTAAGTCATCTCTGTCTGAAACAATAAACTTACCCTTTGCAACTTCATGTAATTGATGCCCAGCCCTTCCAACTCTCTGTAAAGCTCTAGCGCTTGACTTTGGGGAACCAATCATTAGAACTAAATCAATATAACCAATATCAATTCCTAACTCCAAGGAAGTCGAACAAACCACTACTTTCAGTTTTCCTTCTCTTAATCTTTTTTCAATGTCGAATCTATGGTTTCTGCTTAATGAAGAATGATGCGCTGCGATATTATCATCTCCATATTCTGTGGGAAATTTGTCTTTCAAGTGACTTACAACTCTTTCAGTGCCTGCACGAGTATTTGTAAAAACTAAAGTTGTTTTATGTTTACTAATCAAAGTGTCCAATAAACTGTAAAAATTAGGCATTATATTTGTATCTTCAATCAAATCTTCAACAGGAGTTAACAATTCAATATCAATTTTCTTATTCAAGGGAACCCTTACAATTCTCACGGTTCGATTATCGGCTTCTCCAACAAGATATTTTGCAACTTCTTCCATAGGTTCTATAGTTGCACTCAATCCAATTTTTGTTGGCCAAGTATTACTAACTTCATTTAATCTTTCTAAAGTTAAACTAAGATAAGTTCCTCTTTTATTATCCATCGCGTGAATTTCATCAACGATACAGAATTCCACATTGTTCAATTTTTCAACGAAATTTTTGCTTGTTAAAACAATTGCCAAAGATTCAGGAGTTGTAACAAAAATATGTGGAGACTTACGAGCCATTTTTGCTCTTTCAGAAATTGTTGTATCTCCGGTTCTCAAACCAACTCTGATATCTTGAAGTTTGATTCCTTTCTTCTTTGCAAGTTCTTTAATTTCTTTCAAAGGTTCAATTAAATTCTTATGGATATCATTACTCAATGCTTTCAAAGGACTTGTATAAACTGCAAAAATTCTATCATCTAATTGTCCTTTTTCAGCCAAGCCAACTAAATAATTAATTATGGATAAAAAAGCAGTCAAAGTTTTAGTTCCCCCTGTTGGCGCAGAGATCAAGATATCGTTTCTATTCCAGATGTTCAAAACACCATATTGCTGTGTTAAAGAAAAATCCTTGAATTTTGAAAAAAACCATTCGCTAACTAAAGGGTGCAAAACCTTTTGAATTTCTGCTTTTTCATGTTTTTGTCCTTCAAGTATTGTCGTCATTTTTCAAAAATAGTAATATAGATACTGCAGAATATAGATTTAAAAATTTGACTGTTGGCCAGCTTTTTGAGTCAAACCTTCCAATAAGATTCTATTCCTTTCTTGAAGAATCAGCATAACCACAATAACTATTCCCACTATTAACATAAAGATAACATTCCACCACAAGAATATTCCCAGTTTTGAACTACTTACTTTTTCATAACTATCTGTAACAACATCAACAATGTCTGAAATTATTGGTATTTTTACTTTTTCAGCAATAGCAAAGAAACTGAAGGAATCCAATTCAACAGAATAAACATAATTCCCATTATCTGATTCATAAACCGAATCTAACGAATCCCATTTTTCAGAATTTTCATCAAATTTGAATATTTCTAAATCTCCCTTCTCTAAGTTATTATCTGAAAACCAAGTTTTATTCACTTCGAATCTCACTGTAGCTTTCTCCAAATTAGTATCAAGGTTTTCCACATTTATCTCAAGATATCCATAAATTTTTCCAGAAGCTTCTTTAGAAACATTTGTTGGCTTTGAATCATATTTGAAAACTTTAATTTTTGCATTAGAAGTTTCTTGATTAACTTCAATGATAATTTCTTTGACCCCTGTTCCAGTAAATGAGGTAAGAGATATTGCTTCTCCAGGGCTAATTTTAGTAATTGTATTTACTTTCTTTATAGTATATTCCGTAGTGGGGGCAGAACCACCATCCCCGTTTGTAGATGTTGTAGCAGCTGCGGTAACAGTATAATCTCCAGTTACTGAGGCAGAATTTCCAGCCAAATCTTCAGCAGAACATCCAGAAACACTAAATCCTCCAGTTTCTGTTGTCACAATAGTAAGGTTATTTGAAATTGAAGAAACGTTGATTCCAACTCCAGAGTCTGTTGCAGAACAGGTACAAATTACAGTTGCTCCAACAACCACACTTGAAGGAGAACAAGTAAAATTTACATTAGGAGGGTTAGATTCAATAACAATCACAAAAGAATCATTAAGTCCAACATTGTTAATTGAATCATTAGCATAAACTTTAACTGTATAATTTCCATCAAGTAAATTTGTTAAATTTATACTTGAACTATTACACCATCCATCAATCGTAGAGATTGTTTGATTAGTCTCATTTATACTGATTGTACAAATACTGTTTGTTAATCCTAATCCCGAATCCTCTAAGGAGATATTAAGAGTAAGATTGGAATTATTATTTTTAGCGGTTCCATTAATATAATTTGTTAAATTAATTATCGGAGGGGTTATGTCATCTGAATAAAATACTTGGGTAGAATTTAATTGGGGTGTGAATGATATATTAGAAGTTAAGAAATTAGCTTTATATTGAAAATACATATTATTTGCTAAATCTAAATTTACTGGAGAATCCTCATAATATTGACCATAAGTTTCGCCAGAACACGCAGAATCATCACAACTTCTAAAAAGCATACTTAAATTAGTTCCTGAAAATTCAGATTCATTCCAAGAAAAATTAATCCATTTTGCATTATATGTTGCATTCGTTATTGGACTTTCATATGTTCCATTAGAACTTATTTCTAAGATGGTTAGAGTATTATCTAAATTAGAGGGAATATATGCATAACCATTTAAAACAAAAACATTTGGGGGGAAATCTATAGAATAGGGAGCTACATCATTATCATAAGTATCTAATAAAGTAAGATTTGATTTATTGGAGGCATCTAATATATAGACAAAATCTGCCGTAGTTGAAGTAACATAAACATAATCCCCTTGTGCAAAAATCCCCCTAGACCCTCCCACACTATAATTTCCAACTCCAAAAGGATTTGATTTATCGGTGATATCCAAAATAGTTAGGGCATTCCCCTCTGAACCGCAACATTCTGTTGTAATGTAAGCATAGTTTCCAGAAACATAAACATGTCTAACCTCGCCAGTAACGTAAGGTGGGACTATATTACTGTAATAACCTGCTAAAGAAGGATTTGATTTATTTGAAATGTTAAGTATTGTTAAGTTATCATCATCAAAAACTGCTACATAAGCATAACTATCCAAAACAAAAACACCTTGAGGAGCACCAAAAGGGCCTGAAACATTATAATCGCCTATAGGGGAAGGATTTGATTTATTTGAAATGTTAAGTATTGTTAGAAAATCGTCATCTCTAGAAGTAACATAAGCAAAGTCTCCTGAAACAAAAACCCCATAAGCTCCATCTAAAGAATACGGAGGATCTGAATTATTATATTCTCCAGTTGCTATTGGATTTGATTTATTAGTTACATTCAATATAGTTAAAGAATTATTAATATTAGAAATAACATAAGCAAAGTCTCCTGAAACAAAAACAGTATATGGAGTGTTCAATGAAAATGGTAAATTGGAAGAAGTATAATTACTCATAAAAACAGGATTTGTTTTGTTAGATATGTTTATAATTGTTAACGTATCTGTATCGGTCGCAGTTACATAAGCAAAGTCTCCTGAAACAAAAACCCCATAAGCTCTTCCCAGAGAATCATTATATTCTCCTATAGGGTTCAAAGTTTTATTAAGTCTGATATTCCCATCTAGAATGAACGTTCCTGTAAATGTTCCTCCGGAAAAATCTGTTGAGTTTGAGAGTACTGAACTATTTATTACCGCATTTCCAGTAATTGTAAAGGGAAAATTCAAAAGATAAATTAAGAAAACTGTAAAAGTTATCAAAGTTGAAATTACGAGTAATCTACGATACCTCTTTGAATCAGATTTCCTCTTCATTTCTAAACCATATTAAAAAACTATAAAAAGATTCACTTTCTAGAGAGTATCGATGGAAAACAAAAATGCAGGCTATTTGATATTGGGAATAGCTGTTTTGTTGATAGTTATTATAGGTCTTTTTAATTCTGCTTTAAAAGAAATTATTGTTCTAGGATGTGCGGAAGGACACGGGGTAGATTGTCCAATGTCCCAAACAGTGAACCAACAAACTTATCTTGCGCTGTTAATAGTTGGGGTTTTGGTAGTTATTGCAGGATATTTGATTTTCTCGAAACCAACAGAAAGAATAATTATTAAGAAAGTTAAAGAAAGGAAAAAGAAAATCGACATTTCCAAATTGGACAAAGAGGAAAAGAAAGTTGTCAAATTACTTCAAGAAGAAAACAAGGCAATGTTTCAGTCTTCTTTAATGGAAAAACTCGAAATGGGAAAAGTAAAAACCACAAGGCTTCTCGACAAGTTAGAGGCTAAGCAAATTCTTGAAAGAAAGAGACGTGGAATGAATAATATTGTTGTTTTGAGGGATTAAAACTTTTATAAATTAATTAAACTAATACATAAAATGAAAAAATTAAAGTGTTTAGACTGTAAAGAAACTTTTAAGGCTGAAACCCCTGAAGAAATGATGAAAACAATGATTCCCCATTATATTGAAAAACATAAGAAGATGATGGAAAGGCACAATGATGAAAGCAAGGAAGATTGGATGAAGAGATTCAACAAAAATTGGGAAGATGCTAAAGAAATCAAAGAAGAGTGATGGAAAAAGATATAGAAAATTTTGATGCTGATACTGGAAAAAAGATTGAAATTGATCCTAAAGACACAGAGATTCTTAATAAGAAAAAAATTATCCATGACAAATGCGGAAAAGAACATATAGATAAGGACAAATTCTCCATATTTAACCACAGGAAACATTTATGTCATAATTGCAACGAATATTTTTATGCTGATGAAAGAGCTGTGGGGATTTAGAATAGAACACAATAATCTTTAAAAAATGTATTTCTCTTGAAAAATAATGAAAACAAAGATTTATCCTCAGCATATTGTTTCTGCATACATACTATTTAAAATTGGATGTGGTGAGAAAATTATTAACTCTGAAGAAGCTGCTTCAGTTATTCCAAAATTGCAGGAAACTGGTGAGTTTGAATTAATGCGAATGAGTTACAGAAGTACAGCCATAGGAAAATATTCTCCTGAATTTAGAAGTTATTTTGGATTTCTTGATTCTGCCCGACTTTCCATGGGACGGGAACAAAATTCTGTCATGATTTTGAGAAAGGGAATTGAAGACGCGGTAACAGTGATAGCAGATTTCAGAAAAGAGAAAGGAGAATCTGCTGCGAATAGGCTACAGGAATCTTTTGGACAAGTCTTAAGGGCAGCATGAATAATATTGTTATTCTAGAGATTAAAAACTTCCCTGTATTTGTTCTTCAATAATTCTTGAAATTGGCTTCCCGCTTTTTTCCCTTAATTTTTTCAGTTTCTCTATGGCGTCAACTGACAGAGTGATGTCTATTCTCTTTCTCTGAAAAGGAAGTTTCCCTGTTTTATCATAGTTTTCCAGAGCGTCAAATACATACTTGTATTTTTTCAGTATTTTTTTTGATTTATTTGATTGCATTTTTAATTCTCCATTCTATTTTATTTATGTCATGAATATTCTGTTTTGCTATCGAGATAATATGATGAATCAATAATTCCATATCTGTTTCTTTATTTGATTCAGTAGCAAAATGTAATGCGACATATGCTGCTGTTCTCTTATTTCCATCTGAAAATGGATGGTCTACCAAAATAGATCTCATCAGGTAAGATATTTTTTTATAAATTCCCAGTTTTTTGCTTGACATTTTATCAAGGGCATAATCAAGACTGGAATCGCTTCTTAAATTTCCTCCGAAGCCATGATTTATTCTTAATAGCTCTTTCTTAGTAATATTCATACACATAAAAAGTGTGTAGTTATCTTTATAAATCTTTCCATATCTAAGAAGTTTTTATGTGTATAAAAACTCGGGACTTTGTTGAGAAATTAAATCTAACGCTAAAAAAGTCACTAGTTTCCTAGATTATCGGAATAAAATAGGAAACCTAGTAAAAAATAAAAATTTTATAAATATCTATAATTCTCTTATTCAGCTGCTTCTTCGGCAGCATCGGAATTCTCTTCTGGTTCTTTCTTTTCTTCTTCCATGATAAATTAAGTATTTTGGAGTATATAAGGTCGATTATAGGGAATATTTCTAACCTAAAATAATGCAAAATTGAAGCCTTAAATACTTCCATTTCCTGTTAATTTTACATAAAAAACTGAATCTTTCGGGAAATGAAAACTCCAAAACCTTTTGAAATAAAACTTATTGCATCTTCTAAGGATTATCTTCCTTTAAGGGAAGACTTCAAGGTAGTTGGAACTTTCAATCCAGGAGTCACGTCGATAAAAACAAAAAACGGATTAGAAACTATATTATATGTGAGAGTTGCTGAAACTCCTTCTGAAAAGAGAGATAATGAAGTTTTACTGCCTTTTTTCCGTATTGGGAACCAAGAAGGATTACCCTTAGAAATTGATTACGATGTTATGGACAGGAAAGATTTGAAGGTTAGTAAAAAGGAAGTTATTCCGAAACAAGGAACTTCAAGATTGAGACATCTTTCATTACCTAGAT
>CAZJDG010000012.1:478-1445 GCA_964544725.1 Candidatus Woesearchaeota archaeon | reverse complement strand
ATTAGAAACTATATTATATATGAGAATTGCTGAAACTCCTTCTGAAAAGAGAGATAATGAAATTTTACTGCCTTTTTTCGAGATTAGTAATCGAGAAGGATCAGCTCTAGAAATTAGTTACGATGTTATTAATATGAAGGATTTAAGGAAAGTTGGTAAAAAAGAAGTTATTCCGAAACAAGGAACTTCAAGATTGAGACATCTTTCATTACCTAGGTTGCTAGTATTAGATGAAAATAGAAAAATATCTGAAATGAGTCAAAAACCAATAATTCTTCCTACTTGGGAATATGAAAGATTTGGAATTGAAGATACAAGAATAACGGATTTGGATGGAAGATATCTAGTAACTTATTCTACGCCACATAGAGAATTTGGAGTAAACAGTCAGATATTATCTACAAAGGATGTAAAAAATTTAAAAAATTTGGAAAGAGTTACTTCTGATAACACTCCTCGTCCAGAAGTAGCTGGAAAAGATGTTGTATTATTTCCTGAAAAAGTTCAATCACCTTCTTCAACGGAAATGATAAAAAAGGGAAAGAAAGTATATGCAGCATTTATACGTCCGAATGCATTTGATAATTTGAGTACACCCGGTATATGGATTTCTTACTCCCCTGATTTAGTGCACTGGGGACAAAGTCATAGATTAACTGTAAGTAATAATGGAGAAATAACTGGGACGGGAAGTCCTCCGGTTAAAAGACCATATGGGTGGCTTGAAGCATATCACGAAACCACAATGGAAAACAATAAAACAAAATACGTTACCAAATTAATGGCTCTTGATTCAGAAGAACCATGGAAAGTATTGAATCTCAGTCCAACTCTCCTAGAAAGAAAAGATTTCAGGGAACTTTTACCTAAAGATGGATATGTTCCAAACACAGTTTTTACTACTGGGATGATAGTTGATGGAGAAAGAACAGACTTCTATAGTGGAATTGATGATCAGTGGGTAGCG
>CAZJDG010000012.1:0-468 GCA_964544725.1 Candidatus Woesearchaeota archaeon | reverse complement strand
TCATTTTATACTGAGGATATTGATCGATTTGCAAAAAGGAATGAATAATACTGTTATTCTAGAGATTAGAAAAGGGCTATTCTCTAGGAAGATTTTTCTTAATAACAGATAGTACTGCATATGTTAATAAGTCAAATAAAGGCGTTGGAACAATTTTCCAAATGCATCAGGAACATAAATTAAAAACAGGAATCTTTCAAGCAAGAGAATCTAAAGGAGGGAAGATGTAATTGTTGAAATAAAAAGAGATTATGATTTAGAATGGGATCAAATAAATGATTTTTATTTTTTAGAACTAAAAATAAAAAATCCCCATTCTCCTTCTGAAAAGGGAGGGGTTGATAAGGGTGAACCGTAGGTTCCCTTTATGTAACTAGTTTCACCAAAGCAGTTAAATAAAACCTTTTTCTAGTTTTTCCATGACAGCAGAAAAAACGGACTACGAATTTTACGCTCAAGTGGCAGTAA
>CAZJDG010000011.1:20010-21343 GCA_964544725.1 Candidatus Woesearchaeota archaeon | reverse complement strand
CTTTCCTCAACTTAGCTATAAAAAATCCTTCAGTGTCGTTTTTATCTTGTGGGTAGACTCTGCATGATTTTCTAACTTCTTTATTATATTCCTGACCCACCCACCCAGAAATACCAATTCTACATTTAACAGGTAAACTAATCTTTTCTACCTTTATGTTATCAAATTCTTTTAATATAAAATCTAAAACTTCTTCGTTTTCTTCAGGAGCGTGTGTACAAGTGGAATACACAATTTCTCCTCCAACTTTTAAAATCCCAATTGCTGAGGAAAGAAGTGCTTTTTGCAATCTGGATAGGCTTTGTATCTTTTTTAAACTCCACATTTGTAAAGTTACTGGAACACTTCTTATGGTTCCTTCTCCGGAACAAGGGGCGTCAATTAAAATTTTGTCAAATTCAAAATTTTCTTTTTCTAATCTTTTACAAAGAGCGATTCCATCCTTTTTTGTGATAATTGTATTCATTACTCCACATCTTTCTAAATTAGAGGCTAGAATTTTTATTCTTCCTAATTTTAAATCATTAGCAATTATTGTTCCTGTGTTTTCCATTCTCGCGGCAATTTGAGATGTTTTGCTTCCTGGGGCCGCACACAAATCAAGGATAGCTTCATTTTTTTGAGGATTTAAAACAAGTACTGGAAGCATACTTGCGATTTCTTGGACATAGAAATATCCTAACAAATGTTCTAAAGCCCTTCCTAGTTCCCCAGGTTGTAATTTTTCCTTGATAACTATTATTTCAGGATAGTTTTTGAAAGGTTGACCAATTTTCCATCCTTTTTCTTCGAGCTTTTTCTTTAGTTCTTCAGGAGTGATTTTGAGAGTGTTGACTCTAATTGACTTTGGAGATTCTTCTTGAATCACTTTCCAATATTCTTCATATTCATCTCCAATTAGAGCCTTCATCCTTTCAACAAAGAGATCTTTTGGAGGATATCTTTTTTTCATATTTTTTGGAGAAAAGTTTGATTTAATTAGTTTTTGAGTAAAAGCTTATAAATTCTTTTTTACTTTTTTAGATATGCATCAGATTTGGTTTTATTCTTTTGTAAGTGTGTTTATTGTTAGCTTGATTTCCCTTATAGGTGTTTTTACGGTTTCAATTAAACCAAAAAAATTACATAAATTTTTGATATACATTATTAGTTTTTCAGCAGGAACTTTATTTGGGGGGGCGTTTTTTCATTTGCTTCCAGAGGTAGTTAATGAAATGGGATTAACTCCTCAAATTTCAGGTTTGATATTAGGGGGGGTAGTTTTATTTTTTATTTTGGAGAAAGTAGTTCATTGGCAACACTGTCATATTCCTCATTCAAAACATCATGTTCA
>CAZJDG010000011.1:12666-20000 GCA_964544725.1 Candidatus Woesearchaeota archaeon | reverse complement strand
TTCTTTTGCCGTTATGAATTTAATTGGTGACGGTTTTCATAATTTTCTTGATGGGCTAATTATTGGGGCTAGTTATTTAGTTAATATTCCTGCAGGAATTGCAGCAACAACTGCTGTAGGATTGCATGAGATTCCTCAAGAAATCGGAGATTTTGGTATTTTAATTCACGGGGGTTTTTCAAGAACTAAAGCATTAATACTTAACTTCTCATCTGCGCTAGTTTCCTTTGTAGGAGTAGCTGTTGCTTTGACTTTGAATAATTTTGTAAGCAATATTCAGTACTATATTATTCCTTTAGCAATTGGGGGATTTATTTACATCGCGGGAAGTGATTTGATTCCTGAATTGCATAAGAAATTTACGATCAAAAGTACTTTACTTCAACTTTTGACTTTAATTATGGGGATTTTGGTAATGGCTGGTTTGTTGTTGTTAGATTAAAACCACTTTTCTAAACCTTTTTGCTTTTGTTTTTCTTTTATTTCTCTTAGTTTTTCTAATTGTTTTTCAACTCTGTCTGCTGAGAATTCATGTTTTTCAACTAATAATTTTTTGATTTTTTCTTCATCAACTTCTTGGAATTTAAATTCTTCATTAACAACATCTGGCTTGTGAAATAATTGGAATATTTCTTGCCAGTCAAATTGATCTTCTTCTGAAAGCGATTTTATTTGCTCTTCTACACTTTTGAAAATTAAAACTGGTTGTTTATATTGTTGGACAATTTGAAGTGCTTTCTTTTGTCCAATTCCAGGAATTCCCTTAGGGTTGTAATCAGTCCCAACTAAAATTCCTAAACAAATTAATTGGTCTAAATTTATTTCTAAAGAGTTTAATACTCTTTCGAGTTCTATTATTTCTGGTTTGGTTTCTACCCATCCTGAAAATGTTTTTCTTTTTCTTGCTAGAGTTAAACTTCTAATTAGTTTTGGAGCCCCGAAAAGTAAACTATCATAATCTTGACTTACACTTGCAAATACTTCGCTTCTTGTCCTAGCTAAATATGCTGCTTCTGCTTCACCTTCACCAGGGGCCTGTATGACTGCAATTCCCATGGCTTCTAAGAGTTCTTTACTTTCTTGTATCATTTCATCATCTAGTCTTAATAATTGGCTACTGTATCTTTTCATGTTATCTAGGTCTTCTTCTTGTTTTGCAGATTCATATCTTTCTTTTGCTAAATCTCTCCCTTCCCCTCTTTTTTTATGAGTTTTTCTTTTTAAGTCTGGGGCTTTTCCATCAAATACATAAACTAATCTTGTTCCTCCAGAAAGTAGGTTTATGTTCCTATAAAATATCCCTGATAGATGACTTGTTACTCTTTTCTTAGAATCCATTAAGGGAGTCCCATCTGGTTGTCTTATACTTGTAAGAAATTGATATAATGTGTTAAAAGCATCAACACAGACTAGTTTTCCTTTAAGGTCAGATAGGCTGAATTCTCTTCTAGGTATAATCTCACTAATGTTTAATCCCATGCTTTATGGAGTATTTAGAAATATAAAAATTTAACTCAGAAGGGGATCTCTGCCCATATCCCTCATTTGGTTATTTTGATGATCGATTTTCCTAACAACTTCTGGGCAATACTGATTTGCCTTTAATCTTATATCCTCTTTTACTGTTTCTAATAATTTCCATAGACCTTTCCTGTTTAGGCCCTTACGACTATTTCCTATGGAATATCCTAGATTTTTAATTGCATTTAATCTAGCAGAGATCTCTTTATTACCAATATGTTCTCCCCTTTGTAATTCTGGAAATCTAGGCAAAGCTATTCTTGCTAATTGTTCATATCTTGTTCTTTCTGCTTCTTGCTCGGCATAACTTTCTTCATGTTTATCTAGATCGTACATATTTTTATTGGTTTTAGAGCCTATATAAAGTTTATTATCCTAACTTTTAAATAACTCTAACCTCTCTTGTTTCTATGAAGATAAATTTTGTTCCGATTGATTATGATTACTTCGATTGGCAAGGAAGAAATTATGTGAAAATTGTGGGAAGAGACGAGAAAGGGAAGCGTATTTGTGTAGTGGATACCTGTCCAGTTTACTTTTGGGCTATTTTGAAAGATGGTTTAAATGATGCTAAAACTAAGAAACTCATTGGAAAAATTGGAAAGATAAAATTAAGTGTAAAAGGGAGAGGGACTAGGGTAGAAAAGGTTGAATTGCATAATAAGAATTTTTTAGGAAGATCTGTAAAGGCTCTTAAGATTTTTGCTACAAATTATAAGGATCTTCATGATATTGCTAGCGAGCTTGGAATGAAAGAAATTGAGAAAAGAAGGGGATATGATTTGGGATTTGTGACTCATTATATTATTGAAAAGAAGATTGTGCCTATGCATTGGTATGAAGTTTCTGGAGAGTTATTAGATCATACTGATAAATTTGGAGGGATTGGGATTCATTTAGATGTAGATATCTGCCTTGAACTTGGGAGTTTTAAGGAAATTGAAGAAAGGAAATTTCAACCGAAGTTTTTAGCTTATGATATTGAAACTGATGAATTGAAAATAGGGGAAGGGGAGATTTTAATGATTTCTCTTGTTTCTGACAATTTTAAAAAAGTTTTGACTTGGAAAAAAACGAGTCATTCCAAACAAGACTATGTGGAATATGTTAAAGATGAAGCAGAACTTTTAGAGAAATTTGTAGAATACGTTAGAAAGATTTCTCCTGACTTTTTAGTGGGTTATTTTTCTGACGGGTTTGATTTGCCCTATTTGAAAGCAAGAGCTGAAAAACATAGGGTCAAACTTTCATTGTCTTTGGATGGCGCTCAACCTAAGTTTTCAAGGGGAATTACAATGACTGGGAAAACTAATGGGATTGTTCATTTAGATATTTTGAAATTTATTCGTACTGCCTATTCCCAATACATGCAGTCTGAAACTCTTTCATTAAATGAAGTTGCCAACGAGTTCTTAGGGGATAGGAAAAAATCTTTTGAATTTAAACATTCCTCAAAAATGGGAGATGATTGGGGTTTTTATTATGAGTATAATCTTCATGATTCTGTTTTGGTGTTTAAGTTATTTGAAAAAATGTGGCCAGATGTTTTGGAGTTTTCTAGAATTATGCAAGAGCCTATTTCTGAAGTTTCAAGGAATGGTATGTCTAAGAATGTTGAATCATATATCCTTCATAACCTAGGAAGGTTCAATGAAATTCCTGAAAAAAGGCCGAGTCATGATGAGATTTCTGAGCGGAGAATGAAAGGGAAATATGAGGGGGCGTTTGTTTTTGAACCAATTCCTGGACTATATGAAAATATTGGAATGTTTGATTTTACTGCAAGTTATGGAAGCACCATTGTGACTTTTAATCTTTCAAGGTCAACTTTTTTAGAAAACCCGGAGAAAAACTCTTACTCTGTTGAGACAATGGGGAGGAAACTTCATTTTAGTAAGAAATCAGGATTTTTCCCAGAGATGTTAAGGGAACTTATTGAAAAAAGAAAGCAATTCAAAAAGGAACTAAAACAAAAACCAGATGTGATAAAAAAGGCGAGAAGTAATGCTTTTAAATTACTTGCTAATGCTTCTTATGGTTATCAGGGATTTTTTGGTGCTAGATATTATTCTTATGAATCAGCATCAGCGACAGCGGCTTTTGCAAAAAAAGCAATTAAAGATATGATAAAATTAATCGATAAAGAAGGTTACAAAACAATTTATTCTGATACTGATAGTATAGCTTTTTTGCTTAATAAAAAATCTGAGAAACAAACTTTAGAATTTCTTGGTAAGTTGAATTCAAAACTCCCAGGGATTATGGAGCTTGAGCTTGAGGATTTTTTTAAGAGAGGTTTATGGGTTACAAAAAGATCTGGGACTTTTGGGGCAAAGAAAAAATATGCTTTGATTGATAAAAATGGAAGGGTGAAGATCAGAGGATTTGAAACTGTTAGGAGGGACTGGTGTGCTTTAGCGAGAAAAGTGCAGAATAAAGTTCTTAATTTGGTTTTGAAAGAGGGGAATGAGAAGAAATCTTTAGAATTTGTTCTGGGGATTGTGAAAAAAGTAAAATTTAGGGAAATTGATAAATCTGAATTGATTATTAAAACTCAACTTAAGAAACCACTTTCAGAGTACAAGGCGATTTCTCCACATGTTGTTGCTGCAAGAAAAATGCAACAAGCAAAAATTCCTATAAGTGAAGGGAATCTAGTTGAGTATTATATTTCTGAAACTAAAGAAAAAAAGAAATTGGTTAGAGATAAAGTAAAACTTCCAGATGAAAAAGGAGAGTATGATATTGAGTATTACTTGAAGAACCAGATTTTACCTGCAGTTGAAAATATTTTTCAAGTTTTTGATATAGATATTAATGATTTGATTAATTCAAAAAATCAGGGAAAGTTGCATAAGTGGTTTTAGTTATTTTTTTAATTTTTTCTAAACTCTTCGATGGATCTTATTAATTCCTTGTTAAATTTAGCAATCTTTGGATGATTTGGATCTTTTTGACCAAGCTTAAAGATTATTCTTTGTAGCTTTTCAGTACGTTTTTTCCAATAAGCTTTATTTTTTTCTACTTTTTGTTCTTGAGCTTGCTGTTTTTCTGCTTCTTTTTTAGCTCTTTGTTCTTGCGCTTGAGCAGTTTCTATTTGTAATTGTTGAGCTTGTTGTTGTTTTTGCTCAATTTTTAATCGTTGTGCTTGCTCTTTTTCAGCTCTTTTTCTATCTGCAGCCTCTTTTTCAGCTTGCTTTCTAGCTTGTTCATCTGTTTTCTGTTGTTGAGCCTGGCTTGTTCTTGCTGCTTGTTCTTCAGCTCTTTTTCTATCTGCAGCCTCTCTTTCGGCTTTTTTATCTTTGTAAGATTGGTCAAATTTTGCATTTCTTTCTGCTTCTGCTTGTTTATCTGTGGCTTTTTGAGCTTTAGCAGCTTTTCTTTGTTGCCATTTATTTGAAACCCCTCCTTTAGCTGATCCAGCATATCCTTTTGCTTTTCCCCAAGCTCCTCTTCCAGCAGAACCAAGGCCAGATTTGGTTTTTCCCCAAGCGTTACCTACCTTATCTTTATTTCTTCCCCAAAATCCTGGGCCTGAAGGCTCTTTTGGAGGTTTACCTGGTTGACTGGGTGGAGCACGTGGAGAAGAACCAGGGGGTCCTTGATTTCCTCTTTGTCCTGGAGGCCCTTGTTCCCCTCTTGGTCCTTGAGGGGGTGGAACATATTTTTCTCTTAAATCAGTTTTTTTTTTACTTTTCAACCATAATAATAGCCAAATAGTCATGAAAGTTATTCCCAAAAAGAAAAGAATTCCTGATTCATAGGCAAAGAAACTTCCTGCAATGAGGAATGCTCCGAAAATTAAAAGAGAATTCCTTACACCAAATTTCCATAAAGTTAGTCCTAAAAATAATAAAAACAAGATTGGCCATATTGTTTCTATGAGGCCTTCAGGAATAAAGAAGTTAAAGAAATTATAATAATCCCAATCCATTCTATTAATTCCCCAAATTGTAATTAAAGCTAAAGATATTGAGATTATTCCTGAACCCGTTTGATTATACTTGAAGGGTCCTGCTCTAGACAATCCAATATTTATTACTAAAGCAGTTATGATGAAGATAACTCCGAGGATCATTGTAGAAGGGTCCATTGCGCTTAATGCATCCCCTATTGAAAGAGAACCATAAACTGCCGCACTTACAAAATTAACTGACACCAATGCCAGAAATAAAGCAATCAAACCACTTCTTTTCATTTTTTTAGGAGGAGAAGGTTTTTTATAAAGTTTTAGTTTGTTTAATAAATGATAAGAGTACCTTTTGACGTTTTTGGAAATATTGCGTTAGCTAAATTTTCAAATGATATTAAATCTAAGACTAAGAAAGATTTTGCGAACAATCTTTTGAAATCAAATCCTTCGATAAAAACTGTTCTTGAGAAAACTGGGAAATTTAAAGGAAGATTGAGAAAACAAGAAACTAGTTATGTTGCAGGTGAAAAAAATAAAGAAGTTTTGTATCGTGAAAATGGTTGCGTTTTTAGATTTAATATAGATACGACTTATTTTTCCCAGAGATTAAGCAATGAAAGGAAGGAAATTACAAATTCAATTAAAAAGGGTGAAGAAGTTTTAGTGATGTTCGCAGGCGTTGCACCATTTTCAATTGTTATTGCTAAAAACTCCAAAGCTAAGAAAGTGGTTTCAGTTGAAGTGAATAAAGAAGCAAGTAAGTATGCGATATTAAATGTTGAATTGAATAAATTAAAAGAGAGGGTTGAAATTGTTCAAGGAGATATTAAGAAAGTTGCTAAAAAATTTTCTGAACAAAAAAAGAAATTTGATGTGATTGTAATGCCTCGTCCGAGATTGAAAGATTCTTTTTTACATGAAGCTTTTATTTTGAGCAAAAAAGGAACCAGAATTTATTATTATGACTTTTGTGATTTGAAAGACAAACATTTGATTCTTGAAAAAATAAAAGAAGAAGCTAAGAAACATAGGAAGAAAATTAAAATTCTTAAATCAAAAATTGCTGGAGAGATTGGATCTTATAAAATCAGGTTAAGAGTTGACTTTAAAATTCTTGGATAATCAATAAGCTTATAAATCATTATTTTTAATGCGATTTATGGAAACACATACTATCCCAGAGATGCACGTGACGGTTAAGGGAGAAGTTTTTGAAAATTTTGCAAAGCTTACACGAGATACTAATCCCATTCATACAGATTTAAATTTTGCTGTACAAAGTGGTTTTGAGGATACTCCTGTACAGGGCGCTTTATTACATGCATTTTTCGAATCATACTCCAAACAAAGTTTAAATCCCAATGGATACTTCCTAAAATTTAAAGAACCTGCTTATCCGGGAGATATTTTAAGATTTAAGGGTACTAAGAAATTTGGAGAAAACTTTGCAAGACTCACATGTGGAATTGAAGAAAGAGTTTTGGTGGAATGTGGTGTTTCATTAGGGGATTTTCAACCTTATGAACCAAATAAAGGGAATCAAATTAGGTCCTTTAATTATAGGATTTTTGAGAGACATGTGGGTGCTTTTTATGAGATGATAGGGAGAAAAGGAGAAAGTTTACCAGCAGCTCTTGCTTCTTCTTTAATCCCTGCTTCTTTGTTGAAGATTTCTTCTGAGGAAGATGGAAGGCCCAAGGGAATTTATAGGTGTGTTGATTTGAAAATTCATGGTGAATTTAAACCAGGAAATTTTAGAGTAGATATCTCTATAAAAAGAGAACCAAAGCGTAAAAAAGGTGTTTGGATTTATGATTTTGGAAGTGTTTGTTATCAAAAAGGGGAACCTGTTTTATCAGGAGATGCTAGAGTAGTTTCAGAGGCGAATTTAAACATTTGA
>CAZJDG010000011.1:6636-12566 GCA_964544725.1 Candidatus Woesearchaeota archaeon | reverse complement strand
TTTGACTAAAACTTTCTTTCAACTCTTATTGCAGTTGGAGCCTCTCCACCATGCCATGTGAATCTTGGCTTGATTCTCATTGGATATATCCTTTCTGAATTATCATCAAGAATTATTGCACTTCCTTTTAATCCAGGGAGATCGTCCATGTATTTTTTGATCCCTTCAATCATATAACTCTGCATTATGTAATTCAATGCATCTAAATCTGGTTTTGAGGTCACTCTGTGAGAAATAACAATATCTGATTGAGTCATTACATCTCTATGAATTTGTCCTGGTTGTTGGGTTGCTAATACTAATGAAATTCCTGGTTGTCTTCCTTCTCTTAGCAATTGAACTAAAGCATCTGTTGCAACTGTTTTTTCATTTAAAGGTAAGAATTCATGTGCTTCATCAATAAATATCCAAACTAATGGGTCTTCTTTTTTGTCAAAAGACATGAAATTCCATCCTTTTGAAATTGATTCCATTTCTTCTTTTTTTCTAGCCATCATCCTTTGGTTGAAAATTTTTCTAGAGATTAGGGAAACAACTAAAGCTCTAACATTAAAAGCACCGATTGAATTGTAAACACTTAAGTCTAAAATACTTGTTGTTCCACCTGTTACTAAATCTTTTACTTGTGTTGCTTTTTGTTCTTTGCTTGCGAAAATTCCCCAAGTATTTGTTGCTTCAAATAAACCTATTCCCGCGTTTTTTATTTCTTTGGAAGTTTTATTATCATGTTCCATTTCATGTATGATTTCTTCTATTCCAAATCTCTCAGTTTGCTTCAATTTAGTTATTGTTCTTTCGATTAAAACTGCCACGGGATTTATCATATTCAACCCGAAAGTTAGAATCCAATCTTCTGAATTTAGTTCTCCCACATCCAATGCGAAAGGCTCATCAACAGGAATTCCTTTTTCTATGAATTGGTCATAGTATCCAAAGGGAACGAAAATTTTAGTTGGAAGGTTTTTTGTTTTTAGTTCCCAATCTTGTAGTAAATCTTTGTCTTTTTCATTTCGGAATTTCATTGTCCAATAAATTCCCATTGTATCAAAAATTAATGATGCGATATTTTGACTAACTGCTTTTGGGAGGTTGCTTAATTCTTCTGCTAAAACTCCTAATGTGTAAGATTTTCCAGAACCTCTTTTCCCAGCAACCAAGATAACATGACTTCTTGCAACATCCATTTGGATTTTGTTACTTAATGAGGTATGTTGCCCCATTTTTACGTAACTTTTTCCAAGATAAACGAGGCCGTCATCTCCAAAGATTTTCTTATCGGAAGAATTTCGTCCAACAGTAATATTATATGGCATGATTAGAGAAAATTAACAATATTTTTAATTCTTTGCTAAACTACAATAATTATTATAAACTTGAATAAGATATTTTTGGTTATGGAGTTTGTTCCAATAAATTTAGATAATCTTAATAAAAAGGGCAGAGAAGAAGATTTGGCAAAAGTTAAGAGATATCTTAATGAAATTCAATCTGTTATGTTTTATAGAACAAATGATTTGATTCATTCTAGGAGAGTTTTGTGGCATCTTGAAGAAGCAATATCTGATATTTCTTTGGTATATGGAAGAGGATTTAATTTTGAATTTGCAAGAACATTAGCTTTAGTGCATGATGATGCTGAGATTATTACTGGAGATCCTCAATTAAATGAAGTGGAAACTATGAGTGAAGATGAACTCGCAAGAAAGGAAAAAAGAGAGGCAAACGCAATTCCTTTAATGGTCCAGAAATATGGCTCTAAGGCTAACGGTTTTAACTATAAGGGATTATTAACTGCTGCTAAAGAGAAGAGAGGTTTAGAGGCACAATTTGTTTCTTTTTTTGATAAATTTGATGGTGGTGGAGAAGCATGGCATGAAGTTTTTGCAGGAAACCCTTGTTTTTTATATCCTGCAGGAGGGCATCAAGGAATGAGGGGAGGATATGTAAGAAGATTGAATGATTTTCCTATAAAGTATCCTGACATGGCCCTTTTCTTTGAGCAATTTCCAAATTATCTTCCAAAACCTTTTGATTTTAGATTTGCACAACAGAATGGAAAGCCTCATACTAGAAAATCTTTAATTCAATATGGTGGACATTCTTCTTATGAACGATGGAAAAAAACTGTTATTAATCATGAAGGAACTGAACGTCTAACAACACAAGTTGAATTTCTTAAACTTTAGCTAAATACTCTATTTCACTTTCATTTAATCTAAGTTCCTTTTGTATTGAAGGATTTTTTAGAAATGCTTTGTTCACTTTGAATTCATTCATTGCTCTTTTTTCCCCAATGTGAACATATCTTGCAAATTTTTTCGCGATTGTTTTCATTTTTTCATTTTTTCGATTATTCATCCAAATTTTTAGAATTCTGTCAGGCCTCTTATAAGATGTGAATCCTGTTTTAGGTTCTTTTTTTGCTGCCGCAATTCCATAACTCAAGAAGAAATTTTCATAAATTAAAAATCTCCAATATTGTTGCCTGTAAATTCTTCTTTTGAAAATGTCAGTTTTACTTAACAAATCAAATGCTCTTGCAAGTTCTTCTCCACTGTATTCGGCTGGAATGTTTTTTTCAACCCACAACATTATCTCATCAATTGACATGTCTACAGAATCAAAAACTCGTATGCTTTCTTCTGTTGGTTTTCCTTTAAAGATTGATTTTAATGCATTGAAAATGTCTACTTCTTTGTTTCTTTCATTTAGAACAACTCCAGAATCTTTTACCCCAGATTCAGTTTGCAAATCGTTTATTGCAGCTCTTAAGTCTCCTTTAGAATTTATTGATATTTTTGTAAGAATGTCATTGTCTAAGAATTTATTCTCGTTTTTTAAGATTCCTATTAAGACATCTTTTGTTGTTCGATAATCTATTTCTTTTAATTGAATTAATTCAGATTTTCTTCTCAAGTCGCTGAATTTTTTGTCCCAAATATCATTTGCAGTTACTAATACGGGGTATTTTGATAATTCAATTAAACTTAGGAGTTCACTTATCCCTCCTCTGTCAACAACTGAAATTCCATCAACTTCGTCTACAAGGATTATTTTTCTTTCTTTGAATAATGATTTTTGTTCTAATGCAGGTTTTAGAACTTCTTGGAGTTTTGATTTGTTTCTTAAATCAGATGCATTAAGTTCGAATATTTCTGAACCCATTTCTTTTGCAAAGACATGGGATAAAGTTGTTTTTCCAGTTCCGGGAGGTCCATAAAGTAAAGCCGCTTTTTTCTTTGGAAAAGAATTCATAAAATTTTTTATTTTTTCTGCAGCTTCAAATTGCCCTTTAATTTCTTCAAAGCTTTTTGGTCTATATTTTTCTACCCAAGTCATTGCGAGACACGCTAGGGCACCAAGGTTCCCTTAGCTTAACCCTCCTTTTAATTTGCTTCGCTTAACCTTCCCTCCAGCTAAACGAGAAAAATTTATTTTCATTTTATTTATCCAATCCAGCAAGGTATCCTAATAACCTAAAGGTCATAAGAGGGCACGAGAACCTTGCCGATATCATTTTATTTCCCTAGCCCGGCAAGAACAAAGCTTGCTAAAAGAGCTTGGAGTTGGATGAAAGGATCTGAGCCCTCAACAATTCTAAATTCTGCTTCTCCTGTTTTTTCAGTTAGCTTGACTTTTAATTCTGGTTCTATTGGAAGATTCCAGACTTCTTTTTGAATGGCTTTAATTACATCTTGTCCTGAGATACTTTCTTTAAGCATAATGTCAAATAATTTTTCCCTTGCTCCTTGGAAATCGCCTGCAAGCGAATAATCTAAAACTACTTTGATATCTTTTGGTTTTGAATTTGATAAAACTGTTGTGATTAATTCTGGAGAAATTATTGGTGAAATTGATGCGGTAGACTGGAGAATATTTATACATTTTCTACAATCTCCTTCACTTCCATCATACAAAATTTCCATTGATATTTGAGGTATTGTAAGGCTCTCTTTTTCTGCTATTTTTTGGATTACTTTTTCAATATCTTTTTTTTCTAGGAGTTTGAATCTGAACACAACACATCTAGATTGAATTGGATCTATGATTTTGCTGGAGTAATTGCAGGACATAATAAATCTACAAGTTGAAGAATAGTTTTCCATAGTTCTTCTAAGTGCTTGTTGGGCTTCGGGTGTTAATGCATCTGCTTCATCTAAGAAAATTATTTTGAAAGGAACATTTCCAAGCGATTTTGTTCGCGCAAAACTTTTTACTTTTTCCCTTACGACGTTAATTCCTCGCTCATCACTTGCGTTAAGTTCTAAATAGTTTTCTTTCCAATTTTCACCATATAATTCCCTTACAATTATTAGTGCAAGTGTGGATTTTCCAGTTCCTGCTGGTCCAGCGAACATTAAATGAGGAATATTTAGTGAGCTTGTAAGTGAAGAAACACGTTTAAGAATTTCCTCTTGGCCAACAAGTTCTGAGAATTTGGATGGCCTATATTTTTCAGTCCATATGTCGCTTATCATATAAAAAATATCTTTGTTAAACTTATAAAGATTATGATGATATATTGTTAGAACAGTGTTACCTTAAAGGGACTTTTAGATAGGTTTTAAAATTCTTTATGCTTATTCGATTCATGCCAGAATTAATTGAAATAAGCATAGTTAAGGAATTAAAAAAAATCTTTGAACAAGGATTCATAAAATCTCTAAGGTCTAATAATACTGGCATAGGATACACATTAGAAACAATATTAGGAATAAAGGAGAATAATGATGCAGAGCCAGATTTTATGTTTGAGAATACTCCTATTGAATTAAAATCTCAAAGAGAGCATACTTCTTCAAACATAACTATTTTTACTCTTGAACCTCCAAGAGGAACGAAAGGAGATTTTATGGATTTAAAACTTCTTAGAAAATTTGGTTATATCAGAGATGGAAGAAAAAACTTATATGTTACAATGCAAATGGATAAATTTAATCCACAAGGATTTAAACTTAAATTAGATGATAGAGAGAATCTTTTAATAATTCATAATGAAGAAGGAATAATTTGGACATATCCTATTGGTTATATTTTTTCCAAGATGAAGAAAAAGTTATCCCATAAAGTTTTATTAGTTACAGCAGAATCAAAAGAAACAGAAGAAGGAGAGTTTTTTCATTATAAGAAAGGAGATTTATTTTCAGAGGTTACTGAAAAAGGATTTATAGAATTGATTAAATCAAACTCATTAGTTCTTGAATTTAGAATGCATATTGGAGTTAAAGAAGGTAGAGAGTGGGCAAGAAATCATGGAACGGGTTTTAGATTAAATTTAAGACATTTAGATAAATTATTTGCCAAAAGAGAAAAGATATTATGATTTTTTCTGTAAAACAAAAATAAATTCATTACACATTGTTGTAACTTTTTTCCCTTTTATATTTGTTGGAGAATTAACTTTAGGCATTCTTTTATTTGGTATGGCTCTCTCGTGAGTTATGATATATTTATAATCTCCACGAGCCATAAACATTTCAGACATTATTTTATCTGTTGGTATGTTAATCCCCTTAACCGTTCTATTTCCAACGACAAAACAAACAAAACCACTTTTAGCCATAACCTTATTTAATTGAATAACAACCTTATCAAAATCATCATAAAAACTTAAAACTTCTCTGGCTCTTTTATAGTCTATCTCTGCGATTTGTTTAATTATTTTTTTTAAGCTATCTGAATTAATCTTAACTTCTAAATCATTACTTGCCTTCCCACCTAAAAGACGATTATCTAAACTTGCTACATCTTCATAGTCTAACCATTGTAAAGCCAATCTTGAAAATTGCCCATAAGCTACTGTTGTTTTACTATCGCCATAAGGGGGGGAAGTAACAATTAAATCTACACTATTTTCTTTTATTGGCAATTCCTCCATAGAACTAAATAAACTAATTTTTGGTTTTATCTTAGTTTGTATTTTATTATAT
>CAZJDG010000011.1:4345-6626 GCA_964544725.1 Candidatus Woesearchaeota archaeon | reverse complement strand
ATTCTTCAAAAACATTTGGCGAGTAATTATCGAGTTTTTCCTTTTGCATTCTATAAAGTTTAAATTCACTATTTCTTGTATTAGAGGTTTTCCTTATTGTTTCAGATAAACAAGCCAAAAAGAAATTCTTAACATTTTCATCATCAATTTTATTTATTGCTTTTTTTAATATTGTTAATTTTTTTATTACTTTTGGTTTAAACCAAAATTCTATATTATTAAACTTAGGAATCTTTGAACTTTCAGAACTCTCTAAAATATTTTTCAATTTTTTTCTTAATATTTCTTGATTTATCTTTGTAGTCTTAACTTTAGAGATTAATAAAGCGAGAGGGTTTAAATCAAAACCATAACTTTCTTTTATGTGTGGCGTTAGTGTTGCTTCAACTAACGAAGTGCCAGAGCCACAAAAAGGGTCTAATAGTGTTTTGGATTCTTTACCATAAAGATAAATTAATCGTCTTGCTATCTGTGGAATCATCATGGCTGGGTAAGTATGTATTCCGTGAGTATATTCTTTGGTATTTGATTCCTTGAAATCCCATGACTTAAAATCTTCTTGCTCTTTTTCCATATTAAATTTATGCTTTGCCATTTTTTAATTATTTGCTTTTGAAAGTTGTATCAACTCCAACCATTTATTATTTGAACTTAATTTTAAATCGGTAGCCAATTCGTAAGATATGATTAGTTGCTCTCTCTTTTGTTTCTCTAAAAGCATAAGTGATTTCAGTTTTACCTCTTGACTTAACATATTCAGCACTTAACATAAATCTTGTTTGAGTATCTATACTATCAATAAACCAATCTTTAGCAACTCCTTTTTTATTGTGGTTTATTCTTCTGTGATATTCCATTTCATCAAGTTGTATCTCATTGCCATTATTCACTTTGATTTTATCTGTGAAAGTGGAAATAATTTTTGAGTATTTTATAATCCATTTGTAAATAGTTTTGTTAGAACAATTATGAGGATAAAATGCTTGAAAATGCTCTTGAACTTTACGAGTTGAAACTCCTCTGTAAAATAAATCTAAGGCACAAGTAATCTTTTTAGGATGGTTTCTCATTCTAAAGAAGCCATTATCTTCTACAAATCTTTTATTACAATCTTGATAGCCATATCTTTGTATTAATCCTCTATTATCTGTTTTTCTTTTTCCTCTCTTGATTATCTTTTCAGATTGACAATTAGGACACGAAAGTTTTTTATAGTTATTTTGTTTGTTGGTTTTGTATTTCATTTGATTTGCGTTGAGTGGATACAGGGAACCCTTCGGGGTTCTTTTTTATTTTAGGGAAAACCAAGGCTCTTATGCTCTCGTGAAGACGGCAATCTTCAGCATAAGAGCACTGCATTCTCTCCTCACCATAATCGAGGGTCATCAAACAATGATTTTCTTAGTATAATGAATATTAATTAGTTTATATATTTATCTATTTTGTCCCGAAAAATAGAACAATTAAGATGGGATATATTTGTCCCGAAAAATAGAACAAAAAAGAAAGATTTATAAAGTTAAATTTTCTATATTAAATATGGCTAAAATAAATAATAGTGATTATCCAGAATTAAATTTTTCAGAAGCGGTTAAAATGATTAAACAATTTCATGAAAAATTAAATGGTAAAGCAAGTAATTTTAAAAGTTTAGCAAATGCTTTTGATAGTAGTGAAAAAAGTGGTTGGTTTAAGGTTAAAGTTGGAGATTTAAGGAAATATGGATTGATAGAGGGTAGAGGAGAGTTTAAAATAAGCGATGTGGGACAAGATATACTTTTCTATAATACAAAAGAAGAATATCATTCAGCTGTTAAAAAAGCGCTAAATAATATACAATTGTTTAAAACAATCTATGAGAGAGTTGGTAAAGATATTCAAGATATAAGCAACTTTAGAGCAGTTTTGGGAGATATAACCCAAGCAGAAAAAAGTGTTATACAGAACAAGGCAGAACAAATAAGAAATGTTTATATAGATTTAATTTCTAATATTAATGATGGGTTTACTTCTGGAAAAATAGATTCAGAAGATAAACCTAAAGGGAAAAAACAAGGAAATTTACCAAGCAATATGATAAGTGCAAGTTCTGGAAAAGTGTATATTGAAATGCCAAAAGATGAAAGGTACATAGCAATAGTAGAAAGTCTCTTAGAAAATTTAAAGGCTCAGATTGCATTAGATGTTGAGGAAGAAAATTAAAATGGTTGAAAATTTAAAGTGTTCAAAATGTAATAAAGAAGTTCCTTACGATGAGGCAAAAGGATTAATAATTATTCAT
>CAZJDG010000011.1:0-4335 GCA_964544725.1 Candidatus Woesearchaeota archaeon | reverse complement strand
ATAAGGATAATCAAATAGAATATTATTCAGTTGTTTGTGATAAGTGCAGAACATAATTTTTTAGTCATATAAGTCCCGACAAGGTAACATTGCCATATTGTTAGAAAGGTTCTTAAACAGTTTTCTTTATTTTTATTAATGGAAATTGAGGTGTTTAAAGGTGGTTTTGATCGGAATTTGTCTTATTTAATTTCTGACAAAAAATCAAGAAATGCAATAGTGATTGATCCTTTTTTTGATATCTCTATTTACCTAAATAAGTCTAAAAAATTAAAATTAGAAATTGTTGGAGTTTTGAATACCCACTCTCATAGGGATCATATTGAAGGAAATGAGTTTTTTGAAAAAAGAGGAGTTCCAATATTAAGCATTAGGCAAAATAAAATAAAATTAGGAAAAAGCGAAATTAAAATTATCAGCGTTCCAGGGCATCATCCTGACTCTGTTTGTTTTTTATTCGGCAATTCATTGTTTACAGGAGATACCTTGTTTGCAAAAAGAGTTGGGATGACTAAAACAGATGAAAATTCTAAGCAATTATATTTAAGTTTGAAAAAATTAATGAAACTTCCCGATAAAACTGTTGTTTATCCTGGACATAAATATTCTGATAATGTGATGACAACAATAGGTAATGAAAAGAAAGAAAATCCTTATTTATTATGCAAAAATCTTAAGGAATTTTTAGAATTAATTGAGAAATGGAGAGGTTATCATCATAATATTGGTCCTATTAGAGCTGCTAAATGGTTAAAATATAGATCCCTTAATTGAATAAAATATTTTTAATATGATTCAGAATACTATTAGTGAAATCTTAACTACGTCTTAGTTTTCTCTTATGTTTTTCCTTCTTCAGCCTTTTACGTTGCCACTTCCAACGCATTTGCCATCTTTTCTTCCACCTTCGGGATGATCTTTTCATAATTATCAAATAAGAAATCTATTTTTAAAGGTTTTGCATGAAAAATTACAGATGGGTATTATTTTATATAAATTAATATAAACTTATTCTTTATCTTTTAATGATGGCTTTAGCTATCCTTAAAAGTCCTGAATATGCTGAAAGTAGCATAACTTTTGTAGGAATTGGAAATGAGATTTACGGACGGCCTCAGTACGTGCTTATTGATTCTGATGAATGGAAAGACAATCGGTTAAAATTTCCAGGTCTTAGATTTAGAGCTCCACTTCAAGGAAAGACTCTTGAGGATGCGGCAGCAGAAAGATTTGAGGAACAAACAGGTTTAAAAGTTGTTAAAAATTTAGGATTAAGGTCAGTCGTACCTGCAAGAAGCAGGCATGATGGCCAATGGATTTTTAGAAATATTTTTGTGGGAGTTGTTGATGGGACTCCTGTTGAGAAGAATGATTCAAGAAATGTTTATGTTGCTGATGCAGGGCACGGAGTAAGTAATGGGGAATCATTTGCGTACCCTTTGGGGAATTCAGGGGATAAAATACCTCTAGAATGGATTACAAGAGAGAATCATGTGATTGCAGATCTTGCTACAAATATTATCCATTATTTTGATTGGAAAAATCATGAAACTAATTGGATGAGAAGAATTTCTTGTATTGGTGTTGAACCCCAAACTAGTTCTAATAAGAGAGAACTAGGGTGTGGTTTGGGTGTTTCAAGTATGATGTTAGTTTATAGGCCTGAACCAGATCAAGAAGAAAAAGTTATTTTATTGAGAAGAAAAGGAGATGATTATCCAGGATATGCAGGAGGAAAAATAGAAACTCCTAAAGATGCTAATTCTAAAAATTTAGACCCTGTTAGTTGTTGTGTTAGGGAAGGGGCAGAGGAATTTGGTTTTGATATAGAACCTCTAGGTTTAATAGGGGTTGCATGTACGCCTATAGATATGCTTTCTGAAGATTATCATAACAGCATTGTCTCTTATGCATTTTTGGCAAGACCTGTAAATCCTTTACAAGTTAAGGAAGCTCTAAAAAATCCTAGGCAATATCTTGAAAGTAAAATGGAAAATTATGTTGTTGAATCCTTAAGGGAACATAGGGATAGGATTTCTAGGGGAGAATTAAGGATGCCTGATATGATGGAAGTAGGAAAAACTTTTTTTAGAGGAACTCCTGGAGATAGAATTCCTTTAAATCATATAATTGATTCAGGAGTTATTTAAGAGATTTTTAACTTTTTCAAACACTTCATTTGAAATATCTTCCTTGCTTTTTGGTTGTTCATTTTCCATACAAGATATTTTTTCCCAATTATATTTTTCGGCTAGATGTAGATAAGTTTCTTCTGCGTTTTTTAGATGATTTGTGTTTAGTTCATGTGCGTCACCTTCAATATTTCTTCCTTCTCTTAACTTAATTCCAATATCTGTGGGCATATGTAAAAATATTACTTTGTCTGGTTTTGGCATTTTTAATAAATTATATTCTAATTCTTCTAGAAATTTGAAAAAATTTTCCTTTTCTTCTAAAATTAATTTTCCTCCTTGGTGAGCCATGTTAGATTCAACATATCTATCTAATATCATGTTTATTCCTAAATGGAGAGTTTGTTCTATTTCTTCTTTTGCTGCAAGCCGATCTGTAGCATATAACAAAGAAGCAATTTTTGGGTCTAATTTTGGAGGATTGTGAAACCAAGCACTTTGTTTCCCTTTCCCTAAATAGCATTCTGATATTATCCTTCCAGTAGGAGTATGGTAACGTGGAAAACTCATTATACCACAAGGTATTCCTTTAGAAAGCAATTTTTCGTATAACAAGCTTGTTTGAGTTGCCTTGCCAGAACCGTCAGTTCCCTCGATAACTATTATTTTGCCTTTTTCCATATTTAACAAATTTTTTACTGATATAAATAATTATTGCTGTTGAGAAGATATATTTAATTTATCTAAGAGTGATGTCTTGTTCCCCTCTTTTCATACTGAATCTTCCAGGGTCTGTGCCCACATAAATTGGAATTCCTAATTTATTAGTTATTTGTCTTTGAATATTATAAGCAACATGTTGAAGTGATGGATGGACGTCACTTTTTGCTCTTAATTCAAGCATGTAAACTAGTGCAGGTAAATCTCCAGTGAATTTGTTTGAGGTATTATATCCCATTGGAAGAAAGTACTGCTTTTCTTCTGGTGAAAGATTTAATGCTTCAATTCCTTGATTTATTTGCTTTAAATGTTCAGGCAATTGTCCTATTACTTCTTTAGGAAGATTTTCAGTATACCATTGATTAAATCCAAAATCGGGGGTGATTAAAGGCATTCTTTGGATTAATGCCCTATGTCTTTGAATATCTCTAAACGATCCAAAGTCTAATCTGAATTGGGCCATGATTGTTCCTATTTGTGCTAAACGTTTTGGTAGGTCTGTTCTTGCGGGCCTTTTATCAAATAGATATCTATTTTGTTCTAATTCTCCTAGGCCAATTTTGCCGAAATCTAAGATGGGCTCGCTAGGAGATTTGGGATTATGGTAAAAATATTCTTCAGCTATTAGGTCTTGATATTCTTCTGTTTTAGGATATCTTTTGTGTCCGAAAGAATTTGGATGATGCTTTCTTAATGCTTCTTCTAATCCTTCACTTATTTCTCTTATTTCTGGCAATGGATGATGTCTTAAGAATAATATCTTATCTGCTGCTTGTCTTAGATTTGTGTGCCATGCAAGGTTTGTGGCTGCCCCTGCTGGAAGTAAGCTTCTTGTAATATCAAATGCTCGCGCATTAATTGCCTTTTCATATACTTCTTCTTTTTCTTCTTCCCCTTGAGAATATTCCCATCTTAAACTAACTCTTGTTGGATCTTGTGCATCGAGATAGAATTTTCTTTGCATTTCTAATATTCTGTTTCCTTCTGAGGTTCTTGCAACATTTGCATTTAAAGGGTTTTGAGGGTCAATAAAAGTTTGACTTGAGAAATCAATATATCTTGTGGAAGCTTCTTGTCCAGAATAAAGGGGATTATCTTGTATTGCTTTTGCTGCAAGCATGGAAACTCCTTCAATAAATACTGTAGTGCTTCCACAATCTCCTATTGATTTATGGCCGTAGCCAACATAGAAATTTTGCATAAAGTTTTTTGGGCCCTTTTCTGCTAGAGTTTGGAGATGGCTTTTGAATCCTCCTACAGAACGTGAATGAAGTGCTTGTAACATAGCTTCTGATTCAGGAGTGATAATTGCTCCAGTGTCTAGAACAAAAATTTCTCCTCCTCTATCCAATGGGACATAAGTGTGATTCAAATTAGAAAGTCCTTTCATAAAGGATATTAACAAATTTTTTTTATATAGTTAATTGTGATTGAATGTATATTATTCAAGAGAAATATTAATCCTTAACTTCGATTTTTATGT
>CAZJDG010000010.1:6518-22751 GCA_964544725.1 Candidatus Woesearchaeota archaeon | reverse complement strand
ACAATTTATTTGTATAATTCAACATCTCTGGTTAATTCAACAACTAATTCAACAAGTCCTTTGTTTGTAAACTTTACAGGCTTAAGCGCAGATACTTATTTCTTTAATGCAACTATCAATGATACTGTTGGAAATGAGGTTTCTTTGGCTACGAGAAATGTTTCTTTGGTTGTTCCGAATTTGACAATAATAAGACCTGAGAATGAAACTTATTTTGATACTACAGAATTACTTCTTAACTTTACAGTGAGTTTTGAGGATTTTGTTTGGTATATTTTAGATGCAGGGATTACAAATACTACCATTTCAGGAAACACAACTTTCAATGCTTCTGAGGGACAAAGAACCTTGAACCTTTATGCTAATAATACTGTGGGAGAAACTTTAGAGAGTATTGTTTTTACTATTGATTTGAGTAAATTTAAAGTTACATACACAAATTATTCAGGGAATACTAGCGGTTCTTCAACTGATTTTAATCAATCTTCTTTTGAAGACTTACAGAATTTGTCAGAAATTGTTTTGGAAAATACTAACTATGGAAAAATAGAATTTAGTGAAGCCATTAATGTTACGGATGATCTTATTGTTGGAGATAACAGTGTAGATTTGAATTTAAATACAAATATTTCTGAAAACTTTATTGAAGTAAATTCTACAGCTCTTCCTAATTTTAATAAATCTGCAACACTATATTTGTATAATTTGACTTTCTCAAATCCCCAAGTTTTGAGGAATGGTGAAGTTTGTCCCGATACTATTTGTACAAAGATAGATTATTCTCCTGGAATTGGAACTTTAGAATTTACTGTTACTCAATTTACATCTTATAGTGCAGAAGAAACACCAGTTATAGCGACTCCAACTGGGGAAGGAGATGGAGGAGATTCTGGTGTGGGTGGAGGAGCTGTTGAATGTACTAATAGTAGTCAATGTACTGAGGCTGATGAAGTTTGTTGGAATTACAAATGTGTTCAGCTTTTTGATATTAAGATAGTTGAATTTGAATCCCCAGTTAAACTTGGAGAATTCTTTGATTTTACTTATTTTGTTAAGGGAATGGCGGACATAAATGATGATGTGGAAATTAATTTTTGGATAGAAAGAAATGGGGAGATTGTTTCTTCTGGTTCGGACACGATTTATATTGGGAGCTTTGAGGAGAAAACCGAACAAACTAAAATCTTTTTGCCAAGTTCTATTGAATCAGGGATATATACTTTCTATGTTGAAGTAGTTCATGATTCATACACTGCTAAATCTCATAGAACTATTGAAATACTAGTTGATGATAGTGGAGTTGCTTTCATAAGTCCTATTAAACCAGAGAAATTTAAGGCATATTTAATGGCTTTCTTCCTTTTCATAGCACTTTTAGTTATTTCTTTAATTTTCTATGTGGAACGAAGGAGAGTTCTTCAAGGTTTAATTGAAGAGGGAAAATTAATTCAGAAATATAAATTAACTTTTTTGATATCCTTGTTAGTTTTAATTTTGGGATATATCTTTTACTACTTAGGTATATTTGGAAAGTTGTCCAGTCTCTTTTATAATTTCTTTGTTTCGGTTGGAAAAATAATCCCCTTATTGTTCTCGGTTTTAGCAATCATTATTACTCTATCATTATTACTTATTTTCATTTTCATTTTAAAGAAAAAAGGTTGGTTTGCTTCATTTAACAAATTTTTAGAAAAGAGAAAAATTAAAAAGAAATTTAATAAGAAATATAAAGAAAAGGCAAAACAATCTAAAAATATTTTTAGGGAAAAAGAAATAAGATTTGACTTCTTCAAATGGAGTCATGGAATTGTCAAGAAAGTTAGCTCTTTCTTTTCAAGAATGTTCGGATTTTTTAAGCCCGTGGAAAAAGAGACTGCTATTGAAACTAAGGAAACTATTGAAAAAATTGAGAAAGGATTATTTGAATTTTCAAAATTTGTCGATGATAAAGGCAAGAGTTTTGTAAAAGGAGCAGGAAAAGCAGAGAAACAACTTAGAGGATTTAAAGTTCCAAAAATTAGATTGCCTAAATTCAAGTTACCAAAATTAAAATTCAAACTACCTAAGTTTAAACTTCCAAAATTCAAACTTCCAAAGTACAAGATTAAAAAAGATTTATTCAAGAAAGAAAAACAATGGTTGAAAAAAAGTGATATTGTTTTGAAAAGCAAAATTAAAGGAACTGAAAGGGAATTTGGAAGGTTAAGGGTCCCTAAATTTAAATTCAAACTACCTAAGTTCAAATTACCAAAACTTAAAATAAAATTACCCAAATTAAGAATAAAACTTCCAAAATTCAAATTCAAGTTACCTAAATTAAAACTTCCAAGTTACAAGATTAAGAGCGATTGGCATACCCCCAAGGGCACAAGTACGCGTCATCTAAGAATGGGGAAGAGATTAGGCATATTCAAAAAAGATTTCTTTAAAAAAGAAAAACAATGGTTGAAAAAAAGTGATGTTATTTTGAGAAGAGAGTTAAGGGAAGATAAAAAACAACTTAAGGGAATAAAAGCTCCAAAACTTAAAATAAAATTACCTAAGTTTAAAGTAAAGTTACCAAAGTTTAAATTACCTAAATTAAGAATAAAACTTCCTAGGTTTAAGCTACCAAAATTAAAGATAAAAGCTCCCAAATTTAAATTACCAAGACTTAGAGTAAGAATTCCTAAATTAAGAATAAAGCTTCCTAGGATTAATCTTCCTAAGCTTCCAAAGTTTAATTTGATAGAACAATTTAAGAAATCTGATTTTTCAAGAGAAAGCAAATCTATTAAGAGACGTGAAAGAATTTTAAGAAAATTTGTGAAAGTGAGTAAAGGATTGAGTAAAAATAAAAAAGAATTTTATCAAAGAAGAGATTCTGTAAAGAAAAGTGCAGTTAGTTTCTTGAATAATTTATTTAGTGGTTTAAAGAAAAATATATTGGAATCATCAAGAAAGGAAAAGAAAAATATTAAGAGATATTCAAGAGAATTTAATTCGGCGATTCGTTTGTCTAAGAGAGTTTTCAAAAATACTAAGGGTGCTTTAAGGAAATCGGATAAGGTGATTCATTCAGCTTATTCTGAAATCAAAAATGATATGGTTGATTTGCGTAGAAATTTTGAAGAGATTCAAAGAAAGCAAAGAGAAAGCAGATTAAAAAGTAGATTCTTTGAAAATCGATTTGAATCTAAGGAAAAGATTGCCAAGAGGCTTGTTGATGAAGTTTCGAGAGAAGTTAAAGATTCTACAAAGGATAATGAAATGGGAGATATAATTGAAGATATGGCTAAAAAAGAGAAAGAAAAATTGGATTAAGGTCCTCTTTGTGACATTTCAGACATTTTCCTTATAGAAAATCTTGAACCAAATTCCTCTGATATGACTGCTGAAAAAATTAATCTTCCAACTACTACTTTGAATATTCCATCGAAAGTTGGGATTTTGGAAGCTTGAGAAAATCGATTTATAGCTTCATCTATTTCTTCTTTTCTTAGGATTAAATTTGTTGCTTGCCTTCCCATTTCACCCTCTATGTACATATTTTGATTGGGGCCCTGTATTTCTATTTCTCTTACTGCAGGATCATTGATAAAAGGATTTAATTCTCCAAGGTCAATTTCTCTCCCAGTAGCGACTGGTTTTAAGTATTGAAATTGAGGTGGAAGTCTTGTTTTGGGAATTCTTAGAACTGGAACCCTAAATTGGGATTTAAGTGGAGGTCTTTGCATGGGTCTTTGTGCTGGTTTTAAATTTTTAGTTTCTTGAAGTTCATTTCCTAAGTTTCTTTTCCCAATATCTTTTTCACTGGAAAGTCCTTTTCTTACAAGATTTTTAATTTTAGTTTTTGATTCATGTTTCTTTTTCTCTTTTTCAATTAAAACTAATTTTTCTTTATTTTTCTTAGTTATTTCTAATCTAAACCTTCCTTCTCCAGAATTTCTAATTAATTCTCTGGTAAATATTAATAAAAAAAGTTTTTTTTGTTTACTACTTAAAAAAAATCCTAGTTTTTCTCTATTGGAAATTTTGACTTTTTTCTGCTGTCGGTTTGTCGGCTTCTGTAGAAATCGAGTGCTGGTAATCGTCTTCACCTTCTTTTACCTCTTCTTTATTTGTAGGATTTTTTTTATTCCAATCTCCCATTTTTCGAGACAAATCTTCTTCTGGTGGAAAACTTCCTTTGGGCTTATGCATTTCTGGTTTTACCATTGGTTTTTGAGGAATCTCTGGCGCCTTGGAAGGATATTCTGGTATCTCATGTAATAATGAAACACCTTTAGCCAGAACTTTATTTTGGTCCAATAATCTATCTAATTTTCCAGACATATCTTCTACTACTTTTTTACTTGGTCCTCCATCTAAACTTAAATCATTTTCAGCTATAGCTTTAGCAGAAATTTCAAATAAGTCGAGTAACTTTCCTGTTTTTGTTGAGAGGTCATCAAGTTTGACTGCTAAATTAGTCATTACTCTTTGTAAAGCAATAAAATTATCCACTAGTGCTTTTTCAACACTTGTACTATTTGTTGAAGATTTACTAATCACTCCTTTTGGCATGTATTGTAAAATATTTAGTAATTTATAAATATTTAGAAAATAAGTAAATAAAGAGTTAAATATGTTGGGGTTTTAAGTTATTTTAAACACCTCTAAATAGTACTTAAAAATTTAGGATTAATCTATTATTGGAATACATTGTTAACTTAATTGGTCTTAGGATTTCATGGCTGTATTGAATCTGCTCATGCAATAATGAAGGGTTTAGAGATAAACTACAATTTTAATAGAAAATATGTCTTTAAGTAAAAAGACATCTGAGGATGTAGCTATACCTCAATTAGAGTTGGGAGTTAATAAGTGGTTAGATTTAATAAAATTGAGCAAGATATAATCTTATTTTTTCAAAGACAGCCCTATAATTAGAAAGATCAGAGAAATAGCTGTTCCTACAAACGCAGCTGTTTGTGAGAGTGTAACTGAAGATACTTGAACGGAAATAAATGTAACTGCTAAAACTGAGAGTCCACCAAGATATAATCCTAGCGCAATTAAAGAATCAGATAATTTAGATAATCTAATTTCTCCACTTTTTTGTGATTTGAATAGACCATAGAATATTAGAGGACTTACTACAACAAGAATTCCAAAAATAGCGAACATTAATGGAACAAACCAAGATGCTAGCTGAGATTCTGCAAGATAATAAATCAATGACAATAGTATTATTATAACCAATGAAGCCCAAATCAATATTCTTTTAGCTGAGGTATTAGATAATTTATCAAATTTTGATTTAAACATAGTATTATCCACTAAAGAAAATTGCAAGGCTATCAAAGCAGAATCTGCAGTTGAGAATAAGGCTGCTGCCAAACCCACAAGAATAATTGGGAATAATATTATTTCAGAAATCCCTGAAGTTGATTGAACTAGAGTAAAGAAGCTTCCTATGCTATCGAATGTGAAACCTTTTGCTTTTAGCAAGGTAAATGAAATTACTGGAACCAACCAAATAAATAGGAACAAAGGAATATATTGTTTAAATCCTTTGAAAGCTTCTCTTTTGTCAGGAGAAGACGCAACCCTTTGCCAAAAAGTGACTTGTGAAAAGGGGATTGCTAGATTAAGAAAAAAGAGTACCGCTAAGAATGTAATCAGTTCTGAACTTGTGGCTGTAAAGTCAAAAACATTATTAAGATAGTTTCCTCCAACCTGAGACGGCAGTATAATAGAGAATATTAGTATTGCTAGGACAGCCAAAAATACAAGTATGGCCTGATAGAAATCTGTTTTGATTATTGTTTTGAATCCCCCAATTTGAACATACGCTATTGTAAGAAGCCCTAAAACAACAAACGCAAAAAATGCTCCGCTCGACCCAAAAAATCCAAAGTATTTGCCTAAGATAACAGAACCGATAAAAAGTTCCACAAAGAAGATTATAAGAAAACTAATAAAACTTATGATGCTGATAGCTACAGCAGATTTTTTCCCACCAGAAAAGCTTAACCAGAAATCTGCATTACTTGTCATATCTTTACTTTCTATTTTTGAAACATTTATTCTGGTTAAAAAAAACCACTGGCCCAATAAAAAAGTTAAACCTGCAAATAACATAATTAAGCCATAACGTTCGCTCTGCAACAAAAAGAACATTAGAACTGTAGCTAAAGAAGTAGAGGTAACAACAAAAGAAGCTCCGAACATTTTTTTATTTGTTGTTCTACCAGCGAGCATGTGGTTCTCAACAGTTAATTCCTTACTTCTATTCCGAATTGCATGCCAGATAAACATCAAACTAACGACAATAAGTAAGATCACTGCTATTATGTCAGAAGTTAACACCATGAAATTTAAAAGAATTTCAACTTTTTAAAAGCTACTCTAGAGTAAATGATACCCTTCTAGCTCCCTTTAACGTTACAATGTATTATTGAACCTCTCAAAATAGCTTAAAACCTTAACATATCTAATTCTTTTTTCAGAACTTTAGAAAATATCTAATCTTTTTTTCTCTTCTGATTTTTCTTCAACTTTAGTTTTATCTTCTGATTCTTCTAATTTTTCCTCAAAATTTTCAGTTTCTTCTTCTACTGATTCTTCAATACCATCATTTTTTGATTCAGGAAAAGTTTCATTAATTTTTTCTTCAGTTTTTTCGACAGGAGTTTCGGGTTTTTCTTCATGTGGGGTTTCTTTTTGACTTTCTTCAGGAATTGATTCTAACTTAGGTTCCTCTTTAGTAGGTTCTGAGGATGACTCTGGAAGTTTTTCTTCAGGCTGAGGAGTTTCTTCTTTCTTTTTCTCAACAGTCTCTTCTATTTCTTTTACTGATTCTTCTATTGTTTTTTCTTCTTTGTGTCCCTCTAATTCTGCAACGTAATCTGAAATTTCTTTTGCAGCATCGGCATTAACACTGATACTATCAATTCCTCTTTCAACTAAGAATTTAACCATTTCTTTTCTGCTTCCAGCTTGTCCGCAAATACTTGTTTCAACTCCTAATCTTTTACATACTCTTATTACAAATTCTAGTTGGTATAACACAGCAGGATGAGTTTCGTTGTATAGGTGCTGTACTTGTTGGTTTCCCCTATCTACTGCAAGAATGTACTGTGTTAAGTCATTGGTTCCGAATGAGATGAAATCTATTTTTTCATTACATAGATCTTTTATGATTTGAACTGCGGCGGGTGTTTCAACCATTACCCCTACTTTTGCCTTCGTGAAATTTATTTCTTTTAGAACTTTTTTAACTTCCCTCACTTCCTCTACGGAAATTACCTGGGGAAGTAATAATCCAATTTCTTTCCCTCTTTCTGCAACTCTTTTTAATGCATTTAATTCTGCCTTTAATATTTCTGGATTTTCAACGCTGTATCTAACTCCATGCATACCCAACATAGGATTTGCTTCTTTTTCTTTTGGAGCACCTTCTAAATTCCCGAATTCATCGCTTCTTATATCAGAAGTTCTTATCCAAAGCTTTTCGAAGTATTTTGCTATTTCATTAATTCCTTTAAAAATTACTTCCTCATAATCTTGTATTTTTTTTTGTTCTAAGAAGTAATTTGGATGTTTTCCCGATTCTGCAATAATTCCTTCCATTCTTGTTAAACCAACTTCTTTCACCCCTGATTTTGAGGCTCTTTCGGCAAAACTAGGTAAATCTACAATCACTTTGATTTTTGTTTTGGTTTTTGCTGTTACAGGTAAAATTTCTTTTTTCTTTGATTCTCCATGTTTGCCTTTGTAGACTTTTCCGTGGAATCCATCAACAGTTACTATTTCGTCCTCTTTTAATTTTGTTGTTGCTTCTTGAGTCCCAACAATACATGGAATTCCCATTTCCCTAGAAACTATTGCAGCATGTGCAGTTAATCCTCCCTCATCGGTTACTATTGCTGAAGCTCTCTGCATTGTGACTACCATATCTGGATTAGTCATTTTTGTTACTAATACGTCCCCTTCTTTGACTTTGTTTAAATCTGACATTTCTTTTACAATCCTTACTTTTCCTGAACCAATTCCAGGAGATGCAGCTAGCCCTGAAAGAACTTCTTCCCCTTCAATTTTTTTGGAAGCGCCAGATTCTATTTTGTTTTGAGTAGTGGTTATGGCTCTAGTTTGAACAATAAATATTTCTCCATTTTCAATTGCAAATTCTATGTCTTGAGGTTTTTTGTAATGCTCTTCAAGCTGCAATGCAATTTGAGATAATTTTCTTAATTCTTCTTCCTTCAGAACTTGGGCGTGGGATCTTTCTTCAGTTAGCTTTACTTCAACTTTATCTCCTCCTGAATTTCTTGTTACGGCTATTTTTTTATCCGCTATTTTTTTATCCAAGATTTTTAATTTTTTAGATAAAACATACTTATCTGGGGTGATCATTCCTGAAACAATACCTTCTCCAAGCCCATAGACAGCCTCTATGATTATATCATCATTTTTGTAGGTAGGATCTGTGGAGAACAGAACTCCTGATTTATCTGAGTCCACCATTTTTTGGATTACGACTGCAAGACTTGTCTCTTCGTGTTTGAATCCTTTTTTGTTTCTGTAATAAGTGGCTCTTGAGGTAAATAGCGAGGCAAAACATTTTTTTATGTGCTCTAAAAGACTATCTCTTCCTTTAATATTTAGATAAGAATCTTGTTGCCCAGCGAAACTTGCGTCGGCTAAATCTTCAGCAGTTGCAGAACTTCTAACTGCTACGAATAAATCTTCAGGAGTTTTTTTTAGAAATTCATTAAGTGATGAAGAATCTCCAGTGTCTAAATTTCCGTATGATTCAATAATTTCATCTTCTAGATCTTTTGGAAGTTTAGCATTTGTAATTAATTCTCTTATTTGTTTTGTGGCTTTGTCAAGTTCTGTTGTTTTATTGTAATCTATTTTTCCTAAAAGTTTCATAATTTTATCTTTTATTTGTGCTTCTCTAATGAAATAATCGTAAGCTTGTGCAGTTACAACAAATCCAAGAGGCACAGGAACCTTTAGGTTGTAGATTTCACCAAGATTTGCACCCTTTCCACCTACAAATTTAATAGAATCTTTATTTATTTCAGAAAACCACTTTACGAAGTCAATTTTTTCCTCTTTTTCAGACATCTTATAACATTGTTAGATAAGTTTATAAATTTATTTCTAAATCTCAAATTTTTTTGCAAGGAATAGTTTTTTAAATAAAAATAAACTATTTTAGAAATCAATTACTTGTAATTGAAGGTCGGTGAAATGAATGAAAAGGGATTGCATATCATAGCAAATTTTTTTGATTGTAAGAATGATTCTTTATTGGTAAATGAAGAAGAATTAAGTAATCTTCTTTTGAATTCTGTCAAAAAAAATAAAATGACTCCTCTTCAGAATTTTTTTTACAAATTTGGAGAAGGTGGAGGGATTACAGGATATATTCTTCTTTCAGAATCTCATATCTCAATTCATACATGGCCTGAGAAGAATAATTATTTGGCCATGGACATTTTTGTTTGCAATTATTCTCAAGATAATACTATTGGGGCAAAAAAGATTTATGAGGAAATCAAAGAAGCTTTCAGACCTAGGAAAGTTGAAGAGACATTTTTAGAAAGAGAGTAATGTTAGTTTTATAAATTAAATTTTACTAGTTAATTCATGGGTTTAATTAGAGGTGGATTATTGTTTATTGTGACATCTTTATTGATGTTTTCATTGCTTTCAGGAAATATATTTTTGACATTAGGTTTATCATTTGATAGTGAAGGTGTTAAATCTGAATTAGTTTCTAGTGTTACAGGGACCATATTAAATGAATCTTCTTTTTCTGATAATATTGATTCTAGTTTAGATGGTTACAAATCTGAATGTGAGAACAAAACAGAATTTTGGATCTCTACTTCTCAAGGGAATTTTTTGATTTCTTGTGAGTTTGTAGATCAAGGAACTGAAGCTATTGTTCAGGAAGTTGTTAGTAAGCAAGTTGACCAAAATCTTGATGAATTAATTAATAAAGAAGAATGCACTTCATTTGAATGTGCAACCAAAATTTTATTTTCTGAAGATGGGAAAAATATTTGGTTTAGTTTTTTTTACTTTGCTCTGATGATTTCTATTATTTTAGCAATAATTAAATTGATTCTCACCGTTGATAAAATTAATTTCTCCATTCAATTAGGTTTTTTAATTATTATTTCATCATTACCATTCATAGTCCTTGATTTTATTTTACCCTATTTTGAAAATTCACTTTTAAGTCCTTTAACAATTTTATTTTCTGAAGCTTATTCGGTGTTTATAATTTCTGTAACCACTGGAGCTATTCTCTTGATATTAGGTTTTGGATTTAAGTTTTATAAGATGGGCTCTAATTTTCCTTCTAAGTTTGGAAAAATAAAAGATTTCTTTAGTAAAAAATCAAATACTCACCAAGAAGTTAAAACGTAAGAAATAAAACTATTTTTTATCTCCTTCTTCTAATCTTTTAAGAAAGCTTCCAATAAATTTCTGATGCTCTTCTCTATCTTTGTGACTTTTGATTTCTTTAATTTCATAGAAGTTCATTCCATCTTTATGGTGCTTTTCTGTTTTTACTGAATGGAGTTTTCCTTTTATTGATTCACTCATAAATATATCATTATGTGCTTTTGTTGCAATCTTTTTGGAGATTGCCATAGATTCCCCAAAACTCATAAACTTAAATCCTTCTTCATCTTTCTTAGCAATTATCTCTAATTCATTTAAGGAGATTCCGAAATCAGTTTTATGTTTAAACATTTTATTATGTTTTATTAAAATTTCCTTGACTTTTTGAGCAAAATTTAATATTGTTTTTTCATTTTTGAAAGTTTTTGTTAATAATGGTGCGAAGATAAAGAATAAATATTCTGAATTCTCATAGACTGCCCCTTTACTTTCTTCTGCTAAATCTATTATTTTTTGAGTTGTTGATTCAATATTCCCTTTTTCTTTTTCAATCTCTTTCAAATCTTTTATTTTAAGACAAACAACAGCTGCTTTTTGTTTGTCTCCCTTTAAAGATATTGAGATTACTGCCCTATTGGTTGTTTTAAGGAGGGAATTTTTCCTTGTTGGGATTTCTTTTCCCTCTCTCTTTCTTGTCAAGTATCCAAAGAAATTTTTCTTATATCCTCTCTTATAGAGTAGGAATGCAACGAGTGCTAAGATGATAATTACAAAAACCCATGCTAGAGGATAGTTTCTGAAACCAAATTTACTTATTTCTTTAATGCTGATGGCTTTTCCAGTAAGGAATACTCCTTCTGAAATAGAACTTTCACCATCATCTATGATTTCAATTTCATATTCTCCATCTGGGGCGCTTAGAAGAAATTTTGCGATTTCATCTACTTTTAAGAAAATGTCTACATCTAATGAGTTTTCCCCTATTTTGATTAAGATAGTTTTATTGTATGGGACATTTCCTGTATTTGTTACAAGGAGCGTTTTATTCATGATTTCAGTTGTTGCTTTTTCTTTTTCTTGTATCTTAAAAGGAGCTTGAGCTGTTAATTGATTTGAGGCTCCAACTACTGACCATTCATTTGGAGGATCATTGTATGCTATTGGGAATTCTAAAAATTCTCCAGTTGCTATTTCTGTTTGTTCTAATATTTTATTATCTTCATCTTTTACCGTAAGAATTGCTATTGATTCTATTCTTTCTCCAGTTTGATCATGGAGTATTGTTTGTACTCTTAAATTAGTTCCCGGTTCGACTTCTGAGTTTTCAAATATAATTTCTAGACTTGTTGGAATCTGTCTTAGGTTTATACTATGATCTGCATGTCCTTCATTTGTGATTTCACCTAGTTCATCTTTTTCGAAGATTCTTATTTTTAAGAAATATTTTCCAGCTTTAGCTTCTTTTGGGAATGCGAAATCAACGGTGAAGAATCCATTTTTAACAGTCCCTTGGTAAGTTTTGTTTGAGGTCGCATTATCTGAAGTTGCGGTTATTTCTATAAAACCATCCACATCTTCCCCAGTTTCTTTGAATGCCTCACCGTCGATATAAATTGTTTCTTCGGGGTCGAATTCTGTTTCAAATGTTTTTAATTCTACATTTATTAATTTGGAGATTCTAAATTCTTCAGTTAAAATGAAATTATTTTTGATAAATATTTTGATTAAACAAAAACCCTCTAAGTTTCCGATTATTTCTTTTGAAAGAACTAATGCGGCGTCTATCTCTTGCTCTTCGCCTGCAGACAAACTAACTCCATTTTTATAGAAATTTACTTCTTCTCCATTACAAATTAAATCCATTTGTAAATTTCCCGAAAGTTCAGTTGTTGTTTTTACAATAACTGGGATGGAAATTGCCCCGCCAAAATTATAAAGTTCGTCTGGTTGTTGAAGAAGTAATATATCTGCAGATACAAATGAAATCAGAAACACTGAAAGTATAAAGAGAACCAAGGTTCTCCTTATCAACCTCTCCTTTAAAATACTGCTCATGGCTAATCTTAAAATTATTAATCTTTTCATTTTCTCTCTTTTTTGAGTTTACTAAAGGAATGAATCTTTATTTATAAACATTATTCTAATAAAGGGCATCTACAGTTCACCCTTATTACTCAAAGGGTATAAACAACCCTCCCTTAAGTTTGTGTAAAGTTTAAAAATATCCTTAACTTGCTTGTTAGATGAAAAAGGGGATTAAGGTTACTCCGTGGGAAGTTTCGGGAGATGTTGACTATGATAAGTTGATTAAACAGTTTGGAACTACAAAAATTTCTTCGGAGATTGTAAAAAGATTAGAAAAATGTCACCCCTTGCTTAGGAGAGGGATTTATTTTTCTCATAGAGATTTTGATAGGTGGTTAGCAGATCATGCTTCTGGGAAAAAGGTGAGTGTTCTAACTGGAAGAGGTCCAAGCGATGAAATGCATCTTGGCCATTTAGTTCCATTCTTAGTTGCGAAATCTCTTCAAGAAGAATTTGGATGTGAGGTGTATATTCCTATTTCTGATGATGAAAAATTTTATGTTAAGAAAGATTTAAACTACGAAAAAGTTTTAGCAATCTCAAAAGAGAATATTCTTGATATAATTGCTTTGGGATTTAAACCTGGAAAAACATTTATTTTTCAAGATTTTGTTTATACTGATATTTATAAGTATGGGGGGAGGGTAGCAAAAAAGATTAGTTATTCAACTGCTAAAGCTATATTTGGATTAAAACCTGAGAATAATATTGGTTGGTCTTTCTATCCTGCTATGCAAGTTGCACACATTTTGTTCCCTCAATTTGAAAAAGGAAAGCATAGAACTGTTGTTCCCGTTGCAATAGATCAAGATCCTTTTATAAGACTTACAAGGGATATTGCAGAAAGTAAAGAATTTGGGTTTGAGAAACCTTCGGCTTTACATGCTAAATTTATTCCTTCCCTTCAAGGGGGAATAAAAATGTCTTCTTCCTCTGGCTCAGGACAGATTTTTCTTTCAGATTCTTCGAAAGCAGTTGAAAGGAAAATTAAGAAATATGCGTTTTCAGGAGGGAGAGATACTTTGGAAGAACATAGAAAACATGGAGGGAATCCAGAAGTAGATGTTTCATTCCAATATTTGAAATTCTTTTTTGAGCAAGATGATAAAAAATTACAGAAAATCCATGACGATTATAAATCTGGGAAGATGTTGACTTCAGAGCTAAAAGAAATTTTGATTGAAAAAATAAATGCTTTTTTGAAGGAGCATCAAAGGAAAAGAGAGCTTGCTAAGAAACAAGTTGATAAATTCTTGAGATAATTAATTTTATAAATCTCCTTATCATTTCTTCATCATGAAACTATTATCTTTGCATGTAGATTATATTAAATTCAAGCCATTAAAGAAAGCTTTGAAGTCAATTGCTTCTCTTTCAGAAAAAGAAAAAGAAGGGGGACATGTTAAAGATGCTTTGGCTATTTTAACTTCTGTTGAAAAAACTGATTTGGATGTTGTAAAAGTTGTTAAGGAATTAGTTAAGAATGTTAAAGAAATTGCGGAGCAAACAAATGTAAAGAATATTGTTTTGTATCCTTATGCTCATCTTTCAAATAATTTGGCTTCTCCTGAAAAAGCTATTGAAGTTTTAGAGAAAGCAGAAAAAGAACTTGGAAAAGATTTCAATGTTACTAGGGCCCCTTTTGGGTATTATAAAGAATTTGAGATGAAAGTTAAAGGGCATCCGTTAAGTGAATTGAGTAGGGAGATAAGATTCGATGATAAAAAGAAATCTAAAGGAGAAGGTTATGATTATAAACAACTCTTGAGGGAAATTTCAAAATCAAAGTTGGATTCTTCTAAGTTAAAGAATAATGATCATAGAATTGTTGGACAGCAAATGGATTTGTTTAGTTTTAATGAGTTGGCTCCAGGAATGGTTTTTTGGCATAATAATGGTTTGATAATCAAAAATGAACTTGTTAATTTTTGGAGGGAAGCTCATAGAAAGCAAAACTATCAAGAGATTTCAACTCCTCAGATTTTGGATAGTAAGTTGTGGAAAATTTCTGGACATTGGGAAAAATACAAAGAGAATATTTTTTTAACAGATTATGAAAAAAGACAATTTGCTGCGAAGCCAATGAATTGTCCTGGAGGAGTCCTAGTTTATAGGACTAAGCCTAAGAGTTACAAAGATTTACCTTTGAGAATGGCTGAACTTGGTGTGGTTCATAGACAAGAGCTTTCAGGAGTCTTAGGAGGATTGTTTAGAGTTATACAATTTACACAGGATGATGCACACATTTTTTGTACTGAAGAGCAATTGGAGAATGAAATTTCTGATATTATTTCTTTGATTAATTTGACTTATGAAAAATTAGGTTTGAGTTTTGACCATGTTGAGCTTTCTACTAGACCAGAGAAAAAAATCGGGGAAGAAAAGATGTGGGATAAGGCAGAGAAAGCTTTGGAACAAGTTTTGAAAAAGAAAAAAATAAAGTATAAGGTTAACAAAGGAGATGGTGCTTTTTATGGTCCTAAGATTGATTTTCATTTAAAAGATTCTTTGAATAGAACTTGGCAGTGTTCTACGATTCAATTGGACTTTGCAATGCCTGAAAGATTTGAATTAGAGTACACTGATAAAAATAATTCTAAGAAAAGACCCGTTATGTTGCATACAGTTACTTATGGGAGTGTGGAGAGATTTATGGGGATTTTGTTGGAAGATAAAAATGGTCGGCTTCCAACTTGGCTTTCACCAATTCAAGTAAGAATTTTGAGTTTTACAGATAGAAACGTTGAAGCTTCTGAAAAAGTAATTGAGAAACTTGGAGAAGCCATGTCTAATTTGAGACTTGATGCTGATTTTAGAGATACAACAGTTCAGGCTAAAGTTAAAGAAGCTGAATTAATGAGGATACCTTACATAATTGTTATTGGGGATAAAGAGGAAAAAGAAGGAAATCTCGCAATTAGAGTTAAGGGTGACAAGAAAATTCAAAAAGTAAAGCTTGAAGATTTTATTGAAAATTTGAAAAAAGAGATTTCTGAGAGAAGCTAATTGTGCAAACGCAAAATTTCTTCTAATTCTTCTAAATTTGTTCCATCCAAAATTTTTCTTCTGAATTCAGATTTAAGCTTTCCATTATATACATCCAAGATAGTTATCCCTGGATCGCTTAATTTATTTGTGGGGAGCCAAATAGCGTTAATAATAAGTTTGTCTTTAGTTACGAAAGAAGTATTACCATTAGATCTAAAATCTTGAGAATAATTAGTTGGAACGGGCCCTTCTAAAATTATTGGTTTTCCATTTCTCGTTTCTAAATAATTTTTAATAGCATAACCCACAGAATCAGCTAATAAAGAAGTAAAGTAGGTCTCACGAGAAGCAGTTATCCCCTTTTGTTTGTCAAATAAGAGTTTTCCATCTCTTTCTTCTAAACTTCTCTTAAGCTTTCCAGTAGTTGTTCCACTATAAATAATTGATCCTTCTTTAAGAGGTTCATTCTTTCTTTCATCATATCCTTTTATTGCAAATTGTGTTTCTATCATAATATATCGATATGATTAAACTATATAAAGCTTACTATTTGTTACTACTGACTAATAACAAATATATTTAGTCAAAAATTTATAAAGTGGTTTTTACTGGAAAAAACATGAATATCCAATTTTATTTTGAGAAATTTTTCAATTCCAATGAGTTTCAAGAGTTTAGTAAAGAGCACCCTGAAGCTTATTTGTGTTCTGGATTTTTTGTTATCGATAAAGAAGGTAAAGATGACAAAGCCCATTTAGATTATTATTT
>CAZJDG010000010.1:0-6508 GCA_964544725.1 Candidatus Woesearchaeota archaeon | reverse complement strand
CTAAGGAAAAAGAGATGGTTAGTTTTCAATTAGGTTCTATGGCTAAAATTCCTGTTGAACTTTTTAACGAAAGAATTCCTGAATCTATTTCAAGTGACATTGATTTTGAATTCGATGAGCTGGAGGCTTTGATTCTTAAAAAAATGGAAGCTGAAAAAATTACTAATACTGTGCAAAAAATGATTTTTTCTTTGCAGAAAGTTGATGGGAAAAATATATTAGTGGGAAATGTTTTTATTTCAATGTTAGGGATATTAAAAATAAATATTGATTTAACTGAACTGAGGATTGTCGAATTTCAGAAGAAATCAATATTTGATATTGTTAACGTTTTGAAAAAAGATGATAAATAGTATAAGAATCTGGATCGCTGAATTATTGCATACAGTTATTTATGAAACTGATTATTTCTTTGTAGACTATTGGTCATTAATTCATTTTATTGCTGGGTTTTTGATGATGTTTTTAATTATTAAATTTTTCAATAAAATGAAAGATTCTTCAAAATTTGTTTTGTTATTTGCATTTGTAGTCTTTTGGGAAATTTTTGAATTAACTTCAGCTGGAGGATCAATATATCTCTTGTATGGTTTACTGGATGGAGTCGGTCCTTTGGGCGTGAAATTTTTAGAAATAGTTTCTTCATGGATTGTTTTAGAAAGCTGGCTAGATATTATTTATGATCTTATAATTGGTATGTTTGCTGGAGGATTGTATTACCTTTTCCATAAGAATTTTAAGGTTTTCTCACGATTACATTAATATTTTTTTGAGAATAAAATCCATTGGGACTTTCTTTGTCTGAAATTTTTATAATTTCAAAACCAATTTTTTTTAATAAATTTACAAATTCCATCTTATCATACAGATAGTAATATCTTTGATATTCTTTTCCATCATGTTTCCAAGGAATTGTTGCTTCTTTGTTTGAATCTTTGAATTTTTCTTGGTCTTTGTCCCAAACGGTGATTAATGCCTCGGATTTTGATTTTAGAACTCTAAGTAATTCTTTTAATGCATTTTCTCTTTTCTCTTTCTCAGGAATGCAATGTATAGCTGCTATGAAAATTATAGAATCAAAAAAATTGTCTTCAAAAGGTAAAGAATCTGCAGTAGTTTTAGTTAAGTTAACTTTTAGTTTATTTTTGTTTGCTCTGTCTTGGGCATATTCTAGCATTTTTTTGGAAAAATCTACACCATAAACTTCCCCATTCATATATGGGAAATGTTTGCCTCCTCCACAGCCTAAGTCAAGAATTTTTCCTTTTTTATCTTTGAGAAATTCTACTACTTCATCGATTGGTTTTATCCTATAAGTTTCCCAACCGAAGGCAATATTATCCCAAATTTCTTCTTGATTTTCCATTTAGTAAATAATATAAAACACTATTTAATTCTTATTAGATGCAAAATATAAGCGGAATAAGAAAGCCTGTAAGGACGATTTCAGGGGTTACGCCTTTGACTGTTGTTCTAAAACCTAGGAAATGCGATCATGGGACTTGCGTTTATTGTCCAGGGGGAGACCATGTTCCTCAGAGTTATACTGATAAGAGTCCTGCAATAATGAGAGCCTTAGGGTTGGCTTTTGATCCCTATGAACAAGTTATGAATCGGCTAGGAGTTTTGAATAAAATGGGCCATCCCACAGACAAAATAGAGATAATTATTCTCGGAGGGACTTTTTTACAGTATCCTACTGATTATCAATATAATTTTGTTAAGAGGTGCTTTGATGCTCTTAATGGAAAGGACGCAGTGGATTTAAATGAGGCTAAGAAATGGAATGAATCTGCGGAGCATAGATGTGTAGCTATGTGTATTGAAAATAGGCCAGATAATTGTTCTGATGAAGAGATTAAAAGAATGCTTGAATTTGGAGCTACGAGGGTTGAAATTGGAGTTCAGATACTTGATGATGAAATTTACAAAAAAACAAATAGGGGACATACCGTTCAAGATGTTGTTATTGCAACTGAAAAACTAAAAAATGCAGGATTCAAGGTTGGTTATCATATAATGCCTGGATTACCTTATAGCAATCCTAAAAATGATTTAGAATTATTTAAGAAAGTTTTTGAAGATAGTAAATTTAGACCAGACCAACTAAAGATTTATCCTTGCCAGATTGTTGAAGATTCTCCTTTGGCTAAAATTCATGAATTAATTAATTACAAACCTTATAGTGAAGCACAAACGAGGGAACTTCTGATTAAGATGATGCATTTGATTCCGAATTATTGTAGGGTTATGAGAATGATGAGGGAATTTCCGAAAGAGAAACTTGTTGAGGGGCTTGTGAGATTGGATTTGAGAAAAGATATTGAAGAAAATTTCAGAGAGAAGCATGTTAAATTGAAAGAGATAAGAATGAGGGAAATTGGTTTTAATAAAGAAGTTGATCTGAACACAAAGATGAAAATAATTGAGTATGAAGCAAGCAATGGGAAGGAGTTTTTTCTGGAGTTTGTAAATGATGACGATATTTTATTTGGACTTTTAAGATTAAGAATTCACAAAGGGGAGGCAATGATTAGAGAATTGCATGTTTATGGTCAAGCATTAAATCTTGGAGAAAAAGGACTAAATAAAAGGGAAGGTTACGCGAAGGAAACCGTAGGTGTCCTCGCACAGCATAAAGGTATTGGGAAATTGTTGATGGAAAAAGCGGAAGAAATTACAAAAGAAAATGGAATCAAAAAATTATCAATTATTTCAGGCGTTGGTGTTAGAGAATATTATAAAAAATTAGGTTATAATCTTGAAGGGTTTTATATGGTTAAGGAAATTTAAGCAGAATCGTTTGTCTCTTCCCCATCATCTTCTTCGTCTTCATCAGAATTATCATCTTCTGTTTCATCGTCATCTTCTTCCTCATCTTCCCCTTCAATATCAAATTTTATAACTGCATCAATTTCTTCCCTTGTTAATCCTGTTCTTTCAATAATTTCAGCAATAATTTCTTCTCTATCTGTTGTTTCCAAGGTAAATTCAAATTCATCTCCATTAAAATCAACTTCTATTTCCGCAACCCCATTTTCTATTTCAACTTCTATTTCTAATTCTCTTTCTTCATCTATTTCTCCATCATCCTTGTCTTCTTTTTCTTTATCCTTAAACTTCAAAGCGCTTTCGATTTGTTCTGTTGTTAACTGAGAATTTTCAACAATTGCATTCAAAATTTCTTCCCTATCGATTGTATCTAAAATGAATTTTAATTTAACTTCAACTTTTGCAACACCATCTTTTACTCTTACTTTAACTTTAAGCTTTTCTTCTAATTCTTCATCCCCTTCTTCCTCTTCTATTTTCAATGCAACATCTGCGATTTCTCTATCAAAAGCAAATTGTTCTATTATCTCACTAATAATAGCATCTTTATCAATAGTTGTTGTAGAAAATCTTTTTTCAATTTTAATTCCAGATTGACTACCTACAATTTTTGCTTTTGCTTTAATTCTATCCATGCCCGCTTCAATTTCAAACTTTTCTATATCCTCTTCAATTTCTTCATCACTCTTACCTGTTTCTATCTTAATTTTTATTTTAGTTTTATTTTTCTTATTTTTAATTTCTATTTTAACTTCTCCTATTTGTCCTTCCAAACTTGCCAAAATAGAATCAATCAAAGCCTGTTGCTCTTCAGTTAATTCTCCTTTTATTTTAATCTTTATTTTTAACTCTCCAGAAATTTGTTCAACTTCTTGTTCATGTTCATCTAATTCTTTTTCAACTTCAATTACTTCTTTTATTTCTTCTTCTGAATCTTCATCTTCTATTCCTTCAATTCTCTCTTTTACTTTTCCTAAGGCTTTTCCATGATTTTCTTTCGCTTTTTCTGCTGCCCCTAATTTATTTTCTTCAATCATCTCTTTAATTTCTGCAAGTCTCTCATTAGCAATTTCTAATCCTATTTTTGCTTTTGAACTAGAACCTATTGTTAAAAGAAGTTGAATTTGTTCTAATGCTCTATCTAAACCCCACAAAGGCGAGTCAGGAGTTACACCTGGATTTTCAAGTTCTTCTTGAGCGCTAATCATTGGAACCATAACCCCCAATGCTAAGAATGAAAATAAAAACATCATCACCAATATCTTTTTCATTCTAAAGTTAAAATTATTTTATTTATAAATGTTATGGGAAAGTTTAATCTGTATTAATTATATCTTCAAAGAATTTTACATAATTCTGAGCTTCCATCTCTGCAGTAAAATTTTGTTCAACTCTTCCCCTCGAATCTCGGTAATTTATCTTTAAATTATTTACAATTTCAACCATTTCAGAAGTCATTGTATCGTAATCTATAACACCATTTTTCAACCTAGGGGAAATGACATAACCAGATTTTCCTGATTCCCCTATAACTTCTGGAACAGACCCCAAACCAAAACCAATTACAGGGGTTCCTGTTGCCATAGACTCTATCATAACTAATCCAAAAGGTTCATGCCATTCATTTGGCACAAGCGTTGCATAAGCATGACTAAAAAATTCAGCTTTTTGAATATCATTTAGGGGACCTACAAAATAAATTTCTCCTTCATTAACGATTTCTTTTCCAGCCCTTAATCTTTCTACAAGTTCATTTCTTTTTTCCTCTGATTTTAATAAGGTTTCCTCCATTAAAATATTATCTAAATTATGTCTGATATTCTCTTGGTAATATTTTTCATTTACAGAGTGAACTTCCCCTGCTACTATCAACGGTCGTCCTGTTTCTCTTGATACTTTAATCGCATTATGAAGTCCTTTTGAAGGATCTATCCTACCTATCCAAAAAAGATAATCTTGCTTAGAATCAGAAAAAGGAAATTTTTCCATTTCAACTCCATGATAAATCACTCTATTTATTGGGATTCCTGTAGGGCTAAAAATATTTTTTTGGGATTGACTTATGGAATTAAAATGAACTTTTCCCTCAAGTTCAGCCAAAGCTCTCCAAACTAAATAATTTTTAACTTCATTATCTGATCTCTGACCATGTAAGGTCTCTGCTATAGGAATATTTATTTGGTTTCTTGAGGATAAATATTCTAAGGAGGTTGTAAGCAAAGTATGGCTATGATCATGCACTACATCAAATTTTATTCCCTCATGACCTTTAACCATCAAATCTATACATTTTTCGTGATGTATTTTCATAGATTGAGTATCCGCCACTATCTCTCTACTATTTTGTCCTTGAGTGCCCCATATACTTTTTGGAATGGTAGGAATTAGCCCACCTTCAGGAATCTCTGAATCTCCCGCAGCAGCCAAATAAACATTATGCCCTAATTCTCTTTGTTTTTTATGTAAAGATCTTATAACTCTTTCAGTACCAGCATATTTTAAATTATCACTAATGGGTAAAACAGGTGGTGCTATTCTAAGTATATTCATTTTTAATTTTAATTTTTTAAATATTTCAATGAGTTGAGAGTTTTATTTATAAAGCTTTTGTATTTATTATTAAGTAACAAAAGATTCTAATAAAAAAGGGCTCCAATTTAAATAAATTTCTATATTTTAGAATATTCTTAGCATATTTTTCTCAACCAAATCTTTAAATATTTCAAACTTCCTCAATTCTTAGTGAGCCTATAGCTCAGTCTGGTCAGAGCGCTGCTCTTATATGAATGTGATTCAAAAGGATTACAAATCTCTAGGATTAGTCTAAGAGAGGCAGAGGTCCACGGTTCAAATCCGTGTAGGCTCATAACAATAACATGAAAGTAGAAAAATGGGAAGTTGTGGATTTAGCGAAACTCTATGATAGGGAAGTATAAGCGAATGAGAAAAATTATCTTCTGACCATGAAGTTAATGAAGAATTGGAAATTTCTTATCATTTACTTCTTTCTGGTATGAAAGAAACTGAAGGAAAAATTGCAAAAGGACTTCAAGCTAAATTAGAATAGCCAAAATTTCTTAATTAACTACGATTGTTCCACCAACATATGGCTTAAGATGGTCATGATATGTCCATGTTCCTATTTCATTAAATGTAAAGCTATAGCTTTCACCATTTGCTAATCCCTTACATGCGTCAAAAATATTTTCTTCTTCTACTGTCCCACATTTTGAAATGCCTGAATTTGGGTAAACAGTATGAGTGGGATGTACATCTGAAGCTGGCCAACTTTTGGAAGATCCTTCGTTGAGGAATAATACAATATCTCCTTTATTTATCTCCAAGTCTTTTGGTGAAAATCCTGATGAGGTTACTTTGATTGTATATAATTCTGGAGACCCTTGAATAATTTCATCTATTCTTATTTCTTCAGAGCCTTCATCAACTCCAAAATCACTTTCCATAGAAATTATGTCTGTGTTATCTGGTTTTACTTCTTGATTTACAAAAATGAAATACCCTAATAATGAAACTACAATAATTGCAAATATAATCATACTCAAACTAACCTCTTTATTCATTATTTAGCTTAGCGAAAAACCTTTATAAATTTTTCATTGCAAAGGTTTTTTAAACTAATTTTTTCTTTTTCTGGAATGCCCCTGTAGTCTAGAGG
>CAZJDG010000009.1:0-24505 GCA_964544725.1 Candidatus Woesearchaeota archaeon | reverse complement strand
CTTCTACAACGAATTTAACAATATTATTAGTAAAAATTCTAAAATCATGGTTACTCAATGTTCCTACAATTCCGAAATTAACTGAGTTCACACCATACAATGTACTAGCAACCCCATTTTGTGTTTTAATTAAAACTGCTCCTGTACCCTCAACATCTAAATTTCTATCTGGAGTTGCTGTCCCGATTCCAACTTTTGCATCACTACCTTGATACAATCCTAAAAAACCTGTTGAATTTGAAACATTAAAACTTCCAACAACATTTAATTTATTTTGAGGACTGGTTGTTCCTATTCCTACATTACCTGATTCATCAACAATAAAATTAATATTCCCAGAAGTATTCACAACCCTAAACTTATCAGCAGTAATTGCACCTGAAGCCCCAAAACCTTGCCCTCTTAAATAATGTGTTCTTATTTCTTCTGCTGTTAAAGCTCTTACATATACCCTTACTTCATCTAATGATCCATTAATAACACTGTTTGCACCTGCAGTAGTTCTCCTACCAATAGTAGCATCTGCAGTTTCACTTATACTTCCACTTACTGCTCCAACACCCTCTTGAATTCCATTAACATAAACAGTTAGATTCACACCATCAGAAACACAAGCAACATGGTACCATGTATCCCCCGAAATCGAGAGAACAGTCGTTCCAATTACAGAAGGCAAATTGTAATTACAAAAAACTCTATTTCCACTTTCAATAGCTATACCCCAACCATCGTTAGGTGAGTCTTGATTATCTATAATATATCCAAAAGAACCAATAAATTGTGCATCTTGCCTAATCCATGCTTCTGCAGTAAAAATATCTGATGAAAAAGTAGCACCTTCCCCTAAAAGTCGAATCCGACTATTTGTATCAACAGCATTAAAATGACAACCACCTCCATACTTTCCATTAGTAATATTACAATTGACTCCAGAAGAAACAGTCCCATCAATTCCATAAGGACTTCTGTCAAGTTGTGTTGAACCATCTGGTTCTGAGAAGGGCATATATAAAACCAAACCATCATCACTTGGATAAACTGGTTGGAATAAACTACCATTCGTAATATCAATATTTTTTCTAACAGTTAAGTTAGCTGTTATATTCAAGTCGCCATGAATTGTTGCAGAACTTGCATTGACATCTAAGACATTGATATTTGTTCCATTAACTGTATGAACTAAATCACTTATCTGACTTTCTGTTATTGTTACATTGGTCCAATCCAAACTAGCAAGTCTTGTAAAATTAACAATCCATCCTGCAGTATTATTTAATATAGGTAAACCCCCTAAAAGATTTTGAATATTATTTGTTGTGTTAATGGATAAGGCTAAAGTTGTTTGATTAAATAATCCTATATTTGTAATATTTGTATAATCTAAAGTTATTTTGTTTGAACTTCCAATTAAAACATAATTTTGTAAATCTGTTATTTGGGATTCTGTTAAAGTTATGTTTGTCCAATCCAAACTAGCAAGTCTTGTAAAATTAACAATCCATCCTGCAGTATTATTTATAATATATGTTTGTAAATCTGTAACTTGACTTTCTGTTATTGTAATATTAGACCAATCATTTGCAGTTATGTTTCCAGCAATTTGTAAAAGAGCATTTGGTGTTGTTGTACCTATTCCAACACTATCTCCAGTATTTGCTAAGAAAACATTTGTTGAAGAACGATTCCAAGAAGAAGAATTAAACAAACTTTCTATAGAAGAATCAAAATCAGTTATTTGTGAAGAAGGGATTGTTATGTTTGTCCAATCTAAACTGGCTAATCTTGTAAAATTCAATATCCAATTTCCTGTATTATTTACAGGATAATTTTGTAAATCTGTAATATTTGCTTCTGTTAAAGTTAGTTTATTATTCAAATCTGTAGGAATATTTAAATTATCCCAGAAATTTGAAGAATTAACATTTAAATTTGCTTCTACTAATGTTGTTGAATTAAAATAACTGCTTGGATTAGAAAGTAAATAATAATTTGCTATATTGAAATCTGATAAATTAAAATATCCACTTGGATTAGACAAAAGATAATAATCTGCAATATTGAAATCACTTAGATTGAAATATCCTGATGGATTAGAAAGTAAATAATAATTTGCTATATTGAAATCTGATAAATTAAAATATCCACTTGGATTAGATAGAAGATAATAATCTTGTAAATCTGTTACTTGAGATTCTGTTATTGATACATTTGTCCAATCTAAAGCACTTATATTCCCTTTAACCTGTAAAAGTGTGGTTGGACTATCCGTTCCAATACCAATATTTCCATCTTTATCTATTCTCAATCTTTCTGTATTATTTGTTTCAAAATACATATCTGTATTTTCCCTATTGATAAAAGCAACTTGGTCTATAGAATTTATCCCAACTGTTAAACCATTACTTGTTGTTTTACCTGAAATCTGAATCGATACTGCATTATTAATATCATCATTTATATGTAATAAATCAGTTGGATTTGTCGTACCTATACCAACGTTACCATTTTCCAAGATTGTAAATCTATCTGTTGCTGTTGCAGGTAAATCATTAATAAAATGAAGTTCTCCATCCCCCACTAAACCTGCAACGATTGAAAGTTTTGCTCTATCATTATCTGCACTACTCATTACTATAGCAACTCCCGCATTTGGATTATTAGAAGGATTATGCAAAGTCAAAACATCAACAGTACTATCTGCTGAATCAGTATCAATTTGTAAATGAGTTTGGGGTGAAGTTGTACCGATACCCAATCTATTACTTGTATCATTCCAAAATAAATTAGCATTATCTTCTTGCAATCCAACACCATCAGAAAAAATAACAGAACCGCTTGTAAAAGAAAAGGATAGATCATTAATGTTAATATCAGAAGGTGTGTCTAGGTTATCCCAAAATTCAGTAGTATTAGATCCCCCGCCACTAACACTATCTGAAGAACAAATTATATCTATTCCTGAGCTTGTTAATTTAATTGAAGAAACTTTATCAGTTCCAGAACAAGTTTGAAGATTTGAAATTAACTTTGGGAGTGTTGGATTGCTATAACCTAACTGGGAACTTACTAAAGACATTGCAATAATAAATAAAAAAATTAGAGAAAACAATTTAACCCCTTTCATTTTTACCTCATATACCTTCGAGGATCAAGAAAGCCATAACTCTTTTTAGCAGGCCCTCCAACACCCATCCCCGCCCTAGCGCCCACCATGTCGGACTGAGTCACTATTTTGGACTGGTTAAGATCTTCCATAGTTTTTCCCCTTATTGCTCTTCTATAATTAGATTCAATCATGTGGAGAGTTGTGAGAATCATAACCCTAAATTTAGTTTTCTTAAAATAAGTATCCATCCCCATCTTTTCATAATTACAGAAAAGAACTAAAACCATTTCATCCCCTAAGTCTGCAAGGATCTCATAAATTCTCTCTTCTGAATAATAAGATAACGATGTATTTTTATCTATATATTTTGTTACGATTTCCATCATGGAGTTAACACCAAATTCATTAAGAGGTATTAAATCTTTATTGTCTGGACTTATCCACATCTGTTCCCCTTTATTTTCTCCTTCCTTACAGATTCCAATATAATCGCCCCTATAGAAATGTTCTAACTTCTCTAACATCTCTGAAGAATCTAGTTGATACTGAATTAAATTTCCCTGTGGACTTGCAACGCCAGAAGAATTAACGACGCCTTGTAATCTTAGTATTTCATTTTGAGAATTTTTTTCACGGGCCAATAATTCCTGAACAAATTCGTCGTTTTCATAGGGATCTCCTTCACTCATCTTCTACCCCTTCTTGATCTCTTACTTTGTTTATTTTTCTTAAATGTTTTTCTCCTTCTAGTGAATCCTTGTTGTTTAGCAAACTTAGCGAGGGATAGTTGTCTTTTCTCTCCACGTGTATCAATTCCAAATCTTCTTTTTTCTATAAATTTATTTGGGGTTTTGATTCCTTTCCTCTTTCTAATTTTAAACTCTCTGAATTTATTTTTTGTTCTTCCAAAATATCCTTTCTCACTTTTCCTTATAGTCCCTAATTTTTTGACCTTTCCTTTTGGAACTATTTTTAATGTCTTAGAAGTTGTGTTGTCTATTGCTCTTGCAGCCCTATCCAAAGCGTGCCTCTTACTTAATAGCTTCTTAGGGTTTAAGTTTATGGATCTTCCCCTATCTTTTCCAAATGCCTGGTAACCTTGTTTAAGTTTTGAAGGCTTAGAGAATTTTTTCTTTTTCTTAGAAGATATGGTTATTATTTCTTTTTCTTTAATTGCCTCAACTCTCCTCCCACCACGAGGAACCCCCCTTTTAGTGGAAGAAGAAGGTCTAGAAATTCTACCTAACCTTCTTGGAGATCTAGGTCTTCTTGGAGGGATTGGAACTCTTGGAACTCTTGGAGATCTAGGTCTTCTTGGAGGGATTGGAACTCTTGGAAGTCTTGGAAGTCCAGGTCTGATAGTTCTTCTAGGTCTACTACCCGTTCTTGGTTTTCTTCCCCTTCTTGATCTTGAAATTGTAGTTAAACCAATCTTTTTAACACGGACAATAGGCTTTCGTTTTGGAGATCGAGATAATAATGATTTAAACCCTGTTTCCTTTCTTAAATTCTTTCTCAGTTTTTTTAATTCAGAAGTTTTTATTTTTCCTTCATTAGCTTTTTTTAATAATTTCTTAGTTTCTGGTTTAGATTTTATAACTGTCGCACGAACTATTGGTACTCTTTTTCCATTTATTATTGTAACAGCCACTACTTTTCCCTTTTTAATTATCTCACGGGGAGATAATGTAATTTCTGGTTCTTTTGATAATGCGCCTATTGGTTTAAACTTCCCTGATCCTTTTAATTGGAATTTTAATAATTTTTGTGTTTCTAATTTTGTTAGGGCCTTTCCAGTTTTTAATTTCTTTTCAACAGTCTTTAATTCTTTTGGAAATTTTTGAACTTTAATATCTTCAAAAATTAATATTTGTGGCTTCTGTGTTCTAAATGTAAAATCTCCTTTCAAAATATCTAATAGTGAAGCATCCTTAGATTCTTGCCCTAACCTAGAAATTCTTAACTTTCCTTTAGGGCTTGCAAAAAAAGATCTCTCCAATAAAGAACCTCCCCCCCTTGTTTCTGTTCTTATTCTATTGTCTAGGTCTATTAATTGTTTCTTACTTATCTTTCCCTCATCAAACTTAGATAAAAGTTTTCTAGTAACTGGTTTTAACAACTCTTCATTAGGTATTGGTTTTCTGACTACCCTTTTTGTTTTGATAAAATTAACTAATCTGTCTGCTTGTGCAGAAACTGCAAGGGTCTGTTTTCCCGCTAACTCTGCTTGTTCCCTTAAGGAAGTTTTTATTTTTGATACTGGACCAGATATTTTTAAAGAAATAGCTTTTCCAGGTTGTTTAGAAGGAATTATTATTTCTGAATTTTTTATCTTTTTAAATTTAGGACTTATTCTAGTTATTGCTTTCCCAGAAACTTTTCCAGTAAGACTTATGGCTTTCCCAGTTCCTTTAAAAGTATAAATCTCTGTTCCAATTTTAACGAATCCTGCGGAAGGACTTATTAATAAAAGTCTTCCAGTTTCCTTACCCTCTTTAATAAGAGCTTGTTTAGCGCCAGAGGGGATATTTTTTATCTCTTTTGGATTTTTAACAAGGAATTTAAGAGCGGAAGGTAATAACGCAAAAGGAACAAGTGATTCTGCAACAGCAATATTTTGTAATTGTTTATCAATCTTTTTTCCTTCTCTTGAAAATGGCGCCTTTAATCCTTTTTGTTTAATCAATTCTAATTTTTCTTGAATTAATTCTTCTCTTCTCGTTTTTAATTTCAAGGATAACACTAATGCTTTTGTCCCCAATACATCAACTCCTTTACTAATTGCCTTCTTAAAATCTATTTTTGGTCTTGCAGGAGGCAGTCTTATTCTTAATGATCTTCTTCTTCTAGCTTCTAAGGCTACTGCCTGCGAAGGTGTTAAACCTCTTGCCGTTTCCCTCATTCTTTCAGCCTCTACGCCCGTAGCTTGTGCAGCAGTGAGAGAAGGTTGTTTTATTGGGGGTGGTGGAGTTGGAACTGGTGCATCTTGTCTAGGTCGCGAGGCTCCCCCTCCAGAAACAAATGTTCTAACATCTCTCTGAGGTACAAATTTTTGAATAGGTTTTGCAGGCGCTACTATCCCTCTAGGACTTGGCTTTTCAGTTTTTTTAAAAACAGGTCTACCTTTCTGAATTGGTTCTGGCTTAGGCTTTGGTTTGAACCTTCTTCTTATTCTTTCTCTTAATGATACCATTTTAATTTATTTAAAGTCTCCTTCCTTAAATTTTTTCTTCTAAAACTTCTATTTTAGAAACATATTTATTATAATCTCTAATTAAACTATCATGTAACTCAATTTTTTCATTACCAATTTCTAATTCTGCATCTCCAGAATCCCATAACTCTTTAGAGTAAGAATCGGATGCACCTTCAAAATATTCACAAGCTTCATACATTGCCCAATTAATTTCAATAGCCTGGTCTGACGCCTTTATATAATAAAATATTAATTCTTTATATTTTTCTTTTGCTATTTTATCTGCTTCTTCAAAATTAGATATAGAATCTTGATTGTATGAATTTGCAGAAGCATATAGGTCCCTTGCACTAACACAATATTCAATAGAATCTAAGAAATATCCTTCATCATAATAAAAAGACCATAAATTGTAATTAGATTCAGCATTAAAGTTATCAAAGATTCCATCATTAAATTCTGCTACACCCTTAAAATAATATTTATTAAATTCTTCTATCCCCTCTATTTCACTTTCTAATTGAGATTTACTATAATTTAATATGAGATAAGAAGTTAAAATTATAGATAAGATTAGAATTACTATGAAAATAAGATTTTCGTTTATTTTATTTTCTATCATTCCCTCTTTTTCCATGTTATTCCATAAGAAAGTAACATTTAAAAGTTTTCCTAATATAGATAATTATGGGAAAAAGAGATTCTGATGAAGGCTTTATGATTTCTGAAACTGGAAACTGGAATGTTGCTGCCGAATTCTCTAAAGAAAAAATAATGAAACCTATGGTCCGATGTGAAGTTTACGAGGACATTGCTGCATTTGGTTACGAAGATATCTTTGAAGAGTTGATGAGTTACGGGATGCCTCAAGAACAATTAAGGCTCTCTGGATTAAAAAGACTAATACATGAGTTAAGAAAGATATGTAAAAATTGCAGATTTGCAATGAAAAAATCTGGAACTAAAGAAAAACTTGAAGATTTCGAAAAGAAACTTAACATAATAAAAAGAATATCCCCCCTACTCTATAAAAAAAGTTATAATCAAATTACTAAAATTAGTACGATTAGAATTGAGGAGGTTTTATTTTCAGAGATTCTCGAGAGACTAAGTGAAATAAAAGCGGATTTAAATGATCCATTAAATAAAAATCATTTGATATTCACAGATAAAGAAGAATTTGATCCAATAGCTTATAAAAAACAAGTTATAAAAAACGCAACAACTAGGGGTTAATAATGAAAATTACATGGACAATAAAAGAGATAGTTGATATTATTAAAGAAAGACAAGGGAATGAATTCGACGCTAACTTAGCTTTCAGTGGAGATAGAGGTAATGGGAAAAGTACATGCGCGGGAAAAATCTTTCATAGAATTCCAAAATTTAATCCTTGGAAACATCAAGTTTATCAAAGGGAGCAAATAATCAAACTCCTTAAAAATCAAATGTATGGTTCCTGTTGGGATGATGAGGCAATAAATTCCAGTTATAAAAGGAACTTCAATCTATCGGTTCAGCAAGAACTTATAAAAATAATAACAAATTATCGAGATAACTTTAATGTTCTTGGTTCAGCCATTCCAAACTTCTTTTCTCTAGATAAAGATCTAAGAGATTTGTATTTTATGCATTTACATATAGTTGAGAGGGGAGTTGCTATTATTCACATGCCCCTACAAGGGAGACTTTATAGTCAAGATAAATGGGATGCACCCTATAATAAAAAGGTCGAGGAGAAATGGGGTAAGAGAATTCAAAAGGATCCAGATTTTAAACCACAATATCACAAGCTTAGCACCTTTAGAGGCTATTTATATTTTAATGATATGACTGTGAAACAGAAGATAGTTTATAAGGAAGTTAAGAAGGTAAGGCGTGCAGAGAGTTTCAACAAGGAAACAGGGGAAATACCACTAACATTTATAGAAAAAATTTATAAACAATTACTTGAAGGAAAATTTACAAAAGAAGGATTGATTCATGTATGCTACTTCAACGGCAAAAAGTATAGTTCAGTAAACACTGAATTAAATATAATGCTTATGGATAAAAAAATAGGTAAGACTGTCATGCAATTAGTTAGAAGTGAAAATAAAGCCATCCATAATAACCTTAATGCTTCCATAAAATCATTAGTCCCCAGTGTTTAGTTTTATATCAAACTTAACTCAATAAGTTTTTATATATGTACTTTTTTGGACGGCCAACTATTTTTATTCTGCAATCTATTTATTCTAAAGCCTCAGAAGTTAATCGGTTAACAGGATAAAGGGCTTGGTGTACTGGTGTACTCATATTTAAATACCATAGTGTACTGGTGTACTGATGCCTAAGGAAGGACAGATAAAAATAAGTAATGAATTTAAATCCTTTCTCCGTCGAGAGAAACAGGAAGGGGAAGACTTTGAAGATACAATAAAACGTTTAATCAGTGTACCCAAACCCAGTGTACCACAAGAAAAACAAACAAAAAACCAGTACACTAAGGAAATTAATATTCCCCCAACAGAGAAAATAGAGATAAAAGAAATAAAATCCCATGCACAAATTAAACAGTTACCTTACAAACTCCCAATAAAAACATGAGGATCCTTAGCCCCGATGCAATCAATCCAAAGAACGAATCCTTTACAGCATATTATATCATGGCTATTTTATTGGGCCTAGTAATCTTTGGGGTTTTCTGGCTACTAGGCAAGTCTCTCTATTTCATGTTTGGATTTATTATAAAAAACTGGCTCTTCATTATCTTTGGAGTTGTTGGAATCTTCTTATTGAAAAGGATCTTAAGTAAAAAAAGGATGGTACTCGAAAGTGAACGTGCCTATAGATAGGTTTAGATCCTGGCTAGTTAATAAAAATCTTAAGGAAAGAACTATTAGAGAGTACCTTTATTATTTTACAAAGTTTAATACTTATGATGTATTTAATAATGAAACTGTTGGGCGTTTCATTTCAGAGAAAGGAAATCAAAACCCATCTTCCAGAAGTTTCTTAAGAAACTTAAAAGCATATCTATTAAGAAATCATAAGGAACTTAATATTAATTCTGAAGCATTAGAAAATATTCTAGAGATAGAATTGCCCTCTATAACAGGACATAAAAAATACAGGCTAGTTAAACCACTTACTAGAGAAGAGGTTCTAGAACTGGAGAAAATATTCACAGATGAAAAAGATAAAATAATGATCCTAATAACTTTCTTTTGTGGTTTAAGACTTGGAGAACTTCTAAAAATAAAAGTTATATCATTCGATTGGGAAGCCTGGAAAAAGGATGTTTCTAAGATGGGCGAGTGTAGGGTATTTGGGAAGGGAGATAAAGAAGGAATTGCATTAGTTCCCCCTGAGTTGATGGTTAGAATTGCAAGATACATAAGAGAAAATAATAAACTGAGATCTCCTGAATCATTTTTGTTTATAGACAAACTTCCAGACAATATAACTTATTTGGCTAATAAAGCCCTCTCATGGAGAAAAAAACTAAAGGAGGCGGGTGTTACTGCGGGAATTACAAAAAAAGGAAATGAAGGCTCACTTATTGAGGAAACTATTGTTAGGCCCCATAGGTTAAGACATTCATGGGCCACATATCTACTAAATGAAAAGGGTTTGAATATGCGGGAAGTCCAGGAGATATTAAGACATTCCTCTATAACTTCTACAGAAATCTACACGCATATAGATAAAGAAAAATTAAAAGAAAGGCTTATGAAGAAATAAAATAAGCCATAGGAAGTCCGTGAGTGCATGTTCTTCTATCGAGTTGATATATTACTAAGGGGGATTTATCCCTAAAAACCCTAACCTCACTTTCCTATGGAACTTATGAAAAATTAAAATAACTTTTATTGAAAATATTTTTTATCGTCGATAAGAAAAAGTGGCCAGAGATCTCCTGGAGATCTTGCAGCTGCAATCGAAGGACCATAATCCTTAACCATGATTTCGTATGGAAAGCAGGAGATCTACTTAACGATAGAGATTAGTCTTTAGGCAATTCTTACAAGTAACTTTTCGCCAGTTCTTTGAAAGCTTATCCTTGTTTGCAAGCGTGGCCCAGTTGCAGAGATATTTCCCTTTATGGTCAAAATGGATTGTTTCACTCATAGATTTTAGAACTACCAGGCCTTTTTATTCTTTTTTATTAATACGGATTTTGTGGCGGAGTCATATAAGAAACGGCTTCGCCGTTTCCAAACCTCGCGCATGCGCGAGGAACCCCCCCTATCTCCAAATCCGCGAACGTAGTGAGCCAAATTCTTCTTAATTGATCCAGGGCCACAAATCCGAAGACCTTCATATTGAGGCTTATATCTTCAAAAAAATAAGGGAAGATAAGCATTAATGATAATCATTTGTATTTAATACAAGCTTTAAGAAGGAATTGTTAAAAGATATTGTTACAAGAAGGTTTTATTACTGGTATACCGATCAGTTTTACTAAAGCCATTAACACTTGAACACATGAAAAATATTAGAGATAATTATACATACGATCTTGAGAAAGTGAGTATTGTCTAACCTCTGTTTCTTATGGAAAATAGAGAAATCATATAATAAGAGTATTGTATTTACAATGTTAGCATTATGAGATCAATGAGTTACCGAATTGGAAGAACCCCTTATTATTATTATTATTATTATATGTATTACTATACGTATAATACATACAATACAAAATCAGATCTGGAAGAAGTGAGAGTTCCAATGGAAACAGAAGATTTATAAACCCTATAATACTATAATGGTTATGGGATTAAATAAAGAAACATACTGCTATCATGTGAGTTATGTTGCGATTGGAAGCCGCTTTGGAAATGCAACAGTTTTCACAGATAAAAGAATAACCCGAAAGAGTTATTCTGACGTTACAAAAGCAATGAAGGAAGAGATAGAGAAAACATCTGACTATAAGCAAGTTGTTATTTTGAACTTCCAGGAGCTAGACAATGAATGAATCTGCACAAGAGATCTTAAATGATTGTGATGATGCAACTAGGATAGATACTGCCGAGGATTGGAGGCAGGCTTTCTTTCCTGGTTTGCGTCCAAGGTTAGGGGGGTTTGCTAGATGAAACAACAAGTTACTTTTAAATTAGGAGTTAGTGTTTTATTAATTTGCATGGGCCTAGGAACTATTTTTATTTTGGTTCCAGAGAATCATTATTATAAAACGGTATACAAATTTTTAGGAACTATTACAATTCTTCTAGGAGTAATTGGTTTAAATATTGTATATCAGGAAAGGAAAAAATAACATGAAAACAATAAAAGAGTTTGAACAAGAAATTTTATTTGAAGAGAATTTTTCCCCTAAACTGAAACCAAAACAATTTCAAGAATTATTGCGTTTGACTAAATTTTCTCGTGAAAAAACAAAAATAGAAATCTTGGATCATATTGATGAAAAATTAAATAAGGTTTGGGAAGACTACAGAGATCGTTTTGATGATTATAATTTTCCATTTCTAAAAATAATGTTCATAAAATTAAAAGAAGAATTAAAAGAATTATAAAAAATAAATAAGAAAATGAAAGCAAAAAATAGTAAGGGAGATTTGATTGAATTAACAGGGGATTCTATAGAAAGCTTTGAAAGAGTTGAAGGAATCAGTGAGATTATTTTGATAGGAAATAAAGGGGGAATTCGTAGAATTATTTTAGAATAAAAATGGAAGATAAATTTATAGATTGTAAATGTGGGGCAAGGATCAAGGGAAAATCTAAACTGCATGCTGAAAAATTAATGTATGTCCATTTGAATTCAAAAAAACATAAAGAACTTATGGAAATAAAAGGTAGAAGGGAGCAGAAGAAACTCAAATGATTCAAACAGATCTATTTATTTTAATTAACGGTTCCCTATTTATATTTTGTCTCTGGGTTTTAGGTATTTTGGTAGCCCTCTATCGAGGGAGAACATTTAAAAAAAGTATGCGGTGGTTTTATCCAGGGGACTCTTACAATACAGGGAGATGTAAGGTCTGCAATGATTATTCTAGAATGATTTTAAATGATCTCTGCCTTAAGTGTAGATGGAAAACAACAGATCTAGAAGAGAGTGAGGAGAAGGATGAATAAAATGATAATTAAAAGGTATAAGTTATTAAAGAATAAGAAAACTGGAAAGATACACTGTCCAAGATGTATTGGAAAATTTAAGACAATAAAAATACCTAATTCCAAGGAAGAATGTTATTTCTGTGAAGAGTGTAAATTATATTTTGCGAAAGAAAAACAAAGGGGTTCAAGAAAAATGACTGAACTTTTTTTCTTAGCTATTCCTGGAGCTTTGTTGGTTGTTCTTATTGCATTTCTGATATTGGATAGAGATATTAAAAGAAGGATCAAGAAACAATGAGAAAAAAACCTGATTCATCACACAAAACGTTTAATTTGAATAATGATGTTATTAGGTTAGTAGAACAAGCATCAAATATAAATGGTATGAAGCAAGGGGAGTTTATTGAATTCCTAGTTAATTCTTGGGATGAAAATATTAATCCAATTAAGAGGCTAAAAACTTTAAGAAGAAATAAAAAACATATGATAAATGAAATTTCAGAACTAGAAGTTAAGGAAAATGAAATAGTAGATAACTTGCAGAAGTTAGAAGAGTGGAGAAAACAGAAGCAAGAAAGAAGGCCAATAATTATAGACAATCTTTCAAGAATGATAAAAGAGGGGCGAAACGTCGATGCGGAAGTTGTTGCTAAGAATCAATCAATAGTTTTAGGGATCCCTGCTATGACTCTGATATTGGAAGCATTTGAAAAAGTTAAAGGAGATAAAAATGCATAGACAAGAATACCTACAGATAGTTAAGTTAAAAAAGATATGTCAATGCGGTGAGATTGCCGAGGCCGTATTGAATGGAGTGCCTCACTGTGATCCTTGCTTTAGGCGTTTGAAACCAAAGGGTAGAAGGAGAGGATCTGGAAATAGAATAACAATACTGTTAGGAAAATGAAAAAATATATTTTAACAAAAGAAGATAGGGATGAAGTTATTAGTCTGATCGCGAAGAGATCTACCATCGGCGCAAGAACTTTTTTATTACAACTTCCAGAATTAAAAAATAAAGAAAAAATTCTTGATGATTGGTTTTCTAAACATTTTGCTATGGGGATCTTAGAAAAGAATAAAGACCAGGATATTGAATGTAAGATTAAAGATTTTTTGGAATTAAAAAAGAAATTAATCAAATGAAAATTATAGAAATTGAAGGAAAAAAATATTTGCAACTTACTAAAGAACAATTCAAAAAGTTAGGCCAGGTTTTATTTGAGAATGAAGATTCCCAAAAAGATGGAAGCTTTGTTTATAATTTATGTTGTGTATTGGAGGATTATGTTGAATGAAAACTTTAAATAAATTATTGGATCTAAGCCACAACAGGGACGATAACTTAGTAACACCCCTGATCTTAGAATATTTTACATTACAAAATTATCTAACAGATTATCAAGCAATGAAATATTTAGAGGGGAAATATCAATGAGTGATTTAATTATTCAGGAAGCAAAAAGAACAATAAGAGTAATTAAATTTCTACAAGATAAAGTGACCCAATATGGAACTTTACTATCTGGTTTGATTGAAAAACATGATGTTACTAATGAAGAACTTGATAAGATTTTAAAGGATGCTATAATAGAAAAAGAAAATATGATTAAGGAGTGTGGAAAATGAAATTAATCGAGGCTGTTGAGGCAACACTGCAAGAGGATAAGAGGACCAGAGATAATAAATATTTGTGGCTCTACATGATAACAGTCTTAAGGAAATTAGGATTTAGTATTTTCATAGACTTTAATGGAAAGATGCCTTCGCCAGAATCAATACTTAAAGAGAGAAGAGATGTTTTACATAAAAAGAATAAATATTCAGAAGAATACGTTCCAGAAGAGGGAGTTACTTTTGAACCAAAAGAAGATGTCAATACATAAAGATTTAACTGATGAAGAGCAATATCAAAATCTTAAAAAAATAAAAATCCTAATGTGATGGAAGCTGATGAATGGAAAAAGTTAAGATTAGTTGAATTAAAAAGGATAGGTAAGAATTGGAGTTCTTAGAAAAGTGAGAATAAAATGTTTAAAGTAATATTAGAAATAAATAAGATATTTTTTGTAGCATCAGTATTATTAATCTTAAATTTTATTGTTGGATTTATTGTTGGACTTACAGGAGATAAATTATATTTAATTAAGATTGTATTAGTTTTTCTGAATGTTTCTGGAGCAATTATTATAGTATCTAAATTGTTTAAACAATTTGTAAAAAAAGATAAATAAAAAATAATATTCCCCAAATGTATTGCGAATCCAAACCACTGGGGCCTGTGATTATCAGGCCCTATAATAATCTCCTGCTTTCCACACGAAATCATGGTTAAGGATTATGGTCCTTCGATTGCAGCTGCAAGATCTCCAGGAGATCTCTGGCCACTTTTTCTTATCGACGATAAAAAATATTTTCAATAAAAGTTATTTTAATTTTTCATAAGTTCCATAGGAAAGTGAGGTTAGGGTTTTTAGGGATAAATCCCCCTTAGTAATATATCAACTCGATAGAAGAACATGCACTCACGGACTTCCTATGGCCTACTTTTCTCGTATAGCTTCCTCAATATCCGTTAACTTAAGCACCATCCCACACAGAGCAATAATAACAAATGCTTCATAGAACCCAAACCAATCTAAAAGCTGGCTTACAAACATTATTAAAATTATAAATAAGAAATAAAAACCTTGCCTTGTAGAACTTGTTACCATTATTAATCCTCACTAACTTCAAATTCACTTTTAAATTCCTTGGCCAATAAATTAAGTTTAATTTGTTCAAGACGATATAATATCAAAGAACATTCTTTCATTGTGGGGTTATCCTCATCATAACCATCATAAACCCTTTTTCCGTCTGTTGAGATTTCTATTTTTATCATTTCCTCATGTCCTCTTCATCTCCAATAAATTCTTGGCCACAATTTACACAAACAAAAAAAGCTTTTCTCTCCTGGGTTAATTCAGATCCGCATTTTAAACAGGGAATCCAGGAATCATTATCACTAACATCTAAAGCGTCCTCGGGCATTGTTGGATCTTCCCTTAATGCCCTGGTTATAGCTGCGGATCTAACTTCTCTTTCTATTTTTGTTTTCATTTCTTACTCCTATGATAATTTATAATGTTTTCTCAATTTCTCAAAGGCCCTATATCTCCTATAGAATGTAAAAATATCATAAATTATCGAGAAGAAAATAACATATTTAATTACAGTTACTAAAAGAGGGATCTTTTCAAACAAGTCCACATTCTCAAAAGCAACATAAATTAAAAGCAAAATAGTAAAAAAGTAAAAAAGTAAATAAATAAAAGTATATATTAAAGAGATAGTATGAAAAGTAAATCTTTCTTCAATAGTTCTGTACCAAAGATTATATTCAATTCTGTCTAACTGCGTTAACTTCCAAAATCTTTTATTCTCTTCTTTAAAATCCCTGTTAAAAAAATTTAACATTTCTTCACTAATAATTTTAAATATATTTTTCATTTACGTCTTTTTTTTCTTCTCTGATTTTCCTTTAACCTTCCCCTTCATTGGCTTTTCATCTTTCTTATTTTGCTTAGGTTCTTTGGGAACCTCTATTTTTGTTCTAGTAATTTTAATAGGCCCCTCTAAAACAATAGGTTTTATCTTCTGAGTTTTATAAAATGTTTTCCTAAATCCCCTTTTCATTCTAGCCCTAAAGCCCATGTCTCGGATCTCTTCTGGTTCTTGCGGCTCTGGATTGGCCTCATTACCTTCAATTTTAATAACCTCTCCATCGTCGACAATCTTATTAATCTGAACCATCTCTCCCCCTATCCTTATTTCTGGATTCTTCAATTTTGATAATAGTAGTTTAGGATCTTTTAGAACTTTATCAATTTGTCTATTCTCTCTTCTATCTTGAAGTTCTTTTGTAACTATTTTATAAACTATTGCGATTGCTGAAAAAATTATCGCAAGATATATTATTTCTTTAATCATTTTAACTTGGTGCAGATGTTATTCCACTTTGCAGAGGATTACAGGCGTTTAATTTATCAATATAACCTCCAACAGTTCCCGTTATCTGGCCTAAATCGGCTGCAAGATCTCTAAAGAAGAATATTATAATCACAAAACAGAACGTCATTAATAATAATAAAATAGCGACGCTGATAATTTCTTTATACTCCTTCCACCAGGGCGTAGCCTTATCTCTATAATTTCTTTTAATAAACTCCCTGGTATTTTCTGCGGCCCATCTCATATCCGTATGATCGTAATGTAAGCCAGAGTTTTTTCTATCTTTTGAAAGACTTCCTAATGTAAAATTAACTATTTCTCTATCTGGAGTTATTGCAACATAATATCTACTCTTTGACATTCCCCTCGAGAAACGAGGCAACCAAAGATCCTTAGCCTTAACATAAAATACTTTTAAATTTGTTCCTGGAACTGTAATTTCTTTAGCTTTATCTATGTCTAACTCTAAAAGATTATCTGCAACTTCCTCATACCAACATATTTGTTTGAGATCTGATTTTCCAGATCCTTTAAACTTATACATTGCATAAAAAATCCCTCCAAAAATAGCAACAACTCCAACAATAAGAATGATATTTAAGATTATAGAAAAAACCCCTGAAACATTAAACGCCCCGCCTAGTCCTAATGTACCTAATAAGTCTGTGGCCATTAGAAAATATAACAAATAAGATTTTTAAAGTTAACTAAACCTATTGAAACATAGATCTCGCAAAATTATCCATTCCCCTGGAGAATGTTCTAAAGGCTTTCTGGCCCTTTGTTGGTGGTTTAGGCTTAACAGGCTTAGCTTTTAAACGCCCTATTTCATCCATCAATTTTCTCCTTTCTGCTAAATCCTTAGCTTCTTTTCTTAATTGATCTAAACTTTTACTCGCCATCTTAATTAAAGTTCCCCTTTCTAGGATTTCCCTTACTTCTTCCTCCACCCTGACTCCCCATGAAGAAGAACCAGAAGAACGCAAACACAGCTAGCAATATAACCAAGGTTATAGCTACTGATAAAGTAGTAAATTGGGTGTTGGAACTACTTGCATATGTTTCTATTGATTCAAGCGAGTAATTATTAACTCCCTGACTTATAAGTTCTGGAGTCCCTTTAAATAAATAAGTTCCGCTAAAAGTAACATTAGGGTAAGCCGTAGCCGTTGCATTTGTCAACGTTCCAAGTGTGGCCTCTACAGTATAATTAGCGGCAGGGATAAGTAAGAGTGTGGCTCCACTAGAAATATTAATCGAATAAGCTTCTGTTACAATGAAACCCCCTGCAAAATTAGAATCTGCATTAACAGAGAGATTATAAACGGCGGCAAAAGTGCTATTCAGAAAAGCATCTGTTTCATTGTCTATCGTACCAGTTAGATCCTTAAAATTATTAACATTTCCAAGATTTCCAAAGATGAAGGCCATGATATTCATTCCAAATAAGACACCTAACAGTAGAAAGGCTATACCTGCAAAAGCCAATACTGATTTTTTAACATCCATTCCTTGAACCATTTTTTGTTTTGATTGTTTTTCTCTCTCTCAATAAAATAAAAAAATTAAAAAAAATAAAGTGTGTTTAACTCCCGAAATTACCACTACCTTTTCCTCCCTGACTTCCCATGAAGAAGAACCAGAAGAACGCAAACACAGCTAACAATATAACCAAGGTTATAGCTACTGATAAAGTAGTAAATTGGGTGTTGGAATTACTTGCATATGTTTCAATGGAAACAAGCGAATAATTTTGAATACTTTGACTAACATTAAAGGCAACTGTACCAGTTGTTAATCCTGCCTGGGTAGGTCCAAGATTTCCAAAGATGAAGGCCATGATATTCATTCCAAATAAAACACCAAGTAATGTGAACGCGATGAACGCGAAGGACAATACTGATTTTCTAACATCCATTCCTTTAACCACTTAAACCACCCCCTTTCATAGAATAAACATTCATAAACTATTTAATAAGGTTTTCTTTAAAAAGGCTTGTAAACAACGTATACGAGAAATAGGCTCTAGGAGCGCCGTGATCTTAATTTAGATAATTTATTTCTATTTATATATAATGGTGTTGATTGGACTCCTCTATCTTCTCCCTTACCCGTAAATCCTTTTTTCATTTTCAATAACTTACTAGAATATTCAGATATTTTTTTTGGATCATTAAGTCTTCTTGCGAATTTTCCCGCACCAACCTTGTAACCTACAAAAACATTATTTCCCGTAGAACTAAATCGTGTGGTGGCTTTTCTCAAGATATTTGGATTTGTTTTTATAGATGATTGCGGAAATTCAAATTTAATAGATTTCTTCTTTCTGAAAAGGCCCATGTTATATTTAAGAATAAGTTGTTTAAAAATCTTCTTGTAAACAGGCCATAGGAACCCTGTGACTGTAAGATCTCTTAACGATTTGAATTACTTCTTAAAGAACCAGATCCCTGATATAGTTATCCAAATACCAGTTATGTAAATAAATATATCTACTTGTACCATTGGGATAGAATCTTGGGTACTTGTTATCAATGTTCCAATCAATGCTAACAACCAAACTGCACTCGCCGCAGTTCCCGCACTGCTTATAATATCTGGCTTAATTATATCTTCCCTTTCCTTGTTATATAAAAATAGAGTTAGAAGAATAAAAAGCCCTGCAAAAATTACAGACCAGAAATGATAGAAACAAGTTGTAGGAAAGACTAAGAAATCTGCAAAGTTCATCGTAATCCCCATTATCTCTATACCTTGACACACCATTTAGGATCCCCTCACATATAAGGCCCATAGCCCAATGATTAATAATATTGACAACCATGTAACTAGAATAGATATGATTGTTGGATCAATACCAAAAAGCAGCAATGGGAATTTAATTAAGATGAAAAAGGTTTGAATAATTATTGAGCCAAAGGTTTTTCCAGAGGAGATAATTGTAAATAGAACAATCGAAGTTAAAGTTTGTCTAGGTTTCTCGTCGTTAAATAAACTATATTGTATCTCGCTATCATTCTGGTACGTTGTTATATTCTGTCTTAGATTTTGGAAGGACATGTTAACAAGAGGATCATCCCCAAACTTTTGAGGTGCATTATTATCTTCCTGAATAATAATAGCAAAGCTAAAAAAGGCAACTACAAATAAACCTAGCCACAGAAAATTATTAAACGTTACTTCGAATTGCGCCATTATTGTCTGTTATCCTTATTTAATTTAAATAAACCTACTAAGGTGATTACAATGATCCAGATTCCCGCAGAGCCTATTCCAAAGAGTGTCCTCTCTATCACTCCCAACATCACGGCCCCTAAATAACTTATAAACATCGCAATAAAAACTCCTGTTTTAGTTTCCCCAACCATTAATATTAATATCAAACTCAAGAAGAACCAAACTATATATCCTGTACTTCCAAAGTTTACATTATCAATATCAATATTCGATAATAATACAGAGTCCCCTCCTGTGGAAACTGTTGCAATTAATAAAGTATCTCCTACACTTGGAACGGTACACGCAAGAGTTCCCCCTGCTGTTGTTAATACGTCATCGCAAATAGTAATATTTCCAAATACATCATTCCTAGTAACGTTTAACCTCACTGTTTGCACACTACCATCAACAGTTAAGAACTGGAAAGTTACCTGATTCGTAGTGGAGTTAAAGAGTGGATAATTTGGAAAGACTAACCCTGTTGTTTCATCATAATTAAAAGTTAACGTCGATGAAGTCAGTGCATCTAGAGAAATTTGACAGTCTCCAATAGTGAAGTCTGCACAGAAAGCGATAATATTATTAAAGGTTCCTAAAATAACCCCCTCCTTTATAACAATAAGATTATAAACAACATCATTTCTAACAAAGTGACCTATGGTTTCCCCATTAGCATCTGTCTTAGGAAGTTCCACTATTTTGAAAGTGTTATTCTCTGAAATATATTGTCTTTGAATTTGGATTAATGCATCTGGAACTTGCACAAAATTTTCATCCTTAAAAGTAATTTGAAAGTCTGTGGAGTCTGGTGTAGTAAGATCAAACAAACCTATATCCTGAGGTATAGTTGAATTTTGAAGAATAAACCCCTGGATATTATAATATTCAATAACATAAGATTCTGTTTCTTGATACTTAACTATTGAATCAATAGAGTATTTAGTGCTTGAAAGATTTATATTTAAACAAACTTGTGCAGGATTTATCTCTTCATATTTCCTAGAAAAATTTAAAATATCAACACTACGATCCTCACTAAAGAAATCTATATTAATTTCTATCTCTGTAAAATTATTTATTATTATTGATTGGTTTTCTTCATCTCTTAAAGTGTAGTTATAAATCAAAACTGTATTAGATCCACAGTTATCTAAAGTTATTACTTGCACAGTTTGATTATTTAATGTCGAGTTGGCCTCAAAACTACTAGAATCTGTAAACTCCCAGAAGAAAGAAACGTTAGACTCTTCATTAAAATTAGGTATGCTCATTGTTCTTGTGATAAAATAAAAGTCATCCCCGAGGTTAGAAATAGTTCCAGAGAAGATACTCGCATTATAATTTAAGTTTACTACTGTTAAAGTTGTTTCATTAGTTAAGACAGTTATATTAAATGTCTCTGTCGATCCTTCTATTGTTAGATTGTTAAAGGTTTGATTTATTTCTAAAATTCTAAAATCCCATTGAGTAAAATTAGAATTAAGATTCCCAAAAGTATCGTTAGCATAAACAGTTAAGTTAGTTTGGATCGTTGAAATAAAAGAGAGATTATTATCTCCACAAGTTAAAGTAGTATTTGTTAAATTATATTCAAACCAACAAGCGTTTAGATTTGTATCTGCAATAGTCCAATTTAATGAAAGATTCTGTCCAACAAAACCAAAGTTAAACGTTTCTCGAGGAGAGGTTACATTAATTAATGGGGGGATTGTATCAACTCCAAAGGATCTATTTATATCCCAATCTGAAAAACCAGAGGTCCCCTCTGAGAAAACATTCCAAAGAAAACGCCCCTGTCCTAAATTTGTTATATTCCAACTGGTCCCATTCTCAACTGTCCCCGTTACATTTGTAAAGTTACTGTGAAACAAACTATTATTAGTGTACCATATAAATAAAGTCATGTTAGAAATGCTTATTTGTTTTGGTGTAGCATTTGCCTCAAAATTAACTTCCCCTATTGTGAAGTTTGTATCGTTAGCAGGAGAAACTAAAGAGGTTGTTAAACTTAATTGAAGATCTCTACTTGTTCCAGTCCCGCCATCATAAATATCTGTTTTTTCAGTAGCTGTTAAAGTTCTATTATAAATAAACCATTCATCCACATAGACATGAACGTCCTCTGACGTTGATCCTAAATCCATGAAAGCTGTATTCTCTGGACTAGCCCTCGCTACTCCACAAGTTGTTAAAGTATCATTAACCCAAATACAAGTGCTAGTGCTATTTCTTTCAGTAATGAAAAATATCCATTCATTAAATCCCGCAAAAGATGTTGTCGCACCCCCTAGGAATGTCGTTGATATACTGTCCTCAAAAATATACTCGCTATCATGGAATCCCATGCCGTTGGCCCCTTTTGAAAAGACACGATTTCCACCGTCCGTTGAAGGTTTTTTTATCCATCCCCCAAAACTTATATTATTAGTTGTATTCCATCCAAAGGAATTATTGATAACCCAACCATCAGGGGTACTTGAATTAAAGTAACCGCTTTGATTATTTGTTATAACAAATGTTGATCCGTTTATTAAAAATTGTGGATCCCCTGTTTTTACAATTAAATTATTTGTTGGGGGATCTATTTGTTCTGTTACAGATGTAAAATTATAATAAGCTAGTAAACCAACATTCCATCCAGCCTCCCAGTTGGCCCATTCTGTTGTTTCAATTCCCATCATGCTTAAAGTCCAATCCGCACTATCTCCAAATTGTTTTTTACCTTTTACTTTAAAGAAATATTGTCCCGCCAGAAGATCCTCCCCGTTGTATTCTTCCCAGTTCCATTTAGTTTCTTTTATTGTTCCGTTTTGGATTTCTTCACAGGCCCCATATTCATTAACTCCTTTTTTACAATCCCTAATTATATTAGGGACATCAATCTCGTAGCTCGTAGTCCTTAATAATAACTGAGTACTGTCTATCTCTCTTCTAGTTGTTTGAGTTAGATCGTAAATATTAATATTCTTTAAAGGGTTAACATAATCAACATTCAGATTAACTTCTAAGTTTGCCTCACAGTGGATAGAACAATAATAAGTATTATCTAAAAGTTTAACGTCTGCTATTTTGTCTAAAGGAATTCCTAAAAGAGAATTTTTAATAGTTATTTGATTTGTTACTTCATCATAACTTTTAACATTATCCCATTCAAAAGCGCTAACGGTTCCAACTAATAAAATTATACAAAACATTAATATAAATATTCTTTTCATTTAAACATCACTCTAAAAAAACGTTCGGCTCCCTCCTTTTAGTTCTAATCCCATAAGTAGCAATCATAATTAAGATTCCTGCTATTGGAATTAGGTATGGAAGATTTAAAATAAGCGTGGAGGATCTCTCTAGATCTACAGAATATATATTCAAAAAAGCACTACTTGAATTTATAAATGCATCAAAGGTTCTCGATAAATAAACAGCTAAAATAAAACTGATTACCACAATAAAAATATCCGCCGCAATCCACATTCTATTATTCTTCTGTGATAAAAACCCTATCAACAACATTATAACGATCATTCCAAATATTAAAAACACTCCTGCTTGATCTGAGGATCTCACAAACGTATCTAACGCAGGCGCTAAAGTTTGATTATATGTTTGATTAAAACTAACGTTTCCTATTTGAAACTCAATCCCACTAAGTAAATTTTGAAATTCTTTTACAATAAATAATTTTATTCCTGAGAATAATATTAAACCAAAGGCAAAGAAAATAAAAAATACAATCATTATTGTCAACTGCCCCCTCTTATTTTTCATATCAACCATACTTCTCAACCTCCGCCTCATCTGCTTCAATAATATCATCAGAAACTCCTTTCCAACTATTATGCTTAATAATTAAATTTGTTACTTTCTCCGTCGATATTCTCCCTCTATCCATACCTTTCTTTAATCTTTTATCTTTTATATCTTCGATTGCTTCGTGGAATTTATATCCCATTCTTGAAGGCACTCCGCCATTCTTTTTACTTTTGGTTGATGAAAGCTTTCCCAAATTTAATAATCTCCTTGTTTATGAAAAGGTCCTTGAACCATAAAATCAACATTAGGGGAAGGACTATAATTGTATAGCCCCATAGTAACATATAAAATAATATATAAATATTAACTATTGGATTCACTAGGATATCAAGATTAATAAAATTATTGGCGATTGCAGAAATCAAACTTAAAAACCATACAAAAAAACCTAACGTGAACCAAACTGCAATTAATTTTATATATTTTGTTCTTGTTACTTTTGTAACCATCTTATTAAATTTCTCATCTATTTCTATTTCATTTGGAAAAGGAATAACTATTGAAGCCCAAAGGAAAAACGCAAACAAGAAAAAACTTATAAAAATTAAAATAAAAAAGATAACCGCCTCAGAAATATCAAGACCGAATCCCGATTTAGTAACTTCGAATTGCACACTTGAGCAGGTTGTTACCCCATTGAGATCTCCGCAACTTGTATAGATATAGAACCCTATTGTTGTTGTATTTATAAAAGTGAAATTATATTCAGTACCACTTTTTGTCATTCCAAACTGGCCCCTCAAGGCGAAAGAGGAATTTGGATAAGTTATTTTAGTTAAATTTACAAACGTGCAATTATCACAAACTTGGATTAAGTTTGCAGGATCTCCAGATTTAATCGGCTTTATTGTTTGCACTTGTGAAGAAGCTAAATTAACAAATAAGATTAATGTTATTAATGTTATTAATAATAGTTTTTTCATTTAACACCAACCATAAGTAACGTCTTTTTTACATAACTCTGATTTCAATAGATCATTCTCTGCTTTTAGTTCTTGAATTGCCTTAACGTTTAAAGCTGTAACAACATCATAATTAAATCCGCTTACATTCCCTCCTTGGTCATAGACTATTGCTTCTGGCAATATAAATTCCATTTCTTGAGCGATAAA
>CAZJDG010000008.1:13749-26190 GCA_964544725.1 Candidatus Woesearchaeota archaeon | reverse complement strand
AAATAGCCAATTCAACACCTTTAGGAGTAAGGCGATATTGTTTAGGGGAAGTGTTTTCTTTTATTTCAATAAATTCGTCTTGATGCAACATTTCCACTATGATGTCTTTTTCCGATTCATCAAAATATGTTTCAATAATTCCATATGAATAATAAAGTGGATAGGTTCTAAAAAGGTTAATCATGGGAATTCTCAATGATTGCATAGTTTTTATTTCGTGGATGCGGTCTCCAGGAAAAGTTTTTTTAACCATTTTCTACAAAGATAAATACTATTTTTAAGAATTATTACACTCAATCCCTAATCTCTTCAGTTTCAATAACAAAACGTAAGTCATGATAATTTAAATGAACATGCAATCCTGTTCCAAGGGGGCGCTGGTCTATGGTATAATTTCCGCCATCTTTGTCTATAAGCTGTCCAGTAACTGGTCCCAAATGGGAATCAATTACAGTATACCAAAGTCCTTCAGCAAAAATCCTTTCTCCTGATTCTTTTTTAGGCTCAATATTTGAGGGGTTTAGAATTTTGGTTATGTCTAATCTTTTGTCTATATTGCTCATAACACTTTTTTCCACTTTTATCATGGTTTTAAATAAATTAATAGTTTATAAGAATTATTGCGCTAAGGAATTTTCTTCAAAATATCAGCAAAATCTATGTTAACTAAAGCAATCGCTAAAACAACTCCCAAGAATAATAAGAAAATTATTATTGCAAAAACTTTCTTCCACTTATTATTTTCAATTCTGATTGGTTTTATCATTTTCTAAGCTTTAAAATTAGATCTTTTTTCTAAATTTAAGAGATAATAAAAAACTAAATATAAAATAAAATCCTACTCCCCATAAGATTATTGTAAGTCTAGATATTTCTCCATAAAGGTTGAAATCAAAGAACTTATCTGTAACTAAAAAGAAAATAGCAATTAACAGCACAACAGGATAAGATACTACAAATACAATCCCCTCTAAAAAAACAGGATTTTCGAAAAATTCCCACAACAACATAATCACAATATAAATTATCGAAACAATTACTCCCCATTTAAAAGCGGTTCTCATATTAGAACTAATAATTTTTAACTTAAATAATTTCACTAAGCAGCAAAATCAACTTCACTTCTCTTTTCCGTTCCATCGATGTCTGCAATTCTGATTATCTTACCAACCCTTTTTGCAAGTTCCCGAATTTTAGCAAAATCCTTTTCTCCTTCAGGCGCCTTTATACTATCAATCATAACTTGATGCTTTACCATAATTTTCTTAGCATCAGGCATGTCCCAGAAAAAATCATTTTTAATCAAAGAATAGTGTTTTTCTTCTATTTCTAGTTGACAGAATTTATCATCAATCTTATTTTCATTCTTTCCAGGTTTTGGAAGTTTCTTTTTCGTTTTCAATGTAAAATCAGTTCCAACAATATCAAGCAAAGCAAAAGTAGATACTCCAACTAATTTTGTTAATTGTTCTTCAGTTAGATCTTGACTTGGAAGTTCAGTAAGATAAATTCTTCCAGCTTTTTTTGATTGAGTATCTCCTTCAATATTATTTTCAGACATAACACCAGAAATATCATTTTTGCTAGTAACTAGTCCAGAAACTTTTGAGTTCCCCATTTTAGCACATAACAAAACAATATCATTAGAAAATTCAAAACTTGTTCGAAGCTTGACTTTTTTTGTTTTCCATAAACTCAAAGGAAATCTCCCCTTGTAATCTCCCTTACCAAATCTTATTAATTGCTGATGAACTGAGTCGTCAATTTGTTTATCAAAAATCTTTTTTACAAAATTCATAATAAGAATTATATTTTTCTGCTTTTAAAGTTTGTTCCCATACTCTCTTCTTAGGAGACGCTTCTTCCCCCTTTTCTGAAACAATGTGTATGTTAATCGCCGCGTATTATGCCCAACCGCTCCCCCTCTCTCTCTCGTGACTATTTTCCCGATGCGTATGGGAATCGCGCGTAATGGCTTTGCATAAATTTATAAATTTGAAACCCATTTATTACAATATGGCTGACGATTATTTTAGAAAAATAGTTACTGGAGTAATTGCACTAACACTTATAGCCTTAACCTTCATGGTTTTGAAACCAATTTTACTTTCAATCATCATGGGAATAATTCTTGCGGTCGTTTTCCTACCAATTTATGATTATACTCTTAAAAAAGTAAAAAATAAAAATTTCAATTCTGCCTTAATTTGTTTATTATTGCTTCTATTAATCTTTATACCCATAATTTTCTTGACTCCAATAATTATTGAACAATCTTTTGAGGTTTACGTAGCATCCCAACAAATTGACCTCACAAATGTCATTCATAGTGTTTTCCCTTCAATGACAGAAGATTTTTCGGCAGAGATGGGTGCAGTTCTTAACACTTTTCTAACCAAATCTGCAAACTCATTCGTTAATTCTTTTTCAAATTTAATATTAAATTTCCCATCCTTCCTTTTACAATTATTGATAGTATTTGCAACTTTATTCTTTGTTTTAAGGGATTGGAAAGGATTAATGGAATATGTAAAAAGTGTTCTCCCATTCTCAGAAAATATTGAAAAGAAATTATTCAAATCCTCAAAAGACATAACTCTTTCTGTGATTTATGGTCAAATTTTGATTGGTGCACTTCAAGGTTTGATTGTAGGAATAGGATTCTTTATCTTCGGGGTTCCAAATTTCTTATTTGTAACAATGTTGGCAGTTCTTGCAGGAATTTTCCCAATTGTTGGAACAACTATTGTGTGGTTGCCAATTATGATTTTCTTATTTATCGCAGGAAACAATTTCCAAGCAATAGGGGTTGGAGCATTCGGTGCTGTTGCAATGTTAATAGATAATATAGTAAGACCTTTGATAGTTTCCAAAAGAGCACGTATGCATCCATTACTTATCTTAGTTGGAATGGTTGGAGGATTCCTATTATTTGGAATTCTTGGATTTATTTTGGGACCATTAGTAATTGCTTATGCCATAATAATAATGGAAATTTACCGTGGAAAAGCACTAAAAGGTATTTTTGTCCAATAGTTTAAATCCCGACAATTTTTTTAAAAGCATTTTCTTAATAATTCTATGGAAAACCAAAGAAGAAACCTAATAGATCATGTTAAAAAAAATATTTCTAAAGGATATTCTCAAGAATCTCTTAAATGGGCTTTAATTGGCCAAGGTCACTCTAAAGCAGAAGTTAATGGTATTTTGGAAATTGCAGAAAAGGAAGTCAAAGAAGAATCTCCAAAACCCGAAGCGAAGAAAGAAAAACCTAAAATAAAATATGAACTTTATGACGTGGATAATAAACCAATAAAAATTACAACAAGAAAACCAAAGAAAGGATTTTTTAGTAAATTCTTCTCATAGAAATCTTTTTAATTAAAAATAAAAATAGACTCATGGATAGAAAATTAATTGTCGCGGGATTTCTTCCCCTTTATGATTGTGGAAAGACTTTACTACTTAGGAGAAGATCTTCTAAGTCATTTTTATCAGGATACTATGAATTACCCGGAGGAAAGGTTGAATCTGGCGAAGATCCTATAAATGCTATTGAAAGAGAATTTTTTGAAGAAACCGGCTTAAATATAAAGGCTTTAGAACCCTTTCACACTTATAGTTCCTTAATTTCCAAAGAAAATATACAGTATGTTCAGATTGCATATTTAGTAGAGTGTAAAGAGTCTATTTCAAATTTAAGATTGAGCAAAGAACATCAATCATATTTAATTGCTTCTGAAGATGATTTAGGAAATCTATTGATTACTGAAGAAGAAATGGGTACTATTTTTAAAGGATTTAAAAAATTTATTAATATAAAAAATAACTAATTCTGACTAATAAAAAGGTTTTTAATTAGTATTCCTTATGAGTCTTTAAGCCGCCATGCGCAGAAGGGTATTGCACCTGGTTTGAGCCCAGGGTCCATTGGACATTCAGGTTCGAGTCCTGGTGGCGGCGCTTCTAATCATTTTGCAAATTCCATTTTCCTTAATATTCTAAAGTAAAAAAGGCGTACTCATACTTCTCAACGCTTGGTGATGGAGCTTTTATTTTTGAACAATAATCTTTAAAAACAATTTTCTTCTTTTTGTTAAAATGGTCCATAGAATTGAAATTTCGAGTAATGTAAGAGATACCCGTTCAGAAGTTCTAATGAAAACATTAGAATCAAAAGGGTTTGAGAATTTAAGAGATTTAAGAATTGTTGATGTTTACACTGTTGATGCTTCTTTAAAAGAAGATGAAGCTCAAAGAGTTGCTTCTATGCTTACAAACCCTTTATCACAAAGATTTGAATTAGACGAGTCTTCAATAGAAGAGGAATTTGGTCATGTTGTTGAAATTGGATCTCTGCCAGGTGTAACAGATAATATTGGAAGTACTGCCCGAGAAAGTGTTGAAGATTTGTTGGGTACACAATTAGAAGGTCAAGGAGTTTATTCATCTCGGATGGTTTTTCTTTCAGGAGATTTATCAGAAGAATCTTGTTTAGAAATAGGAGAATCCATAGCAAATCCTCTTATTCAAAATATAAAAGTGAAAAATCGTGAAACTTTTCTTAGGGATAATGGAATGGGTGTTTCAATTCCAAAAGTTAGAATTGATCAACAACCAAAAGTTGATCTTGTTGATTTAATAAATGCTTCTGATAATAAACTTGCAACTATAGGAAAACAAGGAATTGCAAATCCCGATGGAACAAGAAGAGGCCCTCTGGCATTAGATCCAACTTATATGATAGCTATCAGAGATTATTTTGTGGAACAAGGAAGAAATCCTACAGATCTTGAATTAGAATCTATTGCTCAAACTTGGAGTGAACATTGCAAACATACTATTTTTGCAAATCCTATGGATGATTTTGAAGAAGGATTATATAAAAGATTCATACAAGGAGCAACTGAAAAAATAAGAACTGCTAAAGGGGATAATGATTTTTGTATTTCTGTATTTACAGATAATTCTGGGGCAATTGCATTTGATGAAAATTATCTTGTTACAGATAAAGTTGAAACTCATAATTCTCCAAGTGCTTTAGATCCTTTTGGAGGAGCAATTACAGGAATTGTAGGAGTTAATAGAGATACCATTGGTTTTGGATTAGGTGCAAAGCCAATAGCAAATAGATATGGCTTTTGTTTTGCTGATCCTATGGATGAAAGTCCATTATTCAAAGGAGAAAATAAAACGCAAAGAATGCTTTCTCCTAAAAGAATTCTTGAAGGGGTTGTAAAAGGAGTTAATGAAGGGGGGAATCAATCAGGGATTCCTACACCGCAAGGTTTTGTTTATTTCGATGATAGATTCAAAGGGAAACCATTAGTTTTTGTTGGAACAACTGGTTTAATTCCAAGAGAAAGTGCAGAAAGACTTTCTCATGAAAAACAAGCTATGTTTGGAGATTATGTTGTTATGGTTGGAGGAAGAGTTGGAAAAGATGGGATTCATGGAGCAACTTTCTCTTCTGAAGAAATGGACTCTGGAAGCCCTGCAACAGCAGTTCAAATAGGAGATCCAATAACTCAGAAAAAATTAAGTGATGCAATTGTTAAAGAAGCAAGGGACTTGAGATTGTACAATAGTGTTACAGATAATGGTGCTGGAGGTTTATCTTGTTCTGTAGCAGAAATGGCAAAAGAATCCGGAGGGTGTTACGTTAATTTAGAAAAAATTCCATTAAAATATCCTGGACTTGATCCTTGGGAAATCTGGATCTCAGAATCTCAAGAAAGGATGACTCTCTCAGTTCCAAGAGATAAATGGAATGAATTCTCAGAATTAATGGTGAGAAGAGGAGTTGAAGCAACGATTATTGGAGAGTTTAATGATTCAGGGAAATGCGTAGTTGACTATGAAGGCAACAATGTTATGGATATTGATATGGATTTCTTACATGATGGTTTACCCAAAAGACCCCTGAAAACAACTTTTACAAAACAAAAACATGAAGAACCTAATTTTTCCCAACCAGATGATTTGACAAATATTATGCATTCAATGTTAAAAAGAAATAATATTACAAGCTTTGAATTTATCTCACAGCAGTATGATCACGAGGTTCAAGCAGGTTCTGTAATAAAACCCTTACAAGGAAAAGGAAGGATTAATGGAGATGCAACAATTGTAAGGCCTGTACTTGGTTCAGAAAAAGGAGTTATATTGTCGCATGGAGTAAATCCTTCTTATAGTGATATAGATACCTTCCACATGGCTACTTCAGCAATAGATAATGCGGTAAGAAATGCAATTGCTGTTGGCGCAAGTTTAGAAAAAATAGCTCTTTTAGATAATTTCTGCTGGTGTAGTTCTAATGAACCAGAAAGACTAGGACAATTAAAAAGAGCAGTAATGGCTTCTCATGACATAGCGGTTGCCTATGGCACTCCCTTTATATCTGGAAAAGATAGTATGTTTAATGATTTCAAAGGATTTGATGAAAATGGGAATCCAATAAAAATATCTGTTCCTCCAACATTACTCGCTTCTTCTATAGCTGTGATTGATGATGTAAGAAAAGCTATCTCATCTGATGCAAAAATTTCGGGAGATCTTGTTTATGTATTGGGAGAAAATAGTGAAGAACTTGGGGGTTCTGAATATTTTGCAATGAGGGGAGAAAATCTAGTCGGTGAAAGATTTATTGGAAATAGCGTTCCAGAAGTTAACTTTGAAAGAAATAAAATATTGTATGAATCTCTTTCTGAAGCAATTAATCAAGAACTTGTTGCTTCTGCACAAAGTGTTAATAAAGGAGGATTAGGAATTGCTTTAGCAAAAACAGCAATGGGTGGAAGGTTAGGAATGGATGTTTCTTTAGGAGAATTAAGAGATATTGAAATGAGAGATGATTATGCATTATTTTCAGAAAGCCAAGGAAGATTAATTGTTACAATTAATCCTGAATATGCTTCTAAATTTGAAAAAATTATGGAAGGAAATAGTATTGCAAAGATAGGAGTTATTAGAAATGATGACAAATTTGTTGTTAAAGGTAGAAAAGAAACGGCTATGGATACAAATATTAATGAAATGTTAACTTCATATAAATCGACTTTTGGAGATTATTAAAATGGCAAAACCAAATGTTTTAGTTTTAACAGGATATGGAATCAATTGCGATGAAGAAACAAAGTTTGCATTTGAAAGATCGGGAGCAAAATCAGATTTAGTACATGTTAATGATTTGATTGATAAACCTAGAAGATTATCAAATTATCAAATTCTTGCATTTCCAGGAGGATTTTCTTATGGTGATGATACTGGAGCAGGAAATGCTTTAGCAAATAGAATTAAAAATCATTTATGGGATGATGTTAGAACTTTTGTAGAATCAGATAAATTAGCAATTGGAATTTGTAATGGATTTCAGATAATGGTCAATCTAGGATTACTTCCTGCAATTGATGGAAATTATGGGGAAAGGCAAATGGCATTAGTTCATAATGATTCTGCAAGATATATTGATAGATGGGTTGATTTGGAATTTAAAAATCATAGTGTTTGGACAAAAGGATTAGAAAGGGCAAGTTTTCCAATAGCCCATGGAGAAGGGAAATTTTATACTGATTCAAAAACTTTGGGAGTAATTAGTGAAAAAGGATTAATTGCTGCAAAATATGTTCAAGGGGAAATTTGTGAAGCAGAATCTTTGCCTTCAAATCCAAATGGTTCATTAGAGGATATTGCTGCAATTTCTGATGAATCTGGAAGATTAATTGGGATGATGCCTCATCCTGAAAGAGCTATAAATTTTACTCAATTACCTTATTGGACATTATTAAGAGAACAATTGAAAAGAGAGGGGAAAGAAATTCCAACTGAAGCTTCAGGCATATCTATTTTTAAAAACGGGGTTAAATATTTTAGTTAAAATAGTACCTCAACGCTCCGTTGACTCCTGGTTGAGGGGTTTAGCAATTTTTAAAAGTAAAGATAACTTAGTATCTTAAAGTAAAATCAAAGCGTTCTCATATGTGCCGTACTTATGGCGGCGGCGTTTATCTTCTAAAAAAATTCAAAACCCTCGTATCTGGAGATAACAAATAAACATGGTCTCCTTTGAATCTTAAACCTCTGTAAACTCTCTGCAACAAATCCCTTTTTGCTTTATCTTTGTAAAATTCCCAGTATTGATTTGGATTAGTCTCTTTCAAAATTTTCCAAAAAGCATCTTCAGGATTAGGGTTAGGATATTTTGTGAATATTATACTATTACATTCTTTGCCTGGAAAATCAACACCTCTTGAACATCTCGTAGTAAAAAGAATATCAATATCCCCTCCCTTAAATTTATTAATAATTCTACCTTCTTTATCTTCATCTTGCGTTTCTTTAAATTCATTCTTTGAAATTAAATTATCAAGTTTGTATTCTTTAATCTCATCTTCAGTTGGTAAGTCTTTGAAGGCGTTTACGTGAACCAAAATTGGTTTTTTCGCAATTTTAACACAGACATCAAACGCTTTCAAAAAATGCTCTCTTCCATCCCCATTTGAAAGGTTCTGATATTTACAATCAAATTCCATCCCACTTTCAACAATATCAATTTTTCCAAGTTGTTCTATTTCAGCATCAATTACCTTAAAATTATCCAATCCAAAAATATCCTTCAAAACTTGTTCAGAGTGAAGAGTTCCAGACATCAAAACAATAATTTTATTTTTATCACTCATCTCTTTGAATTTTTTTGCAAGATTAGTTGTAACAATACTCACAACTAAATTATTATCTCGTTTTTCAAAAGTCAAATAACTCTCATCAAAAAAATTCTCAAACATCATCGCAGTTTCATCAACATCAAGCAAATAACTTTCATCATCAACTTCCTCTAAAAAGTCACTGTTCAAAAAAATCTTTAACAAATGATAAACTGGAGTTTCTTTTATAGGAATTATCCTTTTGTAATAAACTGCCTGTTCAATCATTTTATCCCTTTTCAAATCCCTCAAAATTTCATTGATTTCCCTAATAGCTTTCTCACTTTTTTCAGTTCTATCCCAAACTTGAACTAGGGAATTCTGAAGTCGGTCAATGTTAATGGTTTTTCTATTTGAAAAGCTGTCTAAGAATTCATCACATTCATCAATTATTTCGACTTCAGTTAAGGGTTTTCTATTCAATGCAGATTCAAGTTTGTATTTCAGAGAATTAAAAACAATAACATCAGAATCAATATATGAATCAAATTGTTCATAAAATTTGCAACCAGGTTTTCTTTTATATTGGACAAATTTTATTCCATTCAATCCTTGATAAGTTCTCTTTGCTTCATAATCTAAATTTTTTAATTCGTATTTTTCTGGAAGAACGGGAGACCAATAAGGACAAACACTTGCAACGGGAATTCTTTTCACATCATTAATTTTTATTATATTTCCCATCTTCACGTTATCATTTTGCCTAAGATATCCTTTGAGCCTTTGGAAATTTTTTTCTTTTATTTCAATTTTACAAGGTATTGTTTGATTGTCCGCAGAAGCATCTCTTTTCTTTTCCTCTTTTTTTCCAAAATCAAAAATATCATTCAGCTTAGAATCAACTTCTTTTTTTACAACTGGAACAATCAAATCTTTATCTTTCAAAAATTTACATTCATGATTATTTCTCCCAGTTATCACACTGATTTTCAGATTCTCTTTATTATCTTTCAGGAGATATTTATCCCCCTCGTAATCTTTTTTGTATTGATTCTGTAAATTCTTTCCAGGAACCACAACAGAAGATTTTCCAAGAATTTTTGCAATATTAAGAGCTATCGCACTTTTTCCAGTTCCACACATTCCTTTAATAAAAATTGTTTTGTTTCCCTCTTCAATTGCTTGGATAACTTCCTTAACAGTATCTTCCTGAGTTTTCCCATTAGAAAACTTCAATGGTTCTAAAAAATTATTTCCTTTATATAAATTCCACATCTTAATTCAAAGATAATTAAAAATTTCATTTAATTTTTTAATTGTTTTTTTAATTTTTTTAGCGTGAGGATCTATTTTAGAATAATCTGTTTCTATAAGAAGGGCATCAACTCCTCTATTCCTGGCAGGCTTATAGTCATAACGATAAGAATCACCAATCATTAAAGCATATTTTTTAGGAATCTTATATTTTTTTAAAATCCTTAAGATATATTTTCCTTTTGATTCATGATGGATTCTTGTTCCATGAATTTCATCAAAAAAATCTTCTAAATTGAAATGGGAAACATTGCCTTTGACTCTAATATTTGCTTCTTTTTTTGGGAGTGGGCAAGTGGAAAGCACAACTAATTTTATTTTAAGTTTTTTTAATTTTTTTAAAATCTTGAGAACTCCAGGAATTAGTACGAATTCTTCCCTAACTTTTACAACATTTTGATTGTGTGTTTCCCAAACCCAAATGGGATGCTTAGAATACTTAGTAGATTTAGGATACCATAAAGTTCCATCCGCATCAAAAAAAATTATTCTTTTTTTCATTTTAGTTTCAAAAGCCTGTGGAGAGAGTTGAACTCCCGACCCCTTGCTTACGAAGCAAGTGCTCTACCACTGAGCTACACAGGCCTACTTTTTTACATAGTATAGTGCACTAAAAACAACCCCTATTGTTAAAAATAATGCCCAAAGATTAGAATTTGGTGAAGTGAATAAAATACTGGTAAAAAACAGAACTGCAACTAATCCTAAAAGCTCGACTTTATCCATAATTTCTATTAGAGAACTATCTACTTAAAAGCTTTAGGATTGCCTGGTAATTAAAAGGAGATGGTGCGGAAGAAACTTGGTTCTTCTGCAATCATCCAAATAAAGCAGACAATCCCTCTGCTGCAGCTTCTTTCTTTTCTTCCTTAGGTTTTTCTTCTTTCTTCTCTTCTGCTGCCCCTGAAGGAGCACCGCTTGCTGGAGCTGCTGCGACTAAACTTGCATTTTCAAGTTCTTTATCGATATCAACACCATTCAAACTAGCAATAAGAGACTTAACCTTAGTTTCGTCAACTTCTACGCCAGTAGCTGCAACAACACTTTTAACGTTATCTTCTGTAACGTCCTTTCCTAATTTATGCAACAAAAGTGCTGCGTACACGTACTCCATTTATTTTTCCTCCCCGCCTGTATTTTCTTCAGGTTGAGTATTTTCAGTTTCTTCCTTTTTTTCTTCAGAAACTTCTTCAACTTTTTCTTCTGTTGGCTCTTCTTTTACATCTTCTTTAGATAAATTACTCAAAGCCATTTCATGAGTATTTGCTTTTGCCAATAGGAATTTGACAGTGTCTGAATTTACAAGTCCAATTTCAACAGCAAAGGATAAAGCTTTTCCAAAAGAATTTCTTAAAGAGTCTAAAGTTCCTTCTTTGTCTATCTTAATATTTACATATAATTTTCCTTCTTGAGTATCAAATGAAGACAAAGGAATGAATCCTATTGAGAATGGTTTAATGTCTAATTTATTCATTAAACTTGCAGCACCTTCAGATAATTTTGCACCTTCTTTAACAATTACCTTTGGTTCCTTAATTGTAATCTTTCCATTTTCTATTTGAATTTTAATCCCTAAAGCTCCAAGTTCACTAATAGCCGGTCCAGGAACTAAATCAGTTGGTCCAGCATCAACTTGAATATCTACTGGGGCTATTTGTCCAATTTTCCCTTTAGCAGGACTTTTATTTTCAAGTAATTCTGAAGCAAGTTCAAAAGAATCAATATCAGAGAATAAAATTGCAGTATCTTCTACAATTTCTTTTTTTAGTTCATCTGCTTTTTTAATTCCAGAGTCTTCTATTGCTTTGAAAATTAAATTTTTCTTTGGAACTTTAACTATTGCCTTACCCCTCAACTTTTTTCCAATTTCTTGAAACTGTGAAGCTGGAAGGTTTTTGATAGAAGCAACCAAAACTGTTTTTTTGTTTTTAATCAAATCTGTTAATTCTTTAACAATATTCAATTTTTTTTGAGGAATTTCTCTGGAATTCATCTTACTTGTATTTTCTTAGGTTTAGTCATGGTGAATTTAACTTCAATATTTTTCACATTATCTTTTTCTCTTGGAAGAACTTTTAGAATTGCTTCATAAACTGTAAGGATGTTTTCAACAATATCTTCAGTTTTCATACTTTGCTTTCCGATAGCAAGTTTGATACTGGCATCTTTAGCTCTTATCTTTGTGCTATTATTGATTTTTTGCTTTAATTCTTCGATTGCTTTGTCGTCAACGTTTGCCATAATTCCTAACTGAGGTGAAGGCATTTTTCCACTAGGTCCTAAGAATCTCCCGAAGCTTGTAGCAATCTTAGGCATAAGACTTGCTTCAGCTATAAAGAAATCAAATCTCTTTGATAATTTTTTAAGTTCTTTTTTATCAGAATATTTCTTGAATTCATCTTTAGTAATTGTTTCAACATTTTTGTTTCTAGTTGCTAAGAACGCACCAATTTTTTTATCTTTAATTTTATGGGGAACTTCTGTG
>CAZJDG010000008.1:1025-13739 GCA_964544725.1 Candidatus Woesearchaeota archaeon | reverse complement strand
CTTGTGTAAAAATATTTATTGGATTTTTTCTAGGGTCAAATTTTTGCAGATTTATAATTAAGTCTACAGTTTGATCAAATTTTCTTTCTTTATCCTGCTTTAAATCATTCAAAGCTTGGATTAGCTGTTCTTTAAGTTCCATCTTAATTACCTCCTACATGATGCGCCACAAACATAGATTGTATTTTGTGCCGATGTAGTTATACGGTATCAAGCCAAGAAAATTTAGGTTTATAAAACTTTTGAACTACTCCTTAAATCTTTTTTTGTTATTTTATACCTACTTTTTATTTGTGAATGGTCTTGCCGTGATTCTCCTTTATAGGAACAAGCTACTATATTTTGTTGGTTTTCAGAAAAAGAAGTACATCTAACTAATTCCCCTTCCCATTGAAATTCCCTCCCAACATAAATCCTTTGGTGGTCAAGGAAAAAAGGGGACCTTTCTTTCCAATTCTCAAAACTCATACAAGCACTTATATTTTCAACAATTGCTGCTAAAGAATAAAAACCTTCTCCAAGTTGATTCCCAAAAATTCCTCCCCAATAAACAAAACCATATTCTTTGGAAATTCTCAGAAAGTCATTTCTTTCAAATTTAAACTGATCTTCTATAGAAGCTTCAAGCTGACGCCTTAAGGCAGGATTAAGTTTGGACCAGGGCACAGGTCTAGAACTTCTCAATGAATTATGATAAACATTTGAAACAGCAGCTAGAACTGGGGAATCAGTGTTAATTCTCATTTTGAACTTAAAATTTAGAGAGTTTATAGAAATTATTATTCTGAAGGCTATATAATACAATAATCCTTATAAACAAATTATAATTTCTTCCGAGATGGAACTTGTAACACTAATCTCTTCTGGGAAAGAAACTTGGGGACAAGTTGCGGGTCTAATAAAACATGGTGATTGGGAAAAGATTATTGTTCTTGGAAATGATTCTGCAAAAGAGTTTAAAACAGAAAAACCATTTGAATTTATACAGATAGATTTAAACAAAAAAATAAAAGATCTACGAGACGAAATTTCAAAAAAGCTTAAAGGAAAAGTAAATGGAATGGAAGTTGCTTTATCCATTGCTTCTGGGGATGGAAAAGAACACATGGCTTTAATTTCTGCATTGATTAATTTACCAGTTGGAATAAGATTCGCAGCTTTAACAAAAGAAGGCGTTATTGATATTTAATCTAAAAGAACAAACTCTTAACCCAAAAAAACATTAAGACTAATACTACAAACAAGAAAAAGTATGTAGAAAATAAGAACGCTTTCTTTGCTATTTTTTCTTTTCCAGTTATTGCTAAAATAGTTAGATAGAAGAATCTTCCCCCATCAAAAATTCCAACTGGGAGCATGTTAAGTAAAGCTACACCAAAACTAATTAAAATAATCCACCAAAGGAAGTCATAGAAAAATAAACTAAATTCTTTAACATTTTCCTCATAGTAAATATTCCTGTCTTTGAATGAAAGGGAAGTATAAATTTTTCCAAGCAATCCCGATCTAGGTATAGGTTCTGAAAATCCAATTCCCAACCAAGCTTTATCTTTTTTAGGATGGTCTCCTAAAATAATTTCCCTATCCAATTGTTCTCCGTCATCATTTAAAACTGTTAGAATTATTTCATCTCCCATAGAATATTCAGATAAACTTGATTCAAGATCTGGGATGTTCATTATTTGATCCCCATTAATTTTCAAAATAATGCTCTCTAAATCATTATTTATTGCCGGGGCGTCATAATAAAGGCGAATCACTCCTTCATTGTTGGTTTGATCTTCTAAAATATTTGTAGTAGCTAAATAATCTGTTCCATCGAACTTTATTTTATTGAACCCTTCTTCGTTTGCTAGGTCTAAAATTTCAGAGTAGGTTGGATTATTTAATACTATTCCATTAATCATAGTAATTCCTGAAACTTCTACGATAGAATAAGGATACACATCATAAACAACTCCTGATGGTGTGAATGCAACGGAAAAATATCCTAATAAAATTACGAAGAAAAATATTGCCGTTAAAATATTTGCAAAAGTTCCGGCGGACAAAACTGCTAACTGTCCAAAGATACTTCTCTTTCCCATTTGTTTTTCATCAAGCTCAACAAATGCTGCTAAAAAGATTGGCAAGAAGAATGGAAAGAATCCAAAACCTGTTGATTTTATTTTTACCTTGTTGTATGCTGCAAAAATACCGTGTGCAAATTCATGGGTGATTGCAATTATCGCTATAACTATTATAAAATAGATGAAATAAAAAGGAGGCAATCCTAAATTAGGCACTATCTTATCTATGTAGGGAACTATTGGAGTTATGGGAGGCACTTTAATTTGCCTTACAGCTTCAGGGTTAAACAAATAAATTCTAAGAATTCCCCACACCAAATAAAACGCCGCAGCCATCAAGAAATATCCTACTGTAATTGAAATATAACTAAGAAACTTGAACATCCGAGGACTCTTAGTTCCAACATAGTCAATTAACTTAATTCCCCATCGTGCTTTATATAAAAATAATAACCCTTCTCTTTTCAAATTATGTTTCCTTGTATACAAAAATACAGAGACAAATACAGCAAAGGCTATTAAAAAGACTATGTCATAAATAATTAAACTCATTTTTTAATAAAATCTCACTTCTTTTTCAAAGGTCGGAAGGCTTTCTTCTTACACTTTCTACATTTAATTTTACCTTCCAAGACTTTTAAATGATCTGCTTTCATTTTGTTCTGACAGTTCTTACATACAAAAACGTTCTTAAATAATCTATTTTGTGCTTCTAAAATTTTTGCCATTATACTTTTCTCTTAATTATTTTTTCACCTTCTACATCCCAATACTCCACATTCGAGTTCGCCTCTAATTGCCCTTTCAATTCTGGATCACATGGAATTTCTAAAGTTTCAAAACTTTCAAGGTCCATAACGCTTACATTATCTCCAATTGAAAGAACTTGCGCCTTTCTTTTATCAACATTTGGAATTTCAACTCTCTCATGTCCAGGCACAACAAAAACTTTTTTCTGTCCATTAATTATCCCTATTGCTTCAATTCGACATTTCGCATGCCCGTGCTTCCCAGTCTTACTAATGTCAATACTTCGAACTGTGCAAGAAATACCATCAACGATAATATTAGTCCCAGATTTAATTTCAGTAGCATTAACTATTTTTAAAACCATAAACTTACCAAAAAAAATAGATTTATAAACGTTTTTAATAAAAAATTAGAATGTTAAAGAAAAAAGATTTTATTGAAGTTGAGTTTACAGCAAAAGTAAAGGACGGAGAAATTTTTGATTCAAATATTAAAGAAGATTTGAAAAAAAGTAATTTGGACCTTGAACCAAAACCATTTATTTTTGCGTTGGGTGAAGGAATGTTTCTAAAAGGAGTAGAAGATTTTTTAATTGGAAAATCTGACAAACCTGAAAACTATGAAATTGAACTCCCCTCAGAAAAAGCATTTGGAAATCGAGACCCTAAGTTAATTCAATTAATGCCTATGAGAGTTTTTAGGGAACAAAATATTAATCCTATTCCTGGATTCATGTTCAATTTTGACGGAAGAATCGCAAAAATCTTATCTGCATCGGGAGGAAGGGTAAGAGTTGATTTCAACAATCCTATCGCAGGAAAAGGTGTAATTTATAATTTAAAAGTATTAAGAAAAGTTGACGATTTAAACGAAAAAACAAAATCATTCATTAATTTCTTATTCAAGAGGAATTTTGATTTTGAAATAAAAGAAAAAAAATTGACTATTTTTGCAGATAAACAATTTGTTAAGTTTATGGAAATTTTTAAAGAAAAATTCAAAGAATTATTCGGATTGGAAATGGAAGCAAAAGAAATCTCTAAAGAAGATAAAAAACTTGAAAAAGAGGATAAAAAGGATGAATCCTCAAAATCACAATAATTCTTATAAATAGATAATAGCTATCTCCCACATGGAGGAAATTTATTCGTCTAACAATTCTATTCAGAGCCTTCAATCAGAAGTGAAAAGCATCGACCAAGAATTAGAAGAACTTCTGAAAAAACAATCCGCAAAAATCAAAGTGGTCGGTGTCGGTGGCGGAGGAAATAATTCTCTAAATAGAATGAAGGAAATTGGAATTCGTGGAGGGGAACTTATCGCAATAAACACTGATGCTCAAGATTTATTATATGCTAACGCAGACCAAAAAATTCTTATTGGCCGTGAATTAACCCAAGGACTTGGAGCGGGAAGTAATCCTAAGATAGGGGAAGAAGCTGCAAGAGAATCGGAGTCGGAAATTAGAAAAAAACTTGCGGGAAGTGATTTAATTTTTATTACTTGTGGTTTAGGAGGAGGAACTGGAACTGGTGCAGCTCCAATAGTTGCAAGTGTAGCTAAAAAACAAGGCGCTTTAACAATTGGAGTTGTAACTTTACCTTTTACAATTGAAGGAAGAAAAAGAATTGAAAACGCAATGAATGGTTTAGAAAAATTAGAATCTGTGGTTGACACATTAATAGTAATCCCTAATGATAAACTTCTCGAATTAGCTCCAGAATTACCTTTACATACAGCTTTCAAGATTGCCGATGAAATATTAACAAATGCAGTTAAAGGAGTCACGGAACTTGTTACAACTTCAGGCCTAGTAAACTTGGATTTTGCAGATATTAAGGCAGTTATGGTTGATGGGGGAGTTTCCCTAATTGGAATGGGCGAATCTGACACTATGCAAAGAGCTATTGAAGCAGTGGGAAGGGCGATTAACAATCCTCTTCTTGATGTAGACATTTCAAATGCAAAAGGTGCCCTAATAAATATCATTGGAGGAAATGATATGAGCTTAGATGAATGTAAGATAATTGTTGAAGAAGTAGGAACCAAATTAAGCGACGATGCAAAATTAATATGGGGGGCACAAATTTCTCCAGACATGGATAAATCAATAAGGGTATTAATTATAGTTACAGGAGTTAAAAGCGCACAGATTCTAGGTCACGGAGATTCAATTGAAGATTTAAGACACTCAGAAATTGAAGATGAACTCGGAATAGAATTTTTTAAATAAAATGGAAAGAGAAAAAATTGCCCAAGAAATAGGCGCTTACCAATTTGGAGCTGTTTTTAATATTTCATGGGACAGAAGAAATGGTGATTTATCTGATGACTATGTTCTTTTAGGTTTCGAAAATAATGTTCCAATTCTTAAGAGATACGAAGAAGGAAAAAATTTAGCTGCTTATTCTGAAGTTCCTACTTTTGATATTTTCAATCCAGAAATTTTAGTGAGTAATTTAACAGTGGACGCTCACAAATCTGCAGAAATGCTAGAAATAAGAGTTTAGCTTTCCATAATTTTTATAAAGCAATTCTTTCTATCTAATTAATGATTAAAAGCAGTTTAGTATCTACAAAATCCTTTTTACTTAAGTGTAAAAGGGTTTGGAGTGTTCTAAAAAAACCAACAAGGAAAGAGTTTGAAATGACTACAAAAGTTTCAGCGTTAGGAATTTTAATTATAGGACTTGTTGGATTCATAATCTCAATAATTATGACTTATGTTTTTATATGGTAAGAAAAGAGGTATCAATTTTAGTAGCAATATTATTCGTAGCAATAGCTGGATTTTTTATATTTTTTAACAATGGGTCTACCGAGAAGCTGGTCCTAGAAGAAGGAAATATCTTTGAATTAGAATGGATTTATACAGTTTTGAAAGATGTTAATACCCAAGAAGATTTTAGATTGAGTGACTTTGAAGGAAAACCAATTTTACTTGAAAGTTTTGCAGTTTGGTGTCCAACTTGCACAAGCCAACAAAAAGAAATAAAAAAACTTCATGATGAACTTGGAGACTCGGTAATTTCAATCTCTTTAAATACTGATCCAAATGAAGATGAAGATAGAGTTCAGAGCCATACTGAAAGAAATGGCTTCAATTGGATTTATGTTGTTTCTCCCCCCGACCTTACTCAAGCTTTAATTGACGAATTTGGGATTGGATTTGTAAATGCTCCTCAAGCTCCAGTGGTATTAATTTGCCCCGATGGAACATCAAAAAAATTAAGGAACGGCGTTAAAAAATCATTAGAACTAAAAACAGAAATTGAAGGCTGTAGCCTGTAATGTTAGTCAATTTTTTTATTTCATTTCTTGCAGGATTATTCGCCCCGCTTGGAGCAGTTTGCGTTCTCCCACTATACCCAGGATTTTTAGCATATCTTGCAGGACAGATGAGTCCAAAAAGTAAACATTCATTTCTTAAACTAGGTCTTTCAGTGACTTTGGGAGTGATAACTTCTCTTTTTATTGTGGGATTAATTTTTACAAAAATCCTTGAAGTTTCGTTAACAAGTACAATTTCAATAATTTCTCCAATTGCGTTTGTAATTTTGGGAGTAGTAAGTTTATTTTTAATTTTTAATTATGATTTTTCCAATCTATTTCCAAAAGTATCTTCACCAACTTTAAAAAATCCATTACTAAGTTCTTTCTTATTTGGAATATTTTTTGGAGGAATTGTTCTCCCATGTAACCCTGCTTCATTAGTCGTTTTATTTGCTATAAGCACATCAACAACAGATTTCTTTGTTAACTTATTGAATTTCATTTTCTTCGGATTTGGAATGGCAACCCCTTTACTAGCCTTTTCAATAATTTCTGACCAATGGAGTAGGAAGGTAATTAAATTTTTAACGAAAAACAGAAGGGCAATAAATCTAATCGCCGGATTGATTATGTTGGGAATTTCCCTGTATTATCTTCTTTTTGTCTTTAGAATATTCTCGTAAAAATGAAAAAATCAAAAATGTCACGATATATTGTGGTAGGAGTAATTGCAGCGTTAGCTATTTTTGGAATCTTTTTCTTTAATAGTATTTTGTTCGAGAATAAAATTCCATTGGTCCCAAAAACTCCTGATTATAGTCTTGATCAAAACGAAATGCCTTCAGAATTAATTGATCCAAACAAAGATTTTAGTCAATTAAGTGCACAATTCACGGCAAACACAAACGAAATTTTGGAAACTGCTTCTGGAGAGAAATATACGGTTGATCCTTCTAAAATTAGAGGGGGAGGTCCCAGAAAAGGAGGGATTGGAGTTGATCAAGGAATTCCTGCTTTAGATGAGAACAATATAAAATTTGTTTCTGTTTCTGATGCAGATGAATGGATTGAAGACAACGAATTAGTTTTAGTTTTAGAACACAAAAATGTGAAAAGAGTTTATCCATTGCAAATTTTAGTTTGGCATGAAATCGCAAATGATGTTGTTGCAGGAGATCCAATTGCAGTTACTTATTGTCCTCTTTGTGGTTCAGGAATTGCATACTTCAGAGTTCTTGATGGAGAACCTGTAAAGTTTGGAACATCTGGGAAATTGTTCAATTCTAATTTAGTTATGTATGACGACAAAACAGATACTTACTGGCAACAAATTGATGGAAACGCAATTGTCGGCGAACTAACAGGTTATGAACTAAAAGAACTATCTGTAGATACGGTTGTTTGGAGGGACTATAAAAAAAATAACCCAGACGCAGAAGTACTAAGTCAAAATACTGGAATGAGCAGAAGTTATGGGACCGATCCTTATGGAAATTATTACGAAGACAGTTACTTGATATTCCCGGTTGACAATAGCGATGACAGAATACATTCTAAGACAGTGATATTCGGAATTGAAGTTAACGAAGAATTCAAGGCCTATCAAGAAGATGATTTAATTGCGGAAGGAACAATTGAAGATATTGTAGGAGGAACAAACATAAAACTAGAAAGAGATGATTCTGGAATCATAAAAATCACTAATTTAGATACTGGAGAAGAAATTGTGAAGGAAAGAGATTTCTGGTTTGCATGGTATGCTTTCCATCCAGATACGGCGCTTTGGGAAGAATAAGAAAATTTTATAAACCCAAATTTTTAAGTAATATTATTACTCCTTAGATATTAGGACTTAGCGGAGCTAAAAATAAAATGATTTTTATTATTAAAGTACAAACAAACAAAGAAGAAAGAGCCGTAGACATGATTTCAGAAAGAGCCGAAAAGAAAGAACTTAATGTATATTCAGTTTCTCGCCCACACGGACTTAGAGGATATGTTCTTTTAGAAGCAGAAGACAGAGAAAGCGCCGAAGAATCAGTTTTCAACTTACCATATGTAAAAGGAATTATTGGAAAAACAATTGGTTATGAGGAAATTAAAGACATGATTGAACCATCAGTAGAAGCAATCTCAATAAAAGAAGGAGATATTGTTGAAATGATTGGGTCAACTTTCAAAGGAGAAAAAGCAAAAGTTCAAAGGGTAGACAAGCAAAAAGAGGATGTCGTTGTAAGTTTACTTGGGGCAGTAGTTTCTTTCCCCGTTACAGTCAAAGTGGATAACGTTAAAGTTATAAGGAGAGAAGATGAGGAGGACGAAGAATGATAATCAGCCATGAGCGCAAGTTCAGGGGAAAGTTTGATAAAGAAAACCGGAGGTTGTCTTTATATGCAAATTAAAATTTTAGCAGAAGGTGGAAGTATGTCTCCAGGGCCAGCTCTTAGTCAGAAACTTGGACCAGCAGGAATTAACATCGGACAAGTTATTCAAAAAGTAAATGAAGCTACAAAAGAATTCAAAGGACTTAAAGTTCCAGTTGAATTAGAAGTTAACACGACAACAAAAGAGTTTGAAGTTAAAGTTTTTTCACCTCCTGTTTCACAATTAATTAAAAGAGAATTAAAAATTGAAAAAGGATCTCCAGCTCAAGAAAAAATCAAAGTTTCAAACGCTTCAATAGAACAAATAATCAAAGTTTCAAAAGCAAAAATGCAAAACATGCTCTCAAAAGATCTTAAAGCTGCAGTTAAAACTGTTGTTGGAACTTGCGGAACCCTTGGAATCTTAATTGAAAGCAAATCTCCTTTTGAAATTGAAAAAGAAATCGACGAAGGAAAATACGATAAGGAAATCCAAGGGGAAATGACTGAAACTTCTCCAGAAAAGAAAAAAGAATTAGATGAATTTTATGCAGTGGTAAAAACAAAGCAAGACATATTAATTAAACAGGAAGAAGCAGCTAAGGAAGCTGCTGAAGTCAAGGAAGAAAAGAAATAGCTTTATAAATTTAAACAGTCCCTTTTGGAAAGGAAAGTTTGATAAAGAAAACCTAGGTTGTCTTTATAAGGGGCTGTGGGGTAGCTTGGTAGCCTTTCAGGTTTGGGACCTGACGACCCCGGTTCAAATCCGGGCAGCCCCATTGAGTTAACGGAAATAACAAAATGCCCACAAAAAAGAAAAAATCATTATCAGCAGCAAGATTCGGCGCAAGATACGGAAAAAAAATTCGAGCCAATGTTGTAAAAGTAGAAGTAAAACAACGAAAAAAACAAAAATGCCCTTTCTGTGAAAAGGAAGGAGTCAAAAGGCTTTCAAAAGGAATATGGAAATGTTCCAAATGCGAGAAAAAATTCGCATCAAATACATATTATTTAGAATAAAATGGTAAACTACAAATGTTTCAAATGTGCGAAGAAGATTGCCCATAAAGACCTTGATAAGAGATTCGTTTGCACCCATTGTGGAAGCAAAATCTTTTTCAAGTCAAGAATGAAATCTAAAAAAGTAAAAGCAATTTAGAAAATGGAAGAAAACAATAAAAAAATACAAGAAATACAGATGCTGGAACAGAATATGCAGAATGTGATGATGCAAAAGCAATCATTCCAATTCGAATTATCTGAGACTCAATCAGCTTTAAGCGAACTTGAAAGTGCAGGAGAAGAAGTTTTCAAAATAGTTGGACAATTGATGGTAAAATCAGATAAAAACAGAATCAAAGATGAACTTTCAAATAAGGAGAAACTTATTGAGTTAAGAGTAGGCGCCCTCGAGAAACAAGAAAATTCTTTAGGTGAAGATTTAGAAAAGTTAAGGTCAGAAGTATTAGATAAGAAATAACGAAAAAAGTTGCGAAATCTTTATAAATCTCTTCTATGTCTGGTTAATATGGTTTTTGATAAGATAAGAAATATAATTTCAGGTGCTTCTGAAGAGTCCCTTGGCGACGAATATTTAGAAATAGACCTAGGTCAAGAGAAAAAAGATAAAAAAGTTCTTGTAAAATTATTTAACTTAAAACAATATGATGATGTTAATCAAATTCTTAATGTCTTAAGAGAAGGCTACACAATTGCAATTGTTGATATTAAAGTTTTGAAACAAAAAGACTCAATTGAATTGAAAAGAGCTGTTTCCAAAATCAAAAAAACAGTTGAAGCTCTTGAAGGAAGCATTGGGGGCTTCGGAGAAAATATTGTTATTGCAACACCCTCTTTTGCGACAATACACAAAGAACCAGAACCTAAGAAAGAAGAAAAAGATAGGTTTGATTATTAATTAATTTTAAATGGCAGATTATCACATAAAATATCGAGAATGGCCAGGACCAATGACAGATTATCAAGTAGAATCCTCAGGTAAATCAATCCCTAATCCCGTTGAAGCCCCAAAAGCTGAAAAGAAAACTTTGGCAGAAAAATTGACTGATTTAATTTTCAAAAAATAATTCTTGTTTTAGCACTATTAATTAAATTCTAAAAATATTCTTTGTATAAAGGTAGGCCTTTCATTTTTTTAAGCTCCTGTTTTTATTACCATTTTGATTAGACTTTAGCAATACTGAAAACTGTTTTTAATGCTACAACAATTGTTGCCGGTGCGAATAAAGAAATTAATGCACCAAACACAGAAGACACCGCATCACCAACTCCTATCCCTATTAAAGATCCCGTAACTCCATCCATCCCAAATCTGCTAACTATTACTAATACTGTTCCAGCTAGCAAGAAAGTTTGAGTATCTTTTCCTGTAACATTCATGAATCCTACAGTGATCCCCAAGATAACTAGAATTGCATAAATTTGCGCGCTATAAGCGGTAAGGAAAGATAACGGAACTGCAGTTGTAGAAAGTCCAATCGCAATTGCAAGAACAACTCCCATAACAAAAGCCCATGCGCCAACTGTGTTATCTTTTGATTTAAGCATCTTCTCTTTTATGCACAAATATACGAATAATGATATTTAAACCTTTTCTTCCCTCTTCTTAGGAGAGACGTTTCCATTATTCTTTCTCTCGCGATGCCCGTCTTCCCGATGCGTATGGGAATCGCGCGTAATGGCTGCCTAATCACTTTTGTTCCCTTCTCTCTTCTTAGGCGACGCGTATGCCCAATCGCTCTCAACAAACTTTATAAACTATTTTTTCTATTATTCTTTACAAAAAAAGAGAGTAAACATGAAAAACAAATTTTTTATTTCGATTTTACTGATGTTATTCATCATGAATTTCGTTTCAGCATATACAACTGAGATAAATATTAAAACTATTCCTGGTTATGAGATTCGTGTAACATTCATGGATCCTGATATCACAGGATTTTCAGCACTAGACACAGCGGTGACTTTATCTGACAAGAATGGAGATGCTCAAATTGTTTTTGCATCTGAAGATAATTCGTTTGATTTAGCTGTTCTTGTCAAAGATTTAGCTACTGGAAGCATCGCAGCTTCTAAGGATTTCAGGGAAAATTTTATTGCTGGAGAAGTAATTAACATTGAAGTTTTCCCAAATGGCAAAAATATTTCAGATTATGTTAAAGCACCAGTAGTGGAAGTAAATGTTACCGAAGTAAATGATACTGAAGTTGCTGAGGAAGTTGCAGAAGAAGAATTTAACGAACCTGGAATCGTGGGCTTAGTAGTATCTGGTACTGGAGATTTCTTATCTAAAAATCTATTATATATAATAGGAGGGTTAGTAGTTATAGTCTTATTCTCTGGAGGAGTTGTATTAGCTAAGAAGGGAAAATTACATATGCCAAAGATGCATTTTTTACATAGTGGTGGAAAATCTAGTGGAAGTCCTCAAAGTGATAGAGAACTTATAGAAGATGCCGAAGAAAAAATCAAAGAAGCACAAGAAGAAATCGCAAAAATTAGAAAGGAAGGGAAAGGAGAATTAACCGAGAAAGAAAAGAAAATAATCGAAGCAAAGAAGAAACTTATTGAAGACCAAAAAGAATTGCAAGATTTAACCGACGAGAAAGACTAATTTTTCTAAGAAAATTAACTATATTTTGAATAATAGAAATCTTTATAAACCAATGTAACTGCGGAATGATTACAAAATGAAATCGAAAATATTTGGTTTATTGACTACATTCGTATTATCAGTATTCTTATTTGCAAGTTTGGCGAGTGCAGCAGTTGTTTTAAATCCCTCCACATATGTAACAAATGTAGGTCAAGGGAATTCAGATTCTTTTACATTTACCATATTTGCAGATTATCTTAACACACAATCTGATTTGATTAATCTTGGAGGGGTAGTTTCTGATCTTATTTCAGGGTCAAATACTCTAAGTTCTTCAAATGTTGTTGTTGGAACAACTCCCTCAACTTTAGCTTCAGGAGATACAAGTTCGGAGATAACTATAACTCTTAATATCCCATCTGATCAAGCGGTAGGAACATATATTGGAACAATCACTGTTGATGCAGATAGAGTAAGTAGTTCCCCACCTGATCCAAATCCCGTTGCACAAGAAATTGAGCTTACAATAACTGTTCTTGACACAACGGCTCCAGTGATTACATTAAATGGAACTTCAGTAATTTATATTGGAGTTGATGAAGTTTATACTGATTTAGGAGCAACTGCTTTAGATAATGTGGAT